>NZ_DATKFR010000048.1:0-3834 GCF_035511255.1 Parvibaculum sp.
CGACGATCTTCTGCCGCAGGCGAAATGGCCCGATCAGGTCGAGATCGTCGCGGGCCGCTATTTCGTGCGGCCGCGCTACGAAGTGAAGCGCGCGCAAGGCCAGCGCCGCATCGCGCACGCCAATGTCGAACGCACGGATCTGAAGCCGAACCCGGCGCTTGCCTCGCTGACGGACGTCATGGGCAAGGGCTACATCATGCCGTTGCCCGTGCTGCCGCGCGCCGAGTTCGCGAGCGTCATGCTGCCGACGCCGATGGCGACCGAGCAGCACGAGCTGCCGATCCGCGCCGAACTGATCGACGCCGACGGATCGCGCGTCGCATCGCGCTATCTCGGCCGCATCCAGCGCCGCGACAGCGTCGAGATCGACGTCGAAAAGTGGATCGCGAACGAGAGCCTGAAGCTCCCCTCAGGCTACGGCCATGTCGAATTTCTCTACGACTTCCGCGAGGGCGGCGAAGGCGACGGCTGGCTCCATGCGCTCGGCCGCTTCGAACAGAAGTCGAGCGGCCACCGCGCCGAGACGATCTTCGGCGCGCATATCTACAACACCGCCGTCATCTACAAGGACGAGCCCCAATCCTACACCAACAAGCCGCCGGGGCTGACCACGCGCCTCTTCCTGCGCATCGGCAACGAGGTTCAGGGCGCCGGCCTCGATACGATCTGCCACCTGATCTATCCGGCCTCGACGCCGTGGCACGCGAAGAGCTCGACGCTCCTCATCCTGCATGACGCGGAAGGCAAGCCCATCGCCGAGAAGCCCATCGAGATCGCCTGCGGCGGCTCGCGCTTCTGGCGTCTCAGCGAGATGTTCTCGAAGGAAGAACGCGAAAGCATGGGCGGCGCGGGCTATGTCATCGTCCGCGACACGACCTGCCGCCTCTTCGGCTTCCACGGCCTCGTCAACGGCGAGAAGAGCTTCTGCCTCGATCACATGTTCGGGTTTTGAGCTGGCATCGTCTTCCTCTACAGTGCCGATCGCCGACCTGCATATTCCATATCGCGCGGGCAGCACGGGTTGGGGGAGACTGACAATCATGAAACGCCGGGTTCTATATGTTGTCCACGAGTTCCCGCAGATTTCGCAGACCTACATTCTGAATGAGATCATCGCGCTCGAGCAGGACTACGACATCCGGGTGGTGGCGCTCGAAGAGCCCGACATTCCGATCGAGACGGATCACAAGGCTTACGTGACAAAACGATTCAACCGGATCGTCGAGATCGCGCAGGAATTCAGGCCGGACGTCCTGCATTCTCACTATGTGCTTCATGGCCCCTTGATGCTGAAGCTTTCCCGACGTCTCGGAGTTCCGTTCACGATCAGGGGTCATTCTTTCGACGTTCTTTCGCCCCCCTCGCGATACTCTTTCTTCAAGCGAATAAGGCGGAAGCTTCGAGGAAAGCCTGAATTCTGGGTGTCCTATAAGGAGCACGCGTCGACGACGTTCAATTCGCCGCATTGTCTCGGCGTGCTTCTCTTTCCCTTCCAGCGCCCGCTGCTGGAAGCGGCCGGCGTACGGACCTCAAAAATCCACGATTGTTTTCCGGTGATGGATTTCGATCTTTTCCATGATCGCAGCCCCAATGGCGATGCGATCATGAATGTCGGAGCCTGTATTCCGAAGAAAAAGATGACCGACTTCGTCGACCTCGCCGCCTCCATGCCGGACCGCCGCTTCAACCTCTACGCGTTGGGCTATTACGTCGACGATATCCGCAACTACAATGAAGCCGCCAGCAATCCTGTGACGATCGTCCCGCCGGTGCAGCCCCGCAATATGCCGGCCGAATACAAAAAGCATCGATGGATGGTCTACACCGGCGATCATGTCCTGAAATCGCTGGGCTGGCCTCTGGCCCTTGCGGAAGCCCAAGCCTCCGGCGTCGGCGTCTGCGTCGCCAATGTTCGGCCGGATCTGCGGGAGTTCATCGGCAATGCGGGCTTCGTCTTCGACAGCGTGGAGGACGTGCGGAAGATCGTCAGCCAGCCTTTCTCCGATGAACTTCGCGAGCGCGGATTCGAACAGGCAAAAAAATCGGATATTCGGATTCACAAGACGGTGCTGACCGATCTCTGGCAAAAGTCATTCCGCAGCGCGCCCTCCCCTAACTCCTGAGCCGCCTGGCCGTCGTTCTTCCGCCTATCAGCTTCCCACGACTTTGCGATATTCTTCCCAGCGAATGCCGAGAGCACCCAAGACCAATCCTGCGCCCCTCGCCATTTTCAGGAGGTGTTTTAGTGAGGCGTAGGGCCTCGGCAATCTCAAGGCGGCAATGACGGCGTTGTACGGAATCCACCAGAGTCCCTTGCCGAAGCATTGCATTCGCGTTTCTCCACCTAAACGCATCAGCGCTTCCATATTTCCGATGCGGAAGGCCCGACGAGCGAGCCAGGACACCGTCTGTTTGTCCGCGTCACAGAATTCGGTGGCGAAGGTTTCCGATGTATGGAACAGCACCGCGCCCTGCCGCCAGGCGCGCGCGAAGAATTCCACGTCCGTGCCGCCGGTGAGAGCAAAATTCTCATTGAAGCGAAGCCCCCAATCTCCCCACAGGCGCTTCGAGATCAGAACGCCGTTGGTCGCCACATTGTAGGACGCGTATCGTTCACGTAACGAGGACGGCCCGCCCGACATCCGGCGGAAGAACTCCTGAAATTTCTGCGGCGGTTCGAATATCCAGCGCACTTCGCATTTGACCGCGTCGCAGCCCTCCTCCTGCTGGACGCGGCAGAGCGTCACCGCCCAGTCCGGTGCGACGGTCTGGTCGTCGTCGAGAAAGATCACCGCGTCGGCATTCGACGCCCGGGCGAATTCGAGCGCCCTGTTGCGCGCAATGGGGATACCGGGTCTGGGTTCATGCAGGAGTTCCGGCGACAGACCCGCAAGCCGGCTCTTCATCGCGTCGAGAATGCCCGTCGACCCTTCGAGCGACATCCCGTTGTCGACGATCAGAAGTTTCAACGACAGGGAGGAGGAAAGTCTCAGTTCGGCGAGAGACGCCAGACAACGACCGAGAGAGACCGGCCTGTCGCGCGTGCAGACCGCTATGACGACTGCCCCCATCATTTGTTACACCCTCCATGTCACAACCCGGTGCCTTTTTAATATGACGTACACCAATTAGTCCATCTATTTCTGCGCGGGTCGACGTTTCTCCCCCGAGTTCAATTCATGACGGATCGAAATGCCGTCACCGGTTAGCCACAAGGAGCAATCTGCCTGTATCCGCCGTCCGGTTTGCGGCACTCCCTCCCGCGAAACATGGCCGCTCCGGATGGACGGCGCACACCTGCGCCGCGGAACGACTGCGCGCCGTGTCCTTCGTTTCTCCTTCAGATGACGACCGGTTCTACGCAAATTTCCGGGAAGCGGGGCGCTTCACGGCATTGCTTTTCGACGTGCCTTGGTTCGCGCCTTCAAAAGGTCGCGATAGAAAGCCTCGACGTCGGCCACGCGTGCATCCGGCGCATAGAGCGTCATGTCGTAACGCGGGGCGATGCCGCGCAACCGGTAAGCGCGTTCCAGCGCGGCGACCAACTCGTCGGGGTTCGTCGTGTCGATGGCGTCGATCTCGGGATTCGTGGCGGCAATGTCAGCAAGGCCGTGGCTGTTGTGGACGATCAGCCGGCAACCGGCGCGCATCGCCTCGATGGCGACGGGCCCAAAAGGTTCTTCGCGCGACGGAACGACGAGACAATCCATCACCGCATAAAGATCGAGCGCATCCGGCCTGTGACCCAGATAGCGTATGCGCGGATCGTCGGCACTGAAGCCGGCATGCCTGGCAACTTCGGGGCCTGCGCCGACGATAAGAAAACGCGCATCC
>NZ_DATKFR010000049.1:0-8844 GCF_035511255.1 Parvibaculum sp.
TTGTTGACCTCGGTGCGCGCCGCGATCTTGCGGATTGCCTTTTTTGCGGAGGGAGTATTCGCCATCGTCTTCGAACCCTTGTCTCGCCGGACATCGCGCGATGCCAACGTAAAATTTCATACGGATCGCGAGACACCGAAATTCCGGTGACAAAGTTCCGGCCAAAGGGGCCTCGCGCCTTTGAAAAAGCGGCCCTGCACGTCAAGCACGGCACCGCTCTTTCGAGGCGCGCGTTATACGCGGGCGGGGCCCCTCGCGTCAACCGCGCCGGAGGGGCCGGAAAACGCCGTTCCAGCAGGAAAATTAACGAATTGGGACGGACCGGCAGGCTCTATTCAGGCTCGATCGAGAAGCGCACTTCCGTCATCCCGCCCGTTTCGGGAACGGTCTGAATTTCCAGGCGCTCTCCCTCCCGGCGGAAAACCAGAAGATTTCTGATGAGTTCGAGCTTCTTGGCCCGTGTCCAGCCGAGTTGCGGCAGGGCGTCCGCGTAGAAGCGGCGCACCGCTTCCGGCGCTACCTTGCCCGTCGCGACCGAGCGGATGATGCGGCCGTTGGGCTTGTCGAAGACCACGCCGCCATCGCCGGTTTCATGCAGGCCTTCCATCAACGGCATGTCCTCGACGGCGTCGAGATAGCCGCTTGCCTGCTCCGCGGCAGAAGCGCCGCCCGGCACGGAAAAGAGCGCGAGCCCCGCCACGGCGACCGGGGCCGCGAGACGCGTCATCATCGACATTCGATCCCCCTCACGCGATCCCTTCATGCCGCCCGCTCACCTCTGGCAGGCCGAGCAATAATAGGTCGAGCGGCCGGATTGTACGATCCGCCTCACCGTACCGCCGCAGCCGGTCTTTGAACAGGCCGCGCCGTCGCGGTCGTAGACGGCGAAAGAATGCTGGAAATAGCCGAGTTCGCCATCGGTCTGCGCGTAATCGCGCAGCGTCGAGCCGCCGGCGGCGATTGCGTCGTTCAGCACGTCGCGGATGGCGCGCACAAGGCGCTCGGAACGCTGCGGGCCGGCGACACTCGCAGCCAGGCGATTGGGCGAGATGCCGGCGCGGTAGAGCGCCTCGCAGACATAGATATTGCCGAGGCCCGCCACGGTGCGCTGATCGAGAAGCGCCGCCTTGATCGGGGCGCGACGGCCCTTCAGCCGCTCCGACAGAACGTCCGCCGAGAATTCGTTGCCGAGAGGTTCGGGGCCAAGCGCCGCGAGATGGGGATTGGCGTCGAGATCGGCTTCGGCGATCAGATCCATGAAGCCGAAGCGGCGGTGATCGGCATAGACGATGCGGGTACCATCCTCCATGTCGAGGATGACGTGGTCATGCGTGCCGAGGCCGGCGCCATCGCCCGGCGCAGCATGATGGAATTCGCCGGGCGCCAGCCTGCCGCCCGCCGGCGGATGGATCGTGAAGCGGCCCGACATGCCGAGATGGATCAGCAGCACCTCTTCGCCTTCGAGGCGGGCAAGAATGTATTTCGCCCGGCGGTCGAGCCGCTCGATACGCCGCCCGGTCAGCCGCTCGGCGAAACGCTCCGGCAGGGGATAACGCAGGTCCGGCCGTCGCTGGGTCGCCAGCCGGACGCGGCGGCCCTCAAGCGCGGGCGCAAGGCCGCGGCGGACGGTTTCGACTTCGGGCAGTTCGGGCATTTTGTCCCTTGCGAATGACGACGGCGAAAGTAGCGCCCTTGCGGCCCCTAGGCTATGGTCCGCCCGATGAGCAAGACGACGAATATCCGCCAAGAAGAGACCGCGCCCGAGGGCGGGGCGACGACGCATTTCGGATTCAAGACGGTCGCAGAGGGCGAGAAGGCAAAGCTCGTTCACGACGTGTTCGAGCATGTGGCCTCGCGCTACGACCTGATGAACGACCTGATGTCGGGCGGGCTTCACCGCGCCTGGAAGCAGGCGCTGATCGACTGGCTCAATCCGCCGCGCGGCGACCGGGTCTTCAACCATATCGACGTCGCCGGCGGCACGGGCGACATCGCCTTTCGCATTCTCGACCGGGCGGGCCTGAACACGCATGTCACGGTCTGCGACATCAATCCGCATATGCTCGGCGTCGGCCAGGCCCGCGCCGAGGCGCAGGCGCACGGGCCCCGCGTCGAATTCGTCTGCGGCGATGCGGAGAGGCTGCCCTTTCCCGACCGCAGTTTCGACGCCTATACGATCGCCTTCGGCATCCGCAACGTCACGCATATAGAGCAGGCGCTGGCCGACGCCTATCGCGTGCTGAAGCCCGGCGGTCGCTTTCTCTGCCTCGAATTCTCGCAAGTCGCCGTCCCCGGTCTCGACGCGATCTACGACGCCTATTCCTTCAGCGCGATCCCGCAGATGGGGAAATGGGTGACCGGCGACGGCGAGCCCTATCAATATCTCGTCGAGAGCATTCGCCGCTTTCCGCCGCAGGCGCGTTTCAAGGCGATGATCGAAGCCGCCGGCTTCGCGCGCGTACAATACCGGAACGTGACCGGCGGCGTCGCCGCGATGCATTCCGGTTGGCGGCTCTAGCGCATGATCCGCGCGGTCCGCAATCTCACGCGTCTCATCCGCGCCGGCCGCGTGCTGGCGCGGCACGACGCATTGTTCCCGCTGGAACTGCGCGGCGAGATGCCGGGGATCGTCCTCTTTCTTCTTGCCGCGGCAAAGCTTCGCCTGCCCTGGGAAGAGGCGGCGCCCGAGGCCGGCGGCGCCGAACCCGCGACGCGCCTCGCCACCGCGCTCGAAAAGCTCGGGCCTTCCTACATCAAGCTCGGACAGTTTCTGGCGACGCGGCCCGACATCATCGGCGCGGACCTCGCGACAGACCTCACGCGGCTGCAGGACAAGCTGCCACCTTTCCCGATGGCGCAAGCCCGCGCGATCATCGAGGAAGAATTCGAGCGGCCCGTCGAGGAACTGTTCACGTCGCTGAGCGAACCCGTCGCGGCCGCCTCGATCGCGCAGGTCCACAAAGCGCGCACGCATCCTGACATGACGCTGGCTGACGCAACGCACGAGACCGGCCGCGACGTGGCCGTGAAAGTGTTGCGACCCGGCATCGAGGCGAGCTTCGCGCGCGATCTCGACAGCTTCTTCTGGATCGCCGAGGTCGTCGACCGCGTCTATCCGCCGGCGCGGCGGCTCAGGCCCATAGAGACCGTGCAGACGCTCGCCGACAGCGTGAAACTCGAGATGGATTTCCGGCTCGAGGCGGCGGCGATGTCGGAGATGGCGGAAAACGTCGCGAAGGATACAGGCTTTCGCGTTCCCGCCGTCGACTGGGAACTCACCGCGCGCCACGTGCTGACGCTCGAATGGATCGACGGCATTCCCGCCTCCGACGTGCCGGCGCTCGTCGCCGCCGGTCACGACATGAAGAAGCTCGGGCGGCAGGTCATCCAGTCCTTTCTGACCCATGCGCTGCGCGACGGCTTTTTCCATGCCGACATGCATCAGGGCAATCTCTTCGTCGACGCGGACGGCACGCTGGTCGCCGTCGATTTCGGCATCATGGGCCGGCTCGACGCGACGCAGCGGCGGATGATGGCGGAAATCCTCTACGGCTTCGTGCAGCGCGATTACCGCCGCGTCGCCGAGATGCATTTCGAGGCGGGCTATGTGCCCTATACCAAGAGCGTCGACACCTTCGCGCAGGCGTTGCGGGCGATCGGCGAGCCGATCTTCGGCCGTCCCGCGCGCGACGTCTCGATGGGACGGCTCCTCGCGCAGCTCTTTCAGGTGACCGAACAATTCGAGATGAAGACGCGGCCGGAACTCATCCTGCTGCAGAAGACGATGGTGGTGATCGAGGGCGTGGCGCGGAATTTCGATCCCGATCACAACATCTGGGACAGCGCCGAACCGGTGCTGAAATCCTGGATGATCGAGCGACTGGCGCCCGAGACGCGGCTCGAGGAGGCGGCGGCCGGCGCGCGCGAACTCGGCCGCATCGTCGGCCATCTGCCGGAATTGCTCGACCGGGCGGAGCGTACCGCACGGCTCTTTTCCGAGAGCATCGACGAGGAAGGGCTGAAGCTCCATCCGGCCTCCACCGAGGCGCTGGCCCGGGCGCAGAACAGGCGCGCCTATGCACCCGCCCTGGTCTGGGCGCTTGCGGGCGCGGTCGCCGTCCTGCTCTTGCTCAGGATTTTCTGAGACGTCTGGTCCCAGGCGTCATGGCCGGGAATATTTACCGCCCGACATGGGAGAAATAATTTATCTCCACATTTACAGCGTAGAACCCTATATTCCCCTTCACTGTCGGGCATCGCCGGGGCATTCCTGCCCTCAGCCGGAGTTTTCGTTCTCGTGAGTGACAATGTGCTCCAGAACCGTCGCATCCTGCTCATCATCGGCGGCGGGATCGCGGCCTATAAATGCCTCGAGCTGATCCGGAGGCTGCGCGGCAAGGGCGCGAGCGTGCGCGCGATCCTGACAGAGGCGGCGGCGCAATTCGTGACACCGCTTTCGGTCGCGACGCTGAGCGAGCAGGCCGTGTTCCAGTCGCTGTTCGATCTCACCCGCGAGGCCGAAATCGGCCATATCGAATTGTCGCGCGAGGCCGACCTGCTCGTCGTCGCGCCGGCGACGGCGGACCTGATGGCCAAGATGGCGGCGGGGCTTGCCGACGATCTCGCCACGACGACACTGCTCGCGACCGACAAGCCGGTGCTGATCGCGCCGGCGATGAATGTGCGCATGTGGACGCATCGCGCGACGCAGCGCAACCTCGAACGGCTGATGGCCGACGGTATTGAGATCGTGGGGCCGAATGAAGGCCCGATGGCCTGCAATGAATTCGGCTATGGCCGCATGGCCGAGCCCGCCGAAATCATCGCCGCGATCGAGCAGCATTTTTCCGAGAACGCCTTTGCCGGCGAATTGCCGCTCAAGGGCATTCGTGCGCTCGTCACTTCCGGCCCCACCCATGAGCCGATCGATCCGGTGCGCTATCTCGCCAACCGTTCGTCCGGCAAGCAGGGTTATGCGATCGCCACCGCCCTGCAACGTCTCGGCGCGGAGACGATCCTCGTTTCCGGTCCGACCAATCTGCCGCCGCCGCCCGGCGTCACCGTCCACAATGTCGAGACGGCACGGGACATGCTCGCCGCCTGCGAAGCGTCGCTGCCCGTCGATGTCGCGGTCTGCGCGGCGGCCGTCGCCGACTGGCGCGTCGATGTGGATGCCACGCAGAAAATCAAGAAAGAGCCTGGGGCACAAGCACCGGATCTCAAGCTGGTCGAGAACCCGGACATTCTCGCCACGCTGTCGCGGCTGACGAAGAACCGTCCGTCGCTCGTGGTCGGCTTTGCCGCCGAGACCGAGAAAGTCGTCGAGCACGCGGTCGCCAAGCGCGCGCGCAAGGGCTGCGACTGGATCGTCGCCAATGACGTGTCGCCGGAGACCGGGGTGATGGGCGGCGAACTCAATACGGTTCATCTGATCACCGCAGACGGCCAGGAGGACTGGCCGCTGCTGCCGAAGCAGGCAGTCGCCGAGCGGCTGGCGCGGCGCATCCTCGCCCATTTCACGAAAAAGGATTCCTGAGCCATGACGAAGACCGTTCACGTCAACGTGCAGCGGCTGGCGCATGGCGCGGGGCTCGCGCTTCCGCGCTACGAGACCGAAGGCGCCGCCGGCATGGATCTTCTTGCCGCCGTGCCCGACGCCGAGCCGCTGACGCTCGCGCCGGGCGCCCGGGCGCTGGTGCCGACGGGGCTCGCGATCGCCCTGCCGCAGGGTTTCGAGGCGCAGGTCCGGCCCCGCTCCGGCCTTGCCGCCAAGAATGGCGTGACGGTGCTCAACTCGCCGGGGACGATCGATTGCGATTATCGGGGCGAGGTGAAGGTCATCCTGATCAATCTCGGCGCCGAACCTTTTGTCGTCACGCGCGGTACGCGCATCGCGCAGATGGTGATCGCCCCGGTGACGCAGGGCCTTCTCGCCGAAGTCGAAACGCTCGATGAAACGGTACGCGGCGCGGGCGGCTTCGGCTCGACCGGCGTCGGCGCCCGAGGCAACTAGGAGAAACGGCCGGATGCTACGCCTGTCCAAGAAAACCTGGCTTGCGCTCGAAGCGGTGGTCGATGTCGCGATCAATGCACGGCCCGATCCCGTGCAGTCGAAGGAAATCACGAAACGCCAGGGCATTCCGCAGCGTTACCTCGAACAGGTGATGCAGCAACTCGTTCATGCGGGCATTCTGAAGGGTGTGCGCGGTCCGCGCGGCGGCTACCGGCTCGCCCGCGAGCGGCGGCGCATCACGGTCGGCGAGGTGGTGCGCGTCGTCGGCGCGATGGAGTCGGCCGACGATCCCGTGACGACCGGACCTTCCGAACTCGGCGAGCGCGTCATCGCGCCGCTTTGGGAAGACGTGCAGCGCGACCTGATGGAGCGGCTCGACAAGATCACCGTGGACGACCTCTGCCGCCGCGCCGAGAGCGCAACGGACACCAACGCTGCTCCGGCAGCTGATTTCACGATCTGAAGATCACAGCAAGGAGGCGAGCATGACAAACAAGGTTCCGGGTCGCGGCCGCATCTATGACAGCATCATCGACACGATCGGCGATACGCCGCTTGTACGGCTCAACCGCATGGCGAAGGAGGCGGGCGCCGTCGCCGACATTCTGCTGAAGCTCGAATTCTTCAATCCGCTGGCGAGCGTCAAGGACCGCATCGGCGTCGCGATGATCGAGGCGCTGGAATTGCAGGGCAAGATCAGACCCGATACCGTCATCATCGAGCCGACCTCCGGCAATACCGGCATCGCGCTCGCCTTCGTCTGCGCTGCCAAGGGCTACAAGCTCATTCTCTGCATGCCGGAAAGCATGTCGATTGAGCGGCGCAAGATGCTGGCGCTGCTCGGCGCGCAGATCGAGTTGACGCCGGCCGAAAAGGGCATGAAGGGCGCGCTCGCCCGCGCCGAGGAGCTGATGCGGCAATATCCGAACTCCGTCTCGCCGCAGCAATTCGACAACCCGGCGAATCCGGAAATCCACAAGCGCACCACCGCCGAGGAAATCTGGAACGACACGGAGGGCAAGGTCGACGCGGTCATTTCCGGCGTCGGCACGGGCGGCACGTTCACGGGCGTCGGCTCGGTGCTGAAGGCGCGCAAGCCCGGCGTCCGGATGATCGCGGTCGAGCCGGAGGACAGCCCCGTCCTCTCCGGCGGCCAGCCCGGCCCGCACAAGATCCAGGGCATCGGCGCAGGCTTCGTGCCCGGCAATCTCGACAAGACGCTGATCGACGAGGTCGTCACCATCGGCAACGAGACCGCCTTCGAGACGGCGCGCAAGGCAGCGCGAATGGAAGGCATTCCCTGCGGCATCTCGTCGGGCGCCGCCATCGCGGCCGCGCTCGAAGTCGGCACCCGGCCGGAGATGAATGGCAAGATTATCGTCGCGATCATCCCATCTTTCGCCGAACGCTATCTTTCGACGGCGCTCTTCGACGGGCTATAAGGTCGCTCGTCCACGATCGACGGAAGGCGCGCGGAAGACATGTTGAAAAAGTTCGGTCTCGACTGGTTTCTGGTCGCCCTCGTCGTCGTCGTCGCTGCAGCCGCCCTCTGGCCCGCGCCCGGCGTCACCGGCAGCCCGCTCCATGTCGAATGGGTGGCGAGCTACGGCCTCACCATCGTCTTCTTTCTCTACGGGCTGACGCTTGCGCCGGAGAAGATGCGCGAGGGCTTCGCGAAGTGGAAAGTCCATATCGCGGTGCAGCTTTCGACCTTCGTGCTTTTTCCGGTCGTCGTGCTGGCGGCGGGATTTTTCGCGAGAGACCTTTTTCCGCCGGAGGTCTGGCTCGGCTTCTTCTATCTCGCAGCATTGCCGAGCACGGTCTCCTCTTCCGTCGCGATGACCTCGCTCGCCCGCGGCAATGTGCCGGTCGCGATCTTCAACGCGACGCTCTCGGCCTTTCTCGGCGTTTTCCTGACGCCGATCCTGATGGCCTGGTACATGCGCACGACCGGCCACTCGCTGCCGCTCGAAAGCGTGATCCTGAAAGTCGTGCTGCTCGTGCTGGTGCCGACCGCGCTCGGCCAGATCGCGCATCGCTGGCTCGCCGAATGGGCCAAGCGCAACGGCGCCTGGCTCAAGATTATCGACCGGGTAGTCATTCTCGCGATCGTCTACAATTCCTTCTGCGACTCGATCGAAGCCGGCATATGGAGCGCGCACGACCTCTCGCTGCTGGCGCTGATGATCGCGGGCGTCATTACGCTCTTTTTCATCATCTACGAGCTGATGAAAATTCCGGCGAAGTTCTTCGGCTTCAATCGCGAGGACAAGATCGCCTGCCTTTTCTGCGCGTCGAAGAAATCGCTGGCGACGGGCGTACCTCTGTCGAAAGTGATGTTCGGCGCAAATCCCGCGCTCGGCCTCATCATCGCGCCGCTGATGCTCTTCCACTTCTTCCAGCTCGTGATCGTGAGCTTCATCGCCAATAATTTCGCACGCGATCCGGTCGAGGCGACGTCCGTAAAAAGCTGACGCTCAGCGGATCGCGGCGAGCAGGTCCTCGCTCGCGCCGGGCCCTGGCTCCACGCGAAGATCACGCGCCGCGACGGGTTCGCCGCATTCCGAGCAGACCATCCGGCCTTCCATGACCTTGCCGCAATGCTTGTGGATGCGATGGAGCGGCGCGCCCTCGGGGCCGGCCATGTGCCGGTCGCCCCATTGCACCAGAGCGAGGATCGCGGGGTAGAGGTCGAGGCCCTTTTCGGTCAGGCGATATTCCTCGCGGCGCGGACGCTCTTGATAGGCGAGCTTCGCCAGCACGCCGGCTTCGACCAGCTTCTTCAACCTGTCGGCCAGCACGTGCCGCGCGATGCCGAGCCGCGCCTCGAA
>NZ_DATKFR010000050.1:0-14204 GCF_035511255.1 Parvibaculum sp.
CGCAGGCGCATCAGGCATTCGTTGCGATTGCGGCCATGGACGATCAGCTTGCCGATGAGGCTGTCGTAATAGGGCGGAATGCGATAGCCGGAATAGGCCGCCGAGTCGACGCGCACACCGAGACCGCCGGGCGTATGGAAGCCCTTGATCGTGCCGGGCGAGGGCGTGAAGGTCCTCGCATCCTCGGCGTTGATGCGGCATTCGATGGCGTGCCCGGAGAACGTCACGTCGTCCTGGGTGAAGCTCATTTCGAGACCGGCAGCGATGCGAATCTGTTCGCGCACGATGTCGATGCCGGTAACGGCTTCGGTGATCGGATGTTCGACCTGAAGGCGCGTGTTCATTTCGATGAAATAGAACTCGCCGTTCTCATAGAGAAATTCGATCGTGCCGACGCCGAGATAGCCGAGTTTGCCGATGGCGTTGCGGACAATGTCGCCAATCTTCTGGCGCTGTTCGGCGTTGAGAGCGGGGGAGGGACATTCCTCCAGCACCTTCTGGTGGCGGCGTTGCAGCGAGCAGTCGCGCTCGCCCAGATGGGCGACGTTGCCATGCGCATCGGCGATGATCTGCATCTCGATGTGGCGCGGCTGGCCGAGGTATTTTTCCATGTACAGCGCGTCGTCGCCGAAAGCGGCTTTCGCCTCGGCGCGCGCGGTGGAGAGTGCGCCCGAAAGCTCGTCGCGCGAGCGGGCGACCTTCATGCCGCGCCCGCCGCCGCCGGCGGCCGCCTTCACGAGCACGGGATAGCCCGTTTCGTCGGCGACCTTGTAGGCCTGCTCGTCGGAGGTGATGGCGCCGTCGGAACCCGGAACGCAGGGAATGCCGAGCGACTTCGCCGTGACCTTCGCCTGAATTTTGTCGCCCATCAGGCGGATGTGATCGCCGCTCGGACCGATGAAGGTGATGCCATGGGCAGCGAGAATGTCGGCGAAGCGGGCGTTCTCGGAGAGAAAGCCGTAACCCGGATGGACCGCGTCGGCGCCGGTGATCTCGCAGGCCGAAATGATCGCAGGGATATTCAGATAGCTCTCGCTCGCCGGCGCCGGGCCGATGCAGACGCTTTCATTGGCGAGACGCACATGCATGGCGTCGGCATCGGCGGTCGAGTGGACGGCGACCGTTCTGATGCCCATTTCGCGGCAGGCACGATGGATGCGGAGCGCGATCTCGCCGCGGTTCGCGATGAGGACTTTTTCGAACACGTCCGGCCTATTCGATGATGACGAGCGGCTCGCCGAACTCGACCGGCTGGCCATCGTCGACGAGAATCTTGGTCACCGTTCCCGCGCGCTGCGCCGGAATGTGGTTCATGGTCTTCATTGCCTCGATGATGAGGACGGTCTGTCCGGCGCTGACCTTCGAGCCGACGGTGACGAAGGGAGCCGCGCCCGGCTCGGCGGCGAGATAGGCCGTGCCGACCATGGGCGAGGTCAGGGCGCCCGGATGCGAGGCATCGGTGGGCGCCGCTACCGGAGCGGCAGCGGGTGCCGCCGCAACGGCGACCGGCGCGGCGACGGGAACCGTCACCTGGTTCACCTGCCGGGCGACACGCAGCTTCAACGAGCCGGTCTCGATTTCGATTTCGCTGAGGTCGGTCTCCTTCAGGAGAGCGGCCAACTGCCGGATCAATTCCTGATCGACGCCTGCTTTGCTCATCTCGCTTGCGTTACTTTCTTGTGCTTTGGCTGGTGCTTTGGGTGCCGGCTGGCGTGGTGTGGCCAATGTCGGAATCCTATTTTGAAATGTCGGCGAGGATCGCCTCGAGGGCAAGCTCATATCCCTTCACACCGAGGCCGCAGATGAGGCCCTTCGCGACGGAGGAGATCACGGAGTGATGCCGGAAGCTTTCGCGCTTGTAGATATTCGAGATGTGAACCTCGACGACGGGGATATCGAGCATCGCCAGCGCATCGTGGATCGCGATCGAGGTATGCGAATAGGCGCCGGCGTTGATGACGACGCCGGCCGCCATCGTCCGCGCTTCCTGAATCCAGGTGACGAGTTCGCCTTCGTGATTGCTCTGGAGGCAGAGGACGGAGGCACCGAGCGCCCTGGCGCGGGCGGCGACGAGCTTCTCTATGTCGGCGAGGGACGCGCGGCCGTAAATCTCCGGCTCCCGCTGTCCCAGCAGGTTGAGATTGGGGCCGTTCAGCACATAGATCGGCTTGGCGGCGGATTTTGTAGCCCGTTTGGCCATCTGTCGTCCCGGGTCCCGGCGTTCTGGATCATGTGTGGCGGGATTATGTGTGGGAAAAGGGCGGGATTGTGTCCGGCATACCGTCCCCCGCGCCCCGATCCCCGATTCGAGGCGGTCCAGTTATACGCAAGTCCCTCAAGGGACGAAAGGCTTTAACCCTATTCGCGGCGCGCTTGAATTGGGCGAACCCCTCACCCATTATCCGGCCAGACGAGGGGCGCCAGACGAGGCCGGGATGCCCCTGCGGCACCCCAAACACCCTCGGACCTGACGAGCCCGGTATGCAGTTGACCGTCAATGGCGATATACACGAGATCGACGCGCCCCTGACGGTGCTGGCGCTGATCGAGCGGTTCGGCCTCGATCCGCGCAAGGTCGCTATCGAGCGCAACCTCGAAATCGTGCCGCGCTCGGTCTATGGGGAAACACAGCTCGGACAGGGCGACCGGCTGGAGATCGTTCATTTTGTCGGCGGTGGCTAAGGCCCGCGCGAAGGAGAAGTCAGTGGCGGAAACGGCGAAGATCGGCACGGTGCCGACACAAGGCGCGGGCGAGGACAGTTTCACCATCGCCGGACGCGTCTATCGCTCTCGGCTGATCGTGGGCACGGGCAAATACAAGGACCTCGCCCAGAACGCCGCTGCCGTTGACGCGGCGGGCGCCGAAATCGTCACCGTCGCGGTGCGCCGGGTCAATGTGACGAACCCGAAAGAGCCGATGCTGGTCGATTACATCGATCCGAAGAAGGTGATGTATCTGCCGAACACGGCAGGCTGCTACACGGCCGAGGACGCGGTGCGCACGCTCCGGCTCGCGCGCGAGGCGGGCGGCTGGAACCTCGTGAAGCTCGAGGTACTGGGCGATCAGAAGACGCTTTATCCCGACATGATCGAGACGCTGCGTGCCGCCGAGGCGCTGCTCAAGGACGGTTTCGAGGTGATGGTCTACTGCACCGACGATCCGCTCATGGCGAAGAGGCTCGAGGAGCTCGGCTGCTGCGCGATCATGCCGCTGGCGGCGCCTATCGGTTCAGGCCTCGGCATCCAGAACCCGATCAATATCCGGCTCATCATCGAACAATCGAAGGTGCCGGTGCTGGTCGACGCGGGCGTCGGTACGGCGTCGGATGCCGCCATTGCGATGGAGCTCGGCTGTGACGGCGTGTTGATGAACACCGCAATCGCCGAAGCGAAAGACCCGATCCGCATGGCGAAGGCGATGAAGCTCGCCGTCGAGGCTGGACGTCTCGCCTATCTCGCGGGACGGATGACGAAAAGGAAGTATGCGGATCCTTCGTCGCCGTTGGCGGGGCTTATCTAGATCAGCAGTTCGCGCCGCAGGTTTCGCGCGCCTCCTTGACGACCGCGGCGAACTCGTCCTTTTCGAGCGCGCCCGGAATGAGCTTGCCGCCGACGATGAATCCGGGCGTGCCCTTGACGCCGAGCGCGTCGGCGAGTTCGTAATTCCGCTTGAGGATCGCCCCGATTTTCGGATCAGCCATGTCGCGCTTCAGCAGCGCCGTGTCGAGGCCGACGGACGAAGCGACCCGCATGATCTCGTCGTCGGTGAGCGCACCCTTGTGGTGAAAGAGCGCCTTGTGGAATTCGAGATATTTGCCCTGCCGCATCGAAGCGATGGCGGCGCGGGAAGCGGTGGCGGATTCCGGACTGAGGATCGGAAATTCCTTCAGAATGAGCCGGATGTTGCCGTCATTCTTCACCGTGTCCATCAGCGGCTCGAAGCTGTGCTTGCAATAGCCGCATTGGTAATCGAAGAATTCGACGATGGTGACGTCGCCCTTGGGGTTGCCCGCGACGAAGCTGTCGGCATCGTCGTAGATTGCGGCGCGATTTGCGGCGATCGCCTTGTCCTGGCGCAGCTTGTCCGCGGACGCCTGCTTCTTGTCGAGTTCCTGCATGGCCTCGACGATGACCTCGGGGTGCTTCAGGAGATATTCGCGGACGATCGTCTCGATCCGGCGCTCCTCGCTGTCGCTGAAGCCGGACTGCGCGGTGGGCGTACCGGCTGTCGCGGAGTGAAGCGCCGGGAAGGTGAGCGCACCCGACAACAGAACGAGGGCCATGAAACCGGAACGACGCATACTCAACCCTCTTCCTGCATGATGTCCTGAGCCCGCAACCATTCAGGCGAGCCCTGCTTCAGATGTTTCTGTGCGACGCCTGCGTGTCCGCGCGCATCGCGCATGTTGCCGATCGACTCGTAATATTCGGCGGTCGAGAGTTCCGCCATGCCGATATTGTTCATCCGGCCGTAGGCGATCGCGAGCTGGAAGAAGGTCGTCGGATTTTCCGGGTCACGCTTGACCGAGCTCTGGAGATAGCCGAGGGCTTCCCTGGTGATCTGAGCCTCTGTGGGTGCGATTTCGAGTTGCGCGGTTGCGGTCCGTGTTTGCGGCGTCTTCGGCGCGGCGGAGACAGTCGATGGCGCGCTTTTAATCGCAAGGCCCTGCTTGCCGATGTCGGAGGGATCGACCGCGAGCAGCGCCTGAGCGAGTTCGAGTTCGAGTTGCGGTTCGTCGGACTTCAGCGACAGAGCCTTGCGATAGGGTGCGATGGAATCGACGACGCGGCCGGCCTCGAAAAAGACCTGACCCTTGAGCTCCCAGAGGTAGGGATTGTTGCCATCCTTCTGAAGCAGCAGGTCGATCTCCGACTGCGATTTGTCGATGTCGCCATTCTTGTGAAAGGCGATGGCGCGGGCATAACGCGCATAGTCGCTCTGGTCCGACTGCGGATAGCGGCGGAAGGTCACGTCGGGATCGTCGACGAAGCCGTTCAGCTTGGCCTGGATCATCTTCAACTCGTGAACGCGCTGCGGCGAGTCCTCCTTGTTGTAGAAGGGAGAAGCCTCGACGCGCTCCTCCAGAGCCGAGAGACGGTCCTCGGAAATCGGATGGCTGCGGATGAAGGGATCCTGCTGCGTACTCGAAAGGGCTTCCTGATCGCGAAATTTCGCGAAAAGGTCGAGCATGCCCTTGCCCGAAAGGCCGGCTTTCTGAAGGTAGCTTGCGCCCGCCTGATCGGCGCTGGCTTCCTGTTGACGGCTATAAGCAAGGATCGACCGCTGGGCCACCGTGGCGCCGCCTGCGATGACCGCCATGCCCGCGTCGCCCGCGCCGGCCGCCATGGCGCCGACGCCGAGGATCATCGAGGCGATCATCGGCATGCTCATCTTGCTCATGGCCTCCTGACCGCGGATCAGATGGCCGCCGGCCATATGGCCCGTCTCGTGTGCAATAACGCCGCTCAGCTCAAGGGGCGTGTCGACCTGCGTGATAAGGCCGGTGTTGAGGAAGAGCCGCTGGCCGACCGCTACGAATGCGTTGATGCTCGGATCCTGCACGAGGTAGACACGGACCGAAGAGGGCGCGAGACCGGCCGCGCGCCAGATCGGCGTCGCATATTCGCGCACCATGTTTTCCGTCTCGGCGTCCCGGACAAGCGAAATACCGTCGGCCCAGGCGGCCGTTATTCCCGAGAAGGCGAGCAGCGCCGACAGGCAGGCCGTGCCGGCCGCTTTAGTCGCGTATCTGATCAACATCCGTGGAGTTTCCATCAACTGAGCCGTCTCGAAGATAAGCCGAAATTCATTCCCGGGCGATGCGCATGTCCGGCCATGAGCTTCGGGTGTCCCCCTTTTAAGGTTTCGCCATACAAATCCCGTTGAAACCCCCTGGCCGGGCGACTAAACGGTAGGGGTGAGTATCAAGGCCCGTCAATCGAGCACCGGACTATCTTCTTTAAACGCATCTGTTATGCCGGTTCCCGCGCTTTCGACAGCAAGAAAAGCCGGGAATAAGGCCAAATTGTGAACAGGCCGGAAGCGGCCAAACGGGGAGACAAGCGTGCGCCAGAACTGGTTGAGCAGGACGCCGTCCAACGGACGCCGATCGAAGATGGGCCGGACGCTTCCATTTCTCGGACAAGCGGTGCTGGCCGGCTCACTGATAACCGGCTCATTGGCCGGCTGTTCGATGATGCCGGGCATGGGACGTTCGGACGCACCTCTCGGCGCGACGGTCACCAACGGCGGCGTCGAGCGGAAATCCGAGCGCGACGACATTGCCGGCAAGAAGATGGCGCTCGATACCTCCGATTCTTCCTTCGCCGGCGCCATCGTCGCCGACGAGCCGACGGCGGCACTCGCGGCGCGTAACATTCTGGAAGGGGGCGGCAACGCCGCCGACGCGGCGACGGCGCTCTATTTCGCGCTCTCCGTGACCTATCCGGCGGCGGCGGGGCTCGGCGGCGGCGGCGTCTGTCTTGCGCGGGCAGGCGACAAATCCACGGTCGAAAGCATCTCCTTCCTGGCGCGCCGTCCCGTCGAGGGCGGCCCCTTCGCCGTTCCTGGCAATGTGCGCGGCTTCGCGCTTTTGCAGGCTAAATATGGCTCGAGGTCCTGGGCGGAACTTCTGTCGCCGGCCGAACGCCTTGCGGCTGTTGGCTTTCCGGTGTCGCGCGCGACGGGTCGGCAGCTTGCCGATGGCGGGCTCGCGCTCGTGAATTCACCCGATCTGCAGAAACTCTTCACGGCCGAAGGTGCGCGGGCCTATCGCGAACTCGACAACTTCTCGCAAGTCAGCCTTGCAACGACACTTGCCCATATCCGCAGCCGCGGCGTCAGCGGTTTCTATTCCGGCGAAACGGCGCGACTGCTGATTACCGAGGCGCGCTCCAAGGGGGGCGCTTTGTCGGAAGCCGATCTCGGCAACTACCGTCCCGACATTGCGCCGGCGCAGCAGATTGCTTCGGGCAACGCCTTCGTTGCCCTGCCGGCACGCAATCTCGGCGCGGGCGCTTTCGCCGGCGCACTCTGGAGCGGTATTCAGGGCAGTTCCGGCGACGCGCTGACGGACGCCGCCGATAAGACGGCCCGCTCGCTGGGCGCCTCGACGGTGGCGCTCGACGAGGATTTTGGGACGACCGCCTTCGCGGTCGTCGACGGCAAGGGCGGCGCTGTTGCCTGCGCGGTGACGATGAACGGTGCGTTCGGCTCCGGCCGCGCGGCGGAGGGTACGGGTGTCGTCTTCGCCTCGTCGCCGCAGTCGCCAAAGGGACTCGCCTCGGCTTTTCTCGCGCCGGTCATGATCGTCAATCCGAACTCGAAGAATCTCTACTTCGCGGGTGCGGGTGGCGGTGCGCCGAAGGGCGCCGCGTCGATCGAGCATGCGGCGCAGGCGATGCTTGCCAATGGCGATGCCGGACTATCGGCGTTGCAGTCGACACCGGCCGATGCGCGTTCGCCAGCTGCAGCCATTGTCTGTCCGTCAGGTCTTCCCGCTGGCGCATGCTCGCTCGGCATCAGCCCGAGGAGCGACGGCGTGGGCTTCGGCGCCGTCGGATCGGGCTCCTGATCGGTCCTCATGGCTGACGGGCCGGCAATTTCGAGACGTAGCGGCGTCGCGCCCTTCATTGCGATGGACGTGATGCGGGACGCCACCGCGCTGGAAAGCGCGGGCGGCAGGCGTGTCATGCACCTCGAAGTCGGGCAACCTTCGACACAGGCGCCGCGTCTGGTGCGCGAGGCCGCCGCGAGGGCGCTCGATGCAGACCGTCTCGGCTATACGGACGCGCTCGGTCTTCTCTCGCTGCGACAACGCATTGCACGGCACTATGGCGAACGGCACGATCTCGACATAGCGCCGGAACGGGTGGCGGTGACGGCTGGATCGTCGGGCGGTTTCATCCTCGCCTTTCTCGCATGCTTCGATGCCGGCGCGCGCGTGGCAATCGCGGAACCGGGCTATCCAGCCTATCGGAACATTCTGATGGCGTTGGGTCTCACGCCTGTCGGCATTCCGGTCGGGCCGGAGACGCGTTGGTCGTTGACGCCGGAATTGATCGACGAGGCCGAAAGCCGGCTCGGACGCATTGCCGGTGTGCTGGAAGCGAGTCCGGCCAATCCGACCGGCACGATGTTGACGCCGGCCGCGCTCGCCGCGCTGGCGACGTCATGTCAGGCGCAGGGGCGCTGGTTCGTCTCCGACGAGATTTATCATGGCATCGTTTTCGGCGCGGAGACGGCGACGGCGCTGACGTCGTCTTCGGAGACGATCGTCGTCAACAGCTTCTCGAAATATTACTGCATGACCGGTTGGCGGCTCGGCTGGCTCGTCGTGCCGGAACGGCTCGTGCGTCCGCTGGAGCGCCTGGCGCAGAACCTCTTCATCGCGCCGTCGTCGGTGGCGCAGGCGGCGGGCACCGCGGCCTTCGACGCGACGGAAGAACTCGACGCCAATGTCGCGCGCTATGCGGCGAACAGAAGGCTTCTGCTCGATGAATTGCCGAAAGCCGGTTTCGACAGTTTCGCGCCGGCTGATGGCGCCTTCTATCTCTATGCGGATGTCCGCAAGCTGACGAATGACAGCGCGGAGTTCTGTCATCGCATGCTGCACGAGGCGGGTGTTGCCGCGACACCCGGTCTCGATTTCGATCCGGAGCGCGGGCGGCATACCATCCGCCTGTCTTTCGCCGGAGCGACGGCGGACATGAAAGAGGCTGTTGTCCGGTTGAAAGACTGGTTGGGGTAGGGCAAGCGGCGTTTCGATATTCGCGAGGAGCATCGAAAATAAAAAGGGCGCGATCCGAAGATCGCGCCCTGGTCGTTTTCAACAGCCGAAAATCAGCCGGAACGGCGCTGCCACCAGCCGCGGCGGGCAGGACCTTCCGGCTTCGCCGGCTGCGGGGCTTCCGTTTGTGTCACGGGCTCAGGTTCGGGCGCCGGAGCCGGTGTTTCCATGGCGGCCTGCGTCCCGACGAGGGATTCGTCTTCCTCGTCGGTCACCGGCGCGGCGTCTACGGCATGCGCGATCTCGGCGGGCGTTTCTACAATCGAGGCGGCTTCGGCCATCAGGAGCTCGTCGGTATCGGTCCGAGCTTCGGTTTCCTCGGCGACGACATGCTCCGCTTCGTCGCGAACGATTTCGTCGCGCGAATAGGAAAGCAGGATCGGCGCTTCGGATTCCACATGGGCTTCGCCGATGACGGGCTGTGTTCCGCCTTCGGAACCGGCTTCGCTGCCGCCTTCCTCGCGACCGCGATTGCGGCGACCGCCACGGCGGCCACGGCGTCGACGCTTGCGCGGGCGGTCCTGACCGTCTCCGGCTTCGGAGGCTGCGCCTTCGGCACCTTCCTCGCCGTCATCCTCGTCATCGCCTTCGTCGCCATCCTGCGTTTCGGCGGACTCAATACGGGCTTCGCCCGGGGTGCTCTCGCTGCCGGCAACGGGCTCCTGTCCGTCCTCGCGACGACCGCCACGGCGCCTGCGGCGGCGACGCTTGCGGCGCGGTCCTTCTTCCTCGTCATCGCCACCACGGGCTTCGCGGATTTCGCGAGGTTGCGACGCCCCTTCGGCCTCGTCTTCCTCGTCCTCTTCGATGTCCGCTTCTTCGACGACGGGCTCCGGCTCGTCGGTGTAGGCCGTCTCGATGTTGATGGCGCCGAGAGCCGGACGGGTCCGCGTCAGCGCGCGGGCTTCCGCCGTCTCGACGCGATGCTCCGAGCCCTTCAGCGTCGGATCGGCCTCGACATAGACCGAGGTGCCGTAACGTTCCTCGACGTCGAGAAGGCTCGCGCGCTTCTGGTTGAGGATATAGACCGCGACTTCAACCGGCACCTTGACCGTGAAGGCGGCGCCACGACCCTTGGCCGCTTCGGCCTCGACGCCGCGCAGCACATGCAGCGCCATCGATTCAACGGAGCGAACGAGGCCGGTGCCGAGGCAATGCTGGCACTGGACGGTCGAACCTTCGAGCACGCCGGAGCGCATGCGCTGGCGCGACATCTCCATCAAGCCGAAATGGCTGATACGGCCGACCTGGATGCGGGCGCGATCGAATTTCAGGCAATCTTTCAGCTTGCGCTCGACCGCACGATTGTTGCGGTTCTCGTCCATGTCGATGAAGTCGATGACGACGAGGCCGGCAAGGTCGCGCAGACGCATCTGGCGGGCGATTTCTTCCGCCGCTTCGAGGTTTGTGCGAAGCGCCGTCTGCTCGATGTTGCGCTCTTTCGTCGAGCGGCCCGAGTTGACGTCGACCGAGACGAGGGCTTCCGTCGGATTGATGACGATGTAGCCACCCGACTTTAATGTGACGGTCGGATTGAACATCGAGTCGAGCTGCTGCTCGACGCCGAACTTCTGGAAGAGCGGCAGCTTGTCCTTGTATTGCTGAACATTCTTCGCATGGCTCGGCATGAGCATGCGCATGAAGTTCTTGGCTTCCTTGTAGCCTTCGTCGCCCTCGACGAAGACGGTATCGATGTCCTTGTCGTAGAGGTCGCGGATCGACCGCTTGATCAGGCTGCCTTCCTCGTAGACGAGGGCGGGCGCCGTCGATTTCAGCGTCAGCTCGCGCACGCTTTCCCACATGCGCAGCAGATATTCGTAGTCGCGCTTGATTTCGGCCTTGGTGCGCTTGGCGCCCGCCGTGCGGACGATGAGCCCCATGCCTTCCGGCACGTCGAGCGACTCGGCGATCGACTTCAGCTTCTTGCGGTCGGCGGCCTGCGTGATCTTGCGCGAAATGCCGCCGCCACGGGCCGTGTTGGGCATCAGCACGCAATAACGGCCGGCGAGCGAGAGGAACGTCGTGAGCGCGGCCCCCTTGTTGCCACGCTCTTCCTTGACGACCTGTACCAGCATGATCTGGCGACGCTTGACGACTTCCTGGATCTTGTAGTTGCGGAAGTTATGGCGCTGCTTGCGCGGCTGCGCCTCTTCGTGCGCCTCTTCGAGAACGTCGCCGGCGCCGACCGACTCGATCGTGTCGTCGGAGTGAACGGTTTCCGTCTCGCCGCGCGCGACTGGCATATCATCGGCATGCGCATGCTCTTCGTCATGCGCCGCCTCGGGCCTGGCTTCGCCATGGCCGTCGTCGGAGGCATGCGTCTCCGTATCGGAGCCAGTCTCCGGCGCGGCTTCGGCCGCCTCACCCGTTTGCGCCGGGGCGGCATCCGCCTCGTCGCGATCTTCTTCCTCGGCCTCGCGGCGCGCAGCGGCGGCCTGCTGCTTCAGCAGCGCTTCGCGGTCCGCGACCGGGATTTGGTAATAATCGGGATGAATTTCGCTGAAGGCGAGGAAGCCGTGGCGGTTGCCGCCATATTCAACGAAGGCCGCCTGCAGCGACGGCTCTACGCGCGTGATCTTCGCGAGATAGATATTTCCGCGAAGTTGCTTTCTTGCCTCGGACTCGAAATCGAACTCTTCAACCTTGTTGCCGGCCACGACCACGACCCGAGTTTCCTCGGGGTGGGTCGCGTCGATAAGCATCTTGTTGGCCATTGAGAATATCTCCGGGGCGCCAGCCGCCACGCAGGACAAGGCGCAAATTCATGCGGCCGAGCGGGCGCGGGCGGGCGCCGATTGTGTGAATCCGGCCGGCCGCTACCACATTGAAAATGGGCGCGGCGAGAGGGCCGGATCGGATCAGTGATGGGGAGGCGGCGAGCACGGACAGCGCAGACGGAGCCAGAGCCGAAAATTCGCGTGTCGAGCGAACCCTCGCGGCCTCTGCGTCCTTCATCTGCGTGATTGCGTCGTGCATCTCAACCTTCGGTGCCCCCGCGTTGCGCCGGGGGCGGGCGGAAATCGTCTTGACCGTCCCGATCCAAAGGAAACGAGCGGCGGGACGAGCGTCGAACTCGCTCGGGCGGTCTGGCGTCGTATTCAGCCAGGGAACCGAAAGAGGACGAACCTGAGAATGCCGCACCGCCTATCGCGGGGGCCGGGGTCCGCCTTAGTCTTCCGGCTCATCGGACCAGGGGAACCGGTAAAAAACATACCGGGTACCCGAAGGGAAAGCCAAACCGGCTAGCCTCTGTCTTGTACTTTGCGCGGTCCTGATTTGGCAAGCGATGGCTTGGCGGGAGGAGGCAGAGTAGGCCAGCGAGCCCATTAACCATGCTAGTCGTTGACAAATCATGAAGTTTTCCGACTGGCTAATGGTTTATAAACTATTCTCGCCAGAATAGATTAGGTCTGCCCGGCTGATTCATCGCCGGGCTCCGCGACCAGCAGAAGTGCCCGCGCGGAAAGGAAACCGCGTTCGGGCGGAATTCGGTGGGTTATGCAAAATAAAGGGCAGGAGGCCGTTTGCGGGCGGTCGGCGGGTAGTGGAATGCCGAGGGCGTTCGGCCTCGGGCTCGCCCTGATCTTGGCGCTCACCTGTGTGTGTGGAGGTTTAGGCACGACGCCTGCCAAGGCTGAAAAAGGAATTCTCGGCACGATCCCCCTCAGTTCGCCGCGTTCCGTACCTGTGCCACGTCCGGCAGAGGAGGAGACGGGATCGATCGACGAAGCCTCGCTTCCATCGTCAGTCTCGGCCTCGCCCGACAGCAGCGCCACACCACAGACGCCGACGACGGGCACGGTGCCGCCTGCGGCCGGATCGACCGGGGCGGTGGTGTCGAATATCCGTATCGGCGACCGCGGCGCGGAGACGCGTTTCGTGGTCGAACTCAGCGGATCGAGCGCGGTGAAGTATCACGTCTTCACGCTGGCCGATCCCTACCGGGTCGTCATCGACTTTCCCGATCTGCCGTCGATCCTGCCGGAGAATGCGGGCGAGAAGGGCCGCGGCGTCATCGCCGACTATCGCTACGGCGAATTCCAGGACAACACCTTCCGCGTGGTGATCGACACAACAGGCCCGGTCTCCGTCGCGCGCAATTTCATTCTCGAGCCGCAAGGCGGCTTCGGCCGGCGAGTGGTCATCGACCTCGCGGCCACGGACCGCGCGAGTTTCGTCAAATCGGTGGGGCTGCCTTATTCGGACAAGGCGGCGGTGGCTGCCGAAACCCCGAAGGCCGTCGCGCCGGCCGTCGTTCCGATCAGCCCGGCAGCCCGGCACGATCGCCGGCGTGTCGTCGTCATCGACCCAGGACATGGTGGGGTCGATCCGGGCACGCATGGCAAGAGCGGCGTTGTCGAGAAAGATGTCGTGCTTGCTTTCGGCAAGGAGCTTGCGAAGCGTCTGAAGGCCACCGGGCGATATGAAGTTCACATGACGCGCGACAAGGACATCTTCATTCCCTTGCGCGAGCGTGTGCAGATCGCGCGGCGCTACAAGGCCGATCTCTTCATTTCCGTCCATGCGGATTCGATCGCCAAGCCCGATGTGCGCGGTATGTCTGTCTACACCCTCTCCGAAACCGCGTCGGACAAGGAGGCAGCCGAACTCGCCCGGAAGGAAAACCTGTCCGATGCGATTGCCGGTATCGATTTCGAGGGCGAGTCGCCGGAAGTCACCGGCATTCTGATCGACCTCGCGCAACGCGAGACGAAGAATTATTCGGTGAGGTTCGCCAAATCGGTCGTCGATTATGCAGGGCAGGCGACGACGCTGCTCGAGCCCACGCATCGGTTTGCCGGCTTCGTCGTCCTGAAGGCACCGGATGTCCCCTCCGTTCTGGTTGAACTCGGTTTCCTTACCAACAGCACGGAGGAAAAGCGCCTGACTTCGTCGAAGTGGCGAACTACCGTAGCAAGTTCCTTCGTGCGGGCCGTGGACCGCTATTTCGGGGATCGGCTGGCCGAGGGCCCCAATTAGAGCTCTGCGGGCGGCGGATGGACTATCCGAAACGGGCCGTTAACCATACCCTTAATCATTGGCGGGTAGTTTCCCGGAATGAGACCATGCTAAATGTCGCGCAGGATCGGAACGTCGCCGCTAACTAGGCCGCGCCTGCGACACGCCAACGAGAAGGATGGGGCATTTGAGCCCGATGTTGAGAGTTCTCACGGTCATCTCCGCCGTCTTCCTGGTCGTCGTGGCGGGTGGGCTGCTCGCGGGCGGCTACATGCTCTGGCAGATGAACATCGAGCTTCCCGATTATTCGAAGCTCGCCAATTACGAGCCGCCGGTGATGACCCGCGTTCATGCGGGCGACGGCGAACTGATTGCCGAATATGCGCGCGAGCGGCGTCTCTACGTGCCGATCAACGCCATCCCGAAGCGGTTGATCCAGGCTTTCCTGGCGGCGGA
>NZ_DATKFR010000051.1:0-2212 GCF_035511255.1 Parvibaculum sp.
CTGGAACGCCTTGGACAGCAGGCCGCTGCTCGACTTTCTCTACGCCCATGCGATCCGGCCGGAATTCACCTGCCGTTTCCAGTGGCGCGAGGGGTCGGTCGCCTTCTGGGACAATCGCGCGACCTGGCATTACGCGGTCAACGATTATCATGGCGAGCGGCGTCTGCTGCATCGCATCACGATCGGCGGCTGCGCGCTCCATTGAGTCTGTTTTCTCGCCGGGCTGGTCGTGGCAGACTTCTCGCGAAGAGGAAGCCGGGCAAACCGGACCTTGCGCGGAGGAGAGCGACATGGCTCAGGCAGCCGAGAAGACAAGCATTCATGTGAAGCCCAATGCGGGCGGTTTCGGCGCCGCGATCTCCGGCGTCGATCTCACGCATCCGCTCGATGCGGCGACGGTCGCCGATATTCGCGCGGCGTGGCTCGCGCATCGGGTCGTCTGGTTTCCCGATCAGCCGCTTTCGCTCGACGATCTCGAACGCTTTACGCTGTCGATGGGAGACTGGGGCCGCACGGATTTCATCAAGCCGCTCGACGGACATCCGAATGTGCTGGAGCTGCGGCGCGAGCCGGACGAGCGCTCGTCCAACTTCGGCGCCGGCTGGCATTCGGATTATTCCTTTCAGCAGGAACCGCCTTCGGGGACGCTGCTGCTCTCGAAGATCACGCCGCCGGTCGGCGGCGACACGCTGTTCGCGGACCAGTATGCCGCCTATGACGATCTCTCGGACGCGATGAAGCGGATGCTCGCGCCCTTGAATGCTGTGCATAGCGCGGCGCTGCCCTATTCGAAGGAAGGCTTCTACGCCAACGAGGGCAAGGCGCGGTCGATGACCATCGTGCCGTCCGACGAGGCGAAGAAGACGGAGCTTCATCCCGTCGTGCGCACGCATCCCGAGACGGGGCGCAAATGCCTCTATGTCAATCGCGTCTATACAATCGGCATCGAGGGCATGACGCGGGACGAGGGCGAGGCGCTGATCGGGTTCCTCGCGAAACATTCGACGCAGGACAAATATGTCTATCGCCATAAATGGCAGCCCGACATGCTGACCATGTGGGACAATCGCTGCGTCCAGCATTTCGCCGATGGCGGCTATGACGGGCACCGGCGATTGATGTATCGCACGACGACGGCGGGCGACCGGCCGCGGTAGTCGTCAATTCTCCGTGTCATCCCGGCGAAAGCCGGGACCCACTCGCCTCACCTTCTTGCCGCAGCGCAGACTTGTTCGCATGGTAGAGGCAAATTCAATGCGCAATCTTATCTGCTGAGGGAACCAATGGGTCCCGGCTTTCGCCGGGATGACACTGAATTTTTTGAGGGCGTGGCGCTACCTCGTAAACAACAGCAGTAAAATTCCACCGACCACCAACAATATGCCGATCAGCTCCAGCCGTTCCGTCTTTTCGCGAAAGAGGAAATGCGAGGAGGCGAAGGTGAAGACGAGTTCGATCTGGCCGAGAGCGCGGACATAGGCCGCGTTCTCGATGGTCATCGCGGTGAACCAGCCCATCGAGGCGAGCGAGCCCGCGATGCCGACGAGGGAGCTCACCTTCCAGGCACGGGCGGTCGCGCCGAGCTGCGCGGGTTCGCTCCATGCGAGCCACGCCGTCATCGCGACGGTCTGGATGACGAGCACGGTGACGAGGGTGAAGGCGGCGGGCATCAGGAAGTCGGGACGGTCGAGCGAGAGCGATGCCGCGCGATAGGAGACGGCGGCGATGCCGAAGGTGGCGCCGGAGCCGAGGCCCATCAGTGTCGGACGCTCGGCGAGCGAGCGCGCGAAATTGCCGAGGGTGAGATGCGAGTTCGCCATCGAGATCGCGACGACGCCCGCAAGGCTGACCAGGATCGCGGCGGCGGCGCCAAGGCTCGGATGATCGCCCAGCACCAGCATGCCAAAGAGCGCGGCCTGCACGGTTTCGGTTTTCGAGTAGGTCGTGCCGACGGCGAAGTTCCGATAGGCGAAGAGTGCGACCAGAAGCGCCGTGCCCCAGATCTGCGCGAGGCCGCCGACGAGGCACCAGGCGAGGAACGTCCAGTTCGGCGTCGGGATCGCGGTGCCGGCGATCTTATGCAGTCCCCAGAAGTAGGCGAGCGCGATCGGCAGGCCGAAAGCGAAGCGAACATAGGTGGCGGCGACGGCGGAGAGTTCGCCGGTCAGTTGCTTCTGCAGCGTCGAGCGCAGGTTCTGCAGAAAGGCGGCGG
>NZ_DATKFR010000052.1:0-4886 GCF_035511255.1 Parvibaculum sp.
ACGACGGAAGCCGCCCGCGCGATCGTCGAGGCGGAGACGAAGCGGCGCGACGCGAAGACCGCGCGGCTCCGCGAGCTGCGGCTCGCGCAGGAAGCCGCCGAGGCGGCGGAAAAGGCGGCCGCGCCCGCCGCGCCGAAGAAGCCGAAGAAGAAGTCGAAGGCCAAGGTCTCCGCCTGAGCGGGCGGCGCGTGAGCGGCGGTTGAGAAATCCGGCGGCCTTTCATCTTTGTGTCGCCATTCAATGCTTTGATCCGAGGGAACGAAAGGCGGCGACAGCCGTTTCATTTTCGGTTCCAGACGGCGGCCGCGGATGTACCGGTACGTTTGGGACCACTGGAAAGGTCGGGCTTCGCCCGGCCTTTTTTTGTTGGGCGATTGTCATCTGTCCTCCCGGGATTTATTCCCGGGACCCAACGGGCGCGACGCCCGGCGAACAGGTATGGGTCCCGGCAACGAGTGCCGGGACGACACTGCTTGTTGATCTGATCTTGAAAAAGAATGTCATCCCGGCGAAAGCCGGGATCCATCGGCGGCTGCGGCAAGCCGGGCTGCGAGTGGGTCCCGGCTTTCGCCGGGATGACACTGGTTGTTGAGTGGGATCGTGAAAAAGCCCGGACCTCGCGGTCCGGGCTTTGATTTATTTATTCGTCATTGCGAGCGCAGCGAAGCAATCCAGAAGGTTCCCAAGGCTGGATTGCTTCGGCCCTTTGGGCCTCGCAATGACGATGAGGTCAGTTGTCGAGGAACGAACGCAATTTGCGCGAGCGCGAGGGGTGCTTCAGCTTCCTCAGCGCCTTCGCCTCGATCTGGCGGATGCGTTCGCGCGTCACCGAGAATTGCTGGCCGACTTCTTCCAGCGTGTGGTCGGTGTTCATGCCGATGCCGAAGCGCATGCGTAGCACGCGCTCCTCGCGCGGCGTGAGCGAAGCCAGCACGCGCGTCGTCGTTTCGCGCAGGTTCGACTGGATCGCCGCGTCGATGGGCAGGATCGCATTCTTGTCCTCGATGAAGTCGCCGAGATGGCTGTCTTCCTCGTCGCCGATGGGCGTTTCGAGGGAGATCGGCTCCTTGGCGATCTTGAGCACCTTGCGGACCTTCTCAAGCGGCATGCCGAGCTTTTCGGCGAGTTCTTCCGGCGTCGGCTCGCGGCCGATCTCGTGGAGCATCTGGCGCGAGGTGCGCACCAGCTTGTTGATCGTCTCGATCATGTGGACCGGGATGCGGATGGTGCGCGCCTGGTCGGCGATCGAACGCGTGATCGCCTGACGGATCCACCATGTCGCATAGGTCGAGAACTTGTAGCCGCGACGATACTCGAACTTATCGACGGCCTTCATCAGGCCGATATTGCCTTCCTGAATGAGGTCGAGGAACTGCAATCCGCGATTGGTGTATTTCTTCGCGATGGAGATCACGAGGCGGAGGTTCGCCTCGACCATTTCCTTCTTCGCGATGCGGGCCTCGCGCTCGCCCTTCTGCACGGTCGAGACGATGCGGCGATATTCGCCGATGTCGAGGCCGGTCTCGGTGGCGAGCTGGTGGATGTGGCCACGGATTTCCTTCACCTGGTCGCGCTCGTCCTTGGCGAAGGACGCCCAGCCCTTGCCTTTCAGGCGGCTGACGCGGCGGACCCAGTTCGGATCGAGCTCTTCGTTGTAATACTGCTTCAGGAATTCCTCGCGCGCGATGCCGTGGCTTTCGGCAAAGCGCAGCAGGCGGCCTTCCAGCGCCATCAGGCGCTTGTTGATCGCGTAAAGCTGCTCGACGAGGCTTTCGATGCGGTTGTTGTTGAGCGAGAGGCTCTTCACTTCCTCGATGAGGTCGGAGGTGAGCTTCTGGTATTTCTTGTCGGAGGCGCCGGCGAAATCCTCGCCCTTCAGCGCGGCCTCGACCTTCTGGTCCTGCAGCTTGCGGAGCTTCTTGTAGTCGTTGGCGATGCGGTCGAAGCTTTCGAGAACCTTGGGCTTCAGTTCCGCTTCCATCGCGGCGAGCGACATCGAGTTCTCGCTGTCCTCGCCGTCGTCGTCGACCTCTTCCTCTTCCGGCTCGATGCGCGGTGGCGCCTCGCCGTTGAGGGCGGCCTGGCTATGGTCGATCTTCTTGGCGTCGGGGCCGGCATAGGTCGCGTCGAGGTCGATGATGTCGCGAAGGAGAATCTTCCCCTCGTTCAACTCGTCGCGCCAGATGATGATGGCCTGGAAGGTCAGCGGGCTTTCGCAGAGGCCCGCGATCATCGTCTCGCGGCCGGCCTCGATGCGTTTGGCGATGGCGATTTCGCCTTCGCGCGACAGCAGCTCGACCGAGCCCATCTCGCGCAGATACATGCGCACCGGATCGTCGGTGCGGTCGAGCGAGGTCGATGTCGTGGTGGTGGTGGCGACGGCCTTGCTGGTGGTGGGCTCCTCGTCGTCGGCCTCTACCTCGGCCTCGACTTCCGCCTCGCCGCCTTCGGCGCTTTCTTCCGCCTCGTCGTTCTCGACGACGTTGATGCCCATTTCGGAGAGCATCGACAGCGTGTCCTCGATCTGCTCGGAGGAGAATTCCTCGGACGGCAGAACCTTGTTCAGCTCGTCATAGGTCACAAAGCCGCGCACTTTCGCGGCCTTGATCATCTTCTTGACCGCGGCATCGGACATGTCGAGAAGCGGACCGTCCTGAACGACCTCGGGTGCCGCTTCCGGGGCTTCCGCCTGCTCTGCCGTCTTGCTCGCCATTCAGCAACTCTCCGCCTGAAATCTGAACGGACCCTTTAGACCGAGGCCCGTGATATTGATGTGTTCCGCGCCGGCCCGCCTGCAAGGGCGCCGGCGGCGAATTTGCAAAAACCCGTGGACGCTGCACCCGGCTCCGCCGGTCGCGCGCCCCACAGGTCGTCATTCCTGCTCTGTCTTGATGACGGTTGCGGCTTCCCCCTGAAGCTCTACTGTCACCGGCTACCTGATCCCGCTTGCGCAGCCCGCCCCGATTTCCTTACTCCGCCTTGCTTCCGACAAGCACCGGATCCTCGACCTCCGGCAATTCGAGCTGGGCGTGGATGGCTTGCAGCCGCGACCAGTTCTCCTCGTTCATATCTTCCGCCAGAGCACGCTCGGCTGCTCTGAGTTCGGCCTCCAGGGTAATCGTCCGACGGTGCCGCGCCAGTGTATGAAGGAAACCGGTTTCAGCTTCCTCGCGCGAGACGTCCGGCCAGGCGAAACGATCGCTTTTCTGCGCCGCCCCGTCCTCCAGACGCTGTGCTATATCCGCCAAATCCCTAGAGACCAAATGGTTCTTCAGCGCCGCCCTGTCAAGGGGCGCATGAAGAGCCGCTATATCTATGATTTCATTGCGTAATCTGTCAAGCGCCGGAGTCTTGATCTCAAGGCTCGAAAGTTCCTCGCAATAATCCTCCAGAAGTTGCGGATGGTTGAGGAGGCTGAGGAGCAGAAGCTGCTCCATTTTCTGCACGCCGGCGGCCTTGTCGCGCACCAGAGCCGAGCGGCGAAGCTCCGGCGTCACGGGGATCAGGCGGGGATCGCGGATGAAGCGCCCGCCCCTGCCCGCGTCGCGGAAACCGCCCGGGCGGCCCCGGTCATAGGGCTGGTTCTGGCGGAAATTGGCGCCCTGGCGGAAGCCGCCCTGCGGCCGGTCGCGGCCAAAGAGCTTCGCGATGCGGGCGCGCATGTCCTGCTGGTAATGGGATTTGACCTTGGGGTCGGCGATGGCGCCCACCACCTCGTCGATGCGGGCCTCGAGCGCGGCGCGGCGCTCGGGCGTGTCCCAGCTTCCAGCCGAAACTTCCTTTTCCCAGACCATGTCGGCGAGCGGACGGGCTTCGGCGAGGATCGCGCGCATGGCCTCGCCGCCCTCCTCGCGCACGAGGTCGTCCGGGTCCTTGCCGCCGGGGAGCAGCGCGAAGCGCAGCGAATGGCCGGGCTTCAGCAAGGGCAGCACCCGCTCGACGGCCCGAAACGCGGCGCGGAGCCCCGCCTTGTCGCCGTCGAAGCAGAGGATCGGCTCCGGCGCCAGGCGCCACATCAGGCCGATCTGATCCTCGGTGAGCGCGGTACCGAGCGGCGCGACCGCATTCGCGATGCCGCCCTGCGCCATGCCGATCACGTCCATATAGCCTTCGACGGCGATGACGGTGCCCGCGTCATAGGCGGGCTTCCTCGCACGATGAAGATTGTAGAGGCCGCGGCCCTTGTGGAAGAGCGGCGTCTCGGGCGAGTTCAGATATTTCGCCTTGGCCTCGCTGTCGAGCGCCCGGCCGCCAAAGGCGATGGTGCGGCCGCGACTGTCGGCGATCGGAAACATCACGCGATTGCGGAAGCGGTCATAGGGCTCGGGAATATCCGCGCCGGCGATGATGAGGCCGGCTTCGGCCATCTGCGCGACGGAGACATCCTTCGCCTTCAGGTGACGCAGCAGCGCGTGGCGGTCTTCCGGCGCATAGCCGAGGCCGAAGGCGTCGACGGTCGCCTGTTTCAGGCCGCGCCTTTCGAGATAGGCGCGCGCCTCGGCGCCGACGCCCGCCGTCAGCCGCTCGCGGAAGAAGGCGGCGGCCATTTCCATCACGTCGATGAGGCTCGCCTCTTCCTTCGCGCGCTCGACCGAACGCTCGTCGCGCTGCGGCATATCGAGGCCGGCTTCGGCGGCCAGCCGCTCGACCGCTTCGAGGAAGGACAGGTTCTCGGTCTTTTCGAGGAACTTGATGACGTCGCCATGCTCGCCCGACGAGAAGCAATGCCAGAACTGCTTGTCGTCATTGACGGTGAAGCTGGGCGACTTCTCGTTGGTGAAGGGCGACAGGCCGACGAATTCGCGGCCGCGCCGGATCAGCTTCACCTTGCGGCCAACGACCTCCGAGACGCGAATACGCGCCTTCAGCTCGTCGAGAAAGCCTTT
>NZ_DATKFR010000053.1:0-4155 GCF_035511255.1 Parvibaculum sp.
TTGGCGGGCAGATACCAGTCGGTCAGGAGTTCGGTCTCGATCGCCAGTGCCGCGTCGTCATAATGCGGCAGCGCATAGCCGCCGCCATTCGGCAGCGGCAGCGAGGACGGCGCGCCGAGTTTCGCCCAGGCGGCGTGCCAGGCGATCAGCGCATCGACGCCGGCGCGATACATTTCATCGAGCGGAACGCCGGCAGGGCCCTGGCCCGCATCGATCGCCGCGCCATAAAGCGCGTCGCCGAGATCCTCGAGCAGCAACAACCCGTTCGGCACATCATGCGCGATCAAATCCGGCGCGGAGAGACCGGCGCCTTTCAGCGCCGCACCGACAGCGACGAAGGGCCGGCAATCTTCTGCGAGATGGGCGATGGCGGAATAGGCGCGGCGGACGCCGTCCGGCGTGTTGGCCAGCGGCGGACCATCGGGACCGGGCGGCGCGTCCATCAGGACGGCCTTGCCCCTCGGCCCCGCGATACGCTCGTAGCGCCGCGTCGAGGCGTCGCCGGCGAGCGGCGCGCGCCGCGCATCGCCCCAGCCCGCCTCGTCCAGAAAGGCGCGGATCAGTTCCTCGCGCGTCTTCATGCGTCCTTCAATCCCTCGACACGCGACGCCCAGCTGCCCTGTCCGGCCAGCCTCGCCTCGCGCCCGCCGCCTTCTCCCACGAGATGGATAGCGATGTCGAGACGGTCCTGCGGCAGGAGCCCAAGCTTCTCCGGCCATTCGACCAGCAAGGCACCTTCGTCCAGCGCGTCGGCGAGGCCAAGCTCGGCGGCGTCCTCCGGCTGCTCGATCCGGTAAAGATCGACATGGGTGAGAAGAATGTCCGGCGCCTCGTAGGTCTGGACGAGGGTGAAAGTGGGGCTCGGCACCTCTTCGCCGGGATCGCCCAGCCGGGCGCGGATCACGGCCCGGGCCAGCGCCGTCTTGCCGGCGCCGAGGTCGCCCCGGAGCGCGACGAAGTCGCTAGGAACCAGCAGAGCCGCCAGAACCGCGCCAAGCCGCGCCGTCGCCGCCTCGTCGGGCAGTTTCACGGTGAGTTCGACGGTGGGTACGACGGAAGAGCCGGACATGGCCCGCATAGGAGGAAAAACTGCCGGACTTGTCAATTTCGCCGGCAATCCGCTACGCGCTCTCCGGTTAGGAACCCGCTAACCGTCCCATGGCAGCATCGGAGGGGAGGAGTCCGCCAATGGCAACGGTGAAGCCGAACGAACGTTTGCGCGCGAATACGGAAGTCGATCCGCAACGGCTCGGCCATCCATCGCTTGCCGCCGTCAAGGCCTATTGGGACGAGAAGCGCGGCGCACGGCCGATGCCGTCACGCGCCGATATCGACCCCGTCGACCTCAGAGAACATCTCGGCTGGATCATGTTGCTCGACGTGATCGGCGACTATGATGATTTCCGCTTTCGCCTGATCGGCACCAAGGTCACCCGCTACTTCTTCGTCGAAGCGACCGGCAAGACGGTCCGTGAGGCGTTCGCGCCTTTCGGCGTCGGCATCGTGGCGGGCGTCCTCGCCGTCTATCGCAAGGCCGCACGCGACTGCGTGCCTGTGCGAGCGTTCGGCGACGCGGGCTGGCTCGGGCGCGACTATTACGACTTCGACGCTCTTTATCTGCCTCTTTCCGATGACGGCGCGACGGCAAACAAGGTCCTCAGCGTCTTCACCTTCGACTATCGGCGCGTGGCCGCCCGAAGCGACAGCACACTAGGCTGACGGCTAATCCTGGACGGCTTTCCATTCAGTGTTTGGCATCTCCGAACAGGTTGGATATAAAAGTTGACGCCACCGTCATTTTTGTGGCGGACTGCGCCCCAAGAAAATTCGCGCCTCCTTCATGAGACCGCGACGTCTGTCAATATTTTTGGGTGGCGCCGGCCAGTGACGGGCGGATGGCGGCTCTGTAAAAGGCGAAGCAACAGCCTTGAAGAATGGCGTGAGACAGCGGGAGGAACGGGCTTGAGCATGAGCGGAACGCACGGGGTCGTCATCATCGGCGCAGGCCAGGCCGCGTCGCAGGCGGTGATGTCGCTGAGGTCGGAAGGCTATGAAGGACCGATCCGCATGATCGGCGAGGAGCCGGAGCCGCCCTATCAGCGGCCGCCCTTGTCGAAAAAATTCCTAGCCGGAGAAATCGGTTTCGACCGGGTGGAGCTGAAGCCGGCCGAATTCTACGCCAGCGCCGGATGCGAGTTGCTGCTCTCGACGCGGGTCGCCGCCATCGAACGATCGAAGAAGCTCTTGCTGACGAGCGACGGCCGCGAGATCGCCTACGACAAGCTCATCATCGCGACGGGAAGCCGGGTGCGCGAAATCAACGTGCCGGGCTTCGATCTCAACGGCGTCTATTATCTGCGCTCGGTCGGCGACGTTCACGACATCCAGAGCCATTTCAAGCCGGGTGCGAAGCTCGTCGTCGTCGGCGGCGGCTATATCGGCCTCGAAGTCGCGGCCGTGGCGAAGAAGAACGGCATCGAGGTGACCGTACTCGAGACCGCTGACCGCGTGATGGCGCGCGTCGTCGATCCGATCGTCTCCCACTTCTATGAACGCGTCCACCGCGAGGAAGGCGTCGTCATCCGCACCGGCGTCACCGTCGACGGGTTCGAGGGCGAAGGTGGCCGCGTGACGCGCGTCGTCTCGGGCGAAGGCGAGAGCTTCCCCTGCGATTTCGTCGTCGTCGGCATCGGCATCATTCCGAACACCGAGCTCGCGGCCTCGGCGGGCATCGCGGTCGAGAACGGCATCGTCGTCGACGAATGCGCGCGGACGAGCGATCCCGACATCTGCGCCGCCGGCGACTGCACCAGCCATCCGAATGGCATCTACGGCCGCAGGCTTCGGCTCGAAAGCGTGCATAACGCGATCGAGCAGGGAAAGACCGCCGCCGCGACGCTGACGGGCAAGGAGAAGCCCTATAATCAGGTGCCCTGGTTCTGGTCGGATCAATACGATCTGAAGCTGCAGATCGCCGGACTTTCGGCGGGCTACACGCAGGCCGTGGTGCGCGGCGACCCGGAGACGGGCCGCAGCTTCGCCGTTTTCTATCTGAAGGACGGCATTCTCGTCGCGGTCGATGCGGTCAACCGCGCGCCGGAATTCATGATGGCGCGGCAGCTCATCGCGAAGCACGCAAAACTCGACCCGACGCGGCTTGCCGACGAAACGATCAATATGAAGGAAATCGCGAACGCATGAATGCGTCCGGGATGAAAGAAGTAGCGAACGTGTGCATGCGTTCGGAAAACAACAAGCAGAACACGCGAGGAGGCGTGCCGGAACGATGACGAAAATTACCTATGTCGAGCATGACGGCAAGGAACACACGATCGATGTCGCCGAGGGCCTGACGCTGATGGAAGGTGCGGTCAAGAATATGGTGCCGGGCATCGACGCCGATTGCGGCGGCGCCTGCGCCTGCGCGACCTGCATGGTCTATGTGCCGGAGGAGTGGCTGGCGAAGCTGCCCGCCAAGGAAGACATGGAAGAAACCATGCTCGATTTCTGCGAACACTCGCAGCCCAATTCGCGCCTTTCCTGCCAGATCAAGGCGACCAAGGAACTCGACGGCATGCGCGTGACGATGCCGGAAAGCCAGCACTAGCCGCGAGGCGGGCGCCGGCGAACCGGCGCCCACCCTTCAATCAGCCGATCAATCCGCGGCCTGCGCGAATTTCGCGGTGAGCGGCGTCAGGTCGTGGTTCTTCAACGGCATTTCGCGGATCCGCTTGCCGGTGGCGGCGAAGACCGCATTGGCGACGGCGGCCGCAATGGGCGGCGTCGCCGGTTCGCCGAGACCGCCGAGCGCCGCGCCGCTCTCGATCACATGAACCTCGATCGCCGGCACGTCGGCCATGCGCACCATCTCGTAATCCGGAAAGTTCGACTGCGCGACGGCGCCCTTCTCGATCGAGATTTCGCCATGCAGCGCCGCCGTCAGCCCATAGATGATGCCGGATTCGACCTGCTGTTCGACCGTGTTCGGATTCACCATGCGGCCGCAATCGACGACGGCGACGACACGGTGGACTTTCAGCTCGCCGCTCGCACTCACCGAAACTTCCGCGACTTCCGCGACGATGGTCTTGAAGGCTTCCTGGATCGCGATGCCGCGCGCATGGCCTTGTGGAAGCGGCGTTCCCCAGCCTGCCT
>NZ_DATKFR010000054.1:0-10792 GCF_035511255.1 Parvibaculum sp.
CTGGCAGAGCGCGATGCAATCGAATGACGGACCGCGCGGCGACATCCGTTATTCGTCGAGCGGCAACCGCGTGGTCGGGCGGAGCTCCGTTCCCGCCACCGCTGCCGGCGTGCCCGCCATTCCGCTGCTCACGGAGATCACCAATACCGTATCGACGGCGATGTATCGTCACGATGCGCAATCGGACGACCCGACCTTCTTTACGGACATGTATTCGCCACGCCTCGACCGCGACACGATCCGGCCGGGGACCGTCGCCTACGACGTCAACGGCCATGTGGCGATGGTCTGGAAGGTGGAGGAGGGCGGTCGGATCATGATCTTCTCCTCGCATCCGGACAACACGCTCGACCGTACGTTCGTGGGGCGCGAGTTTTTGCGCACAGGACCCGAACTCGGCTCGATCTTCCAGAACTGGCGTCCGATCCGGCTTGTCGGCGCGAGGCAGCTTGCGAATGGCACATTTGTCGGCGGACGGATCGTGGGGACACCGAATTCCGAGATCGCCGGATTCTCGCTTGAGCAATATGTCGGCAATCCGCCGGTCGATCCGAGCCTCTGGGGCGTCGCGAAATTCGTCAAGGACAACGAGGCGATGGATTTCTACACCTATCTGAGGGCGCGGCTTTCGATCGGCGAGCTCGAATACAAGCCGGTCGAAGAGACGCATGTGATGATGCAGACGCTCTGCCAGGACCTTCGTGCGCGCAAGCAGGCGGTCGAGATTTCCCGCAACGAGGGACGGACGCATCTGATGTCGCAGCCAGACCGGCTGCCCCGCAACATCTACGGCACCGATGGCGTGTGGGAGCTTTATTCGACGCCGTCCCGCGACGCCCGGCTCAAGACCGCCTTCAAGGAGATGCACGACCAGATCCGCGAATTCATCCGCATGAAAGAGACGGACGCGCCGCGGCTGCAATATCGGGGCGACGATCTCCCTCGAGATATCCTCAGAGCCTATGACGAGGAGAACGCGGCCTGCCCGGTCGTCTACAGGAAGACGGATGGAACGGCGGTGCGACTTACCATCGACGATATCGTCCGCCGGCTCTTCAAGCTCTCCTTCGACCCTTATCATTGCGTCGAAAGGCGGTGGGGGGCGACCGACGGCGCGGAGCTGGCATCCTGTCCCGACGGGTCCGAAAAGACCCGGTGGTACGAGGCCGAACAGCCGCTCCGCAACCAGATCGACCGGACCTATGACGTCGAGATGGACTCCACCGTAGAGGAGCTGGAGCAGGGGCCCTATGGTGTCGAATCGGGCCGGGGGGTGGCTCAGGCGCCTGAAGTCGACATCCGGGCCTATCTCGTCACGCATATGGAAAGCCGCTCGGCGCTGAAGTAGCCGAAATCGGCGGCAGATGGCCTTCTTTTAAGGCGCGGCGCGTTGCCAATCCGACGGCGAGCCCCTAATACTTGAGCCCCGTAATCGCTTCCCGGACGGCCCCTTGCGGCCCAGGATCAAATGCGCCTTTCCCGATATTTTCTCCCCACGCTCAAGGAAAACCCCGCCGAGGCACAGATCGTCTCGCATCGGCTGATGCTGCGCGCCGGCATGATCCGGCAGGAGGCCGCCGGCATCTATGCCTGGCTGCCGCTCGGGTTTCGCGTGCTGCAGAACATCGAGCAGATCGTCCGCGAGGAGATGGACCGGGCCGGCGCGCTGGAGCTGCTGATGCCGACGCTGCAGCTCGCCGATCTCTGGCGCGAGAGCGGCCGCTACGAAGCCTACGGCCCCGAGATGCTGCGTATTCAGGACCGGCATGAGCGCGAGCTGCTCTACGGACCGACCAACGAGGAAATGATCACGGAAATCTTCCGTGCCTATGTGAAGTCCTATCGCAATCTGCCGCTCAACCTCTATCACACGCAGTGGAAGTTCCGCGACGAGCAGCGCCCGCGCTTCGGTGTCATGCGCGGCCGCGAATTCCTGATGAAGGACGCCTATTCCTTCGACATCGACGAGGCGGCTGCGCGTCTTTCCTATAACCGCATGTTCGTCGCTTACCTGCGCATCTTCGCGCGGATGGGCCTGAAGGCGATCCCGATGCGAGCGGAGACCGGCCCCATCGGCGGCGACCTGAGCCATGAGTTCATCATCCTCGCGGAGACGGGCGAGTCCGGCGTTTTCATCGACAAGAACGTTCTCGATCTTCCGGTGCCGAGCGAAGATGTCGATTACAACGGCGATCTCACGCCCATCATCAAGCAGTGGACCGACCTCTACGCGGCGACCGAAGACGTTCACGACACGGCGCGCTTCGAAAGCGAGGTGCCGGCCGAGCGCCGCGTCAACACACGCGGCATCGAAGTCGGACAGATTTTCTATTTCGGGACGAAATATTCGCAGACGATGAAGGCCATCGTGACGGGGCCGGACGGCGTCGATAGACCCATTCACGGCGGCTCCTACGGCGTCGGCGTGTCGCGGCTCGTCGGCGGCATCATCGAGGCGAGCCACGACGAGAACGGCATCATCTGGCCGGAAGCTGTTGCCCCCTTCAAGGTCGGTCTCGTCAACCTCAAGGTCGGCGATGCGGAAGCCGACGCGGCCTGCGCCGATCTCTATGCGAAGCTCGACAAGGCCGGCGTGACGGTTCTCTACGACGATACCGACGAGCGCGCCGGGGCGAAGTTCTCGAACATGGATCTCATCGGTCTGCCCTGGCAGCTCGTGGTCGGTCCGCGTGGGTTGAAGAGCGGCGTGGTCGAACTCAAGAACCGCGCGACAGGCGAGCGCGTGGAGCTTTCGCCCGAGGCGGCGTTGAATAAGCTGACGAGCTGAAACGGGTTTCGGGCCGGGGCGCGACAGGAACGACAGATGACAGACGTGGTAAGCGCCGGCGACGTGAGAGTGCAGGGAAAAGGCAAGAGCCTTCCCTTCGGCGCTTTCGAATGGCTGCTCGCGATGCGCTATCTCAGGGCGCGGCGGCGGGAAGGCTTCATCTCGGTCATCGCGGGGTTCTCGTTTCTCGGCATTCTGCTCGGCGTCGCGACGCTCATCATCGTGATGTCGGTGATGAACGGGTTTCGTACTGAGCTTCTTTCTCGCATCCTTGGGCTCAACGGCCACATGTTCGTGCGCAGCGTGACGTCCTTCATCAATGATTTCGACGAGATCGCCGGAAGCATCGAGAAGATCCCGGGCGTCGTCAGCGCGACGCCCATCGTCGAGGGGCAGGCGATGGCCTCGAGCCGCTCCAATGCGCAGGGCGCGCTGGTGCGCGGACTGCATGAGAAGGACCTGCGCCGCCTCACGGTGGTGTCGGGCAATCTCGAAGCCGGTACGCTTGACGGTTTCGACGGCGGCGACGGCGTTGCCATCGGCTCGCGGCTGGCGAAGAATTTGGGGCTGACGCTCGGCGACAACATTACGCTTCTGTCGCCGCGGGGTGCGATCACGCCGTTCGGCACCGCGCCACGTGTGAAAGCCTACCGGATCGCCGCGATCTTCCAGATCGGCATGTCGGAATATGATTCGAGTTTCATCTTCATGCCGCTACGGGAGGCGCAGGAATATTTTCGCACGGGCGACGGCGTGACGGCGCTCGAAATCAAGATCACGAAGCCCGATGGCGTCAACAAGCTGGTGATGCCCGTGGCGCAGATGGCCGGCAGTTGCTGCGACGTGCTGACATGGCAACAGACCAACCAGAGTTTCTTCAGCGCGCTGCAGGTGGAGCGGAACGTGATGTTCCTGATCCTGACGCTGATCCTGATCGTCGCGGCGCTCAACATCGTTTCCGGCCTCATCATGCTGGTGAAGGACAAGGGACGCGACATCGCGGTCTTGCGGACGATGGGGGCGACGCGCGGCGCGGTCATGCGCGTGTTCTTCATCTCGGGCGCGTCGATCGGCGTCGTCGGCACGCTGGCGGGATTTGCGCTCGGTACGCTCTTCTGCCTCAACATCGAAACGCTCCGCGTCTGGCTGTCGGAGATTTCGGGCACAGAACTCTTCTCGCCGGAGATCTATTTTCTGAGCCACATGCCTGCCGAGATCGATACCGGCGAAGTCGTTGCCGTGGTCGGCATGGCGCTCTTTCTCTCTTTTGCCGCGACGCTTTATCCGGCGTGGCGCGCGGCCTCGCTCGATCCCGTCGAAGCGCTGAGGTACGAATGATGGCGATGGCGGACGAGCTTCCGGTTCTCAGCCTGCGCGGCATTCGCCGGGTTTATCGTCAGGGCGAAGAAGAGTTGCGCATCTTCGAGGATGCCTCGCTCGACGTTCGCGGCGGCGAGATGGTGGCGCTGGTCGGCCCGTCCGGTTCGGGCAAATCCTCGCTGCTCCATATCGCTGGTCTGCTCGAGGCGCCGGACGCCGGAGAAGTTGTCATCTCCGGTCGCGAATGCGTCGGACTGCGCGACAACCTGCGGACAGAGGTCCGCCGCCGCGAGCTCGGCTTCGTCTATCAGTTCCACAATCTGCTGCCCGAGTTTTCCGCCGTCGAGAACGTCGTGCTGCCGCAGATGATCGCCGGTGTGCCGCGCCGCCGGGCGGAGGAATTCGGCCGCTATCTGCTCGACCGCATGGGACTTGCCGCGCGCGCGACGCATCGGCCGGCCGAACTTTCGGGTGGCGAACAGCAGCGCGTAGCCATCGCCCGTGCTCTGGCGAACCAGCCGCGGGTTCTGCTGGCAGACGAGCCGACCGGCAATCTCGACCCGAAGACCTCGCGCATGGTCTTCAACGAGTTGCTCGAAATCTGCCGCACGCAGGGTGTCGCGGCGCTCGTCGCGACGCATAATCTCGATCTCGCGAGCCATATGGACCGGATCGTGTTGCTGCACGAGGGCAGGCTCCTCGAAGGAGCGCAGGTCGCGTCGAGCTACCAAAGCCTTTAGAGGGCCCACCGTCCTGGACTTTCGAGGGCGGGGATAAGTTGGCCTCATATTTCCGTATGCGGAACGATTGGCGGACGCCCCTTGACGAGCGTGACGCTGCTTCCTATCTATCCGGTTATGTCCAGAACTGTGTCTGGAGCCGTTCAACGCGGCGGCAGCGGCACGAGGGCGGAAATCTTTCGCATGTGCTCGCGATAGGCCGGGCGGCGTTCGAGGCTTCGTTCATCCATCAGGGGAATGCTGGCGAGGACGAACATCAGCGTCATCGCCACGGCGCCAGGCACGATCCACCACCATTGCGAAGGCGCCGCGGCGAGGCCGAACAACATCAGGCCCCACCAGAAGGCCAACTCGCCAAAATAATTCGGATGTCGCGACCAGCCCCAGAGCCCCTCGGCGATAATCGTGTCGGGAGAGGATCGGCGTGCGATGAAGGCGCGCAGTTGAAGGTCGGCGACGGTTTCGATGGCGATGGCGCCGAGGGTAACGACGAAGGCCAGCGCGTCGAGCCAGCCCGGCGGATTGTCCCCGTGGCTCATCACGGCATAGACCGGCAGACAGCCGAGAAAGACCTGCATGGTCGGGAACATGTGGATGCCGAAAAGGTCCGCCCATATGGCGGCTCTGCCTGCACGGGCGCGCACCAGCGGATAGCGCCAATCCTCGTGATGGAGTCCGCACCAATGGATGGACCAATTGGCGGTGAGGCGGATGCCCCAGACCCAGACCAGTCCCATGACCAGCGCCGCGCGGAGGCCATGCCCGACGTCGGGGTGGCTTTCCATCCAGTAGACGGCGAGCAAGGGCGGAATGACGCTCCAATAGGGATCGTAGAAACTCGAATTGCGGTAGCGCAGGCTGAACGCAAAAATCACCAGCGTCGCGACGACATCGGCGGTGAGCGCGTCCCATGGCTGCGGGAGGCGCAAGCCGAAGACGATCGCCACACCGGCGGCGATGCAGGTTCCATAAGCGACGACGATCGGGGCGAAGTCGGTTCTCGTGGCCATCTGCTCGTCCCCCTGTGTTGCGCGATGGCGCGGTTCATCGGCAGACTGTGCCGCCCGGACGAGGGCCGAACCTCGTCCGAATGGATGAGTGCATTGGCGGGGGCTTTCTCCCGCTATTTGGCGTTATGCTTGGAGGGAGCGGCCGGAACCGGGAGTTCGGTGTGAAATCATTGATTTTCTTCGTCGCCATGGGCGCGGCGCTTCTGCTGGCCGCGCTGGCGCTTCGGGTTCCGGGCGTGCGAGACGCCGACATTCCGGCGCAGCAATTCTCGGCCGGAAGGGCGATGGAGGATATTCGTGCCATTGCGGCGCGGCCGCATCCGATCGGCTCGGCGGATCAACAACGTGTGCGTGACTATCTCGTCTCGCGGATGACCGCGCTCGGGCTTTCGCCGCAGCTTCGGCCCGGCGAGGGGACGTTCTCGCTTCCGCAGCGGCGCATCTTCGTCGCCGGCCAAGTCACCAATATCGTCGGCGTCCTGCCGGGGACGGAGCCGAACCTGCCGGCGATCCTGCTGATGGCGCATTACGACACCGTGCCGAATTCGCCGGGCGCGGCGGACGATACGGCGGGCGTCGCGGCGGCGCTGGAGATCGTGGCCAATCTCAAGGCGGTGGGGCCGCGCGCCCGGGACGTGATCGTGCTCTTCACCGACGGGGAGGAGGCGGGACTTCTCGGCTCGGATGCATTTTTCGGCGGCGATCCATTGGCCAAACGTGTCGGCCTCGTTCTCAATCTCGAAGCGCGCGGCGGCGGCGGGCGGGCCGTGATGTTCGAGACGAGCGAGGGAGCGGGGAAGCTCGTTTCGCTTTATGGCTGGCATGCATCGCTGCCGACGGCGAATTCGCTGACCGCCTTCGTCTATCGCCACATGCCGAACGGGACCGATCTCACCAATGCGTTGAGGCGCGGATTTGCCGGGATGAACTTCGCCTATCTCGGCGACGAGCTCGACTATCACACCGCCCATGCGACGCCGGAGAATATCGACCCAGGCAGTGTGCAGCATATGGGCGACAGCGTGCTGGCGCTGGTGAAGGCGCTTGCAGACGCCAGCGAGTTTCCCCGCGAAAGTCGCGAACTCGTCTATTCCGATATTCTCGGGATCGGCTTCGTCGCCTATCCGGTTTCGGCCGGCTGGTTGCTCATCGGCATCGCTGCCGCGCTCGTCGTTTTCGTTGTCTTCCGCTGGCGGGCGGCGGGGCGTCTGTCGGCGGCCGATGTGACGCGAGGCGCCGGGCTCTTTCTCTGCGTGGCCGTCGGGCTCGTCGTCGCGCTCGGGCTTATCGGCTGGTCGATGCTCGGCTTTACCGACATGCAGATGAAATATGCGCTGCTGACGCGCTACGGGCTGGTGCTCTCCGGATATGCGGCGCTTACGGCGGGCCTCGCGCTGGCGATCATCGCCGGGTTTCTCGCGGTGCCTTTTCTCGGCCGCGACGCGAGGCCGGAGGGGCTCTGGTGCGGCGGGCTCTTGCTTCTGCTGATCGCGGCCACGGGGCTTCAGGTCGCGGCGCCGGCGACCGCATTCATGGTCGCATGGCCGCTGCTGATGGCGGCGCTTGCCGCCGCTCTTGCGGTGGCTTTTTTCGGGGGGCAAGGCGGACGGGCGTTGATTGCGGCGACCGTCGTCGGGACGCTCGGCGCCGCGCAGGTGGCGGAATGGGGTGGACAGGTTTTTGTGGCGCTTGGCGTCAACATGCCGGCGCTGCTGACCTTGCCGGCGCTTTCGATCGCGGTTCTGCTCTGGCCGGCGGTCGTGGTGCTGGTCCGGGCGGTTCGGCCATGGTTCGCGCCAGCGGCGCTCATCGGGCTCGGGGCTGTCGCGGTGCTTTATGCGCGGCTGGCGCCGGCCGACGCCGGGCATCCGCATCTGACACAGGCCTTCTATGCGGCCGGGCCGGGGCCTCAGGACTTCAACCGCATCGCCGATTTTCCGAGGCTCGACGAATGGGCAAGAGCGGCGCTGACCGCGGATGGCGGGGAGCCGGCGTCGGAGGAGTTTTCGCCTTTCCTGACGACGAAGGTCTGGTCGGCGGCGGCGAAGCCTGCGCCTGTCTCGCTGCCGCGCGTCGCGGTCGAGAGGATGGAAGAAACCCCGGAAGGCCGCCTCGTCGCTCTGCGGCTGACACCTATGCGCGGGGGCAGGGAGCTGCGGCTTTTCCTGAAGCCGAGCGTCGATCTCGGCAATGTCGTTTTCAACGGCAAGCCGGTGCCGGCGTCCCGGATGGCCGGCAACTGGACCGGGTTCGGCTATGCGGCGCCGCCCGCCGACGGCGTCACACTCTCCTTTGCGGCGAAGGCCGAGGGGCGGATCGAGGTCAAGCTCGCCGAGGTGGCGGATGGCTGGCCCGACGGCGCCGCCGTACCGTTGAAACCGGCGGCCTTCATGCCGTGGCGCTATTCCGACACCACGATCGGGCTGACGGATTTTTCCACAGCCTGGTGACGAAGGCTCTTGACAGAAAAGAACGAAAAGGGAACACTCGGATCAAGAACATTCCATGAACGGAGTCTTCCACATGAGCAGGTTCATCGCAACAGCTTCGAAATCGGGTGCAGGTCACTGGCTCAAGGACGTGGCGGCGCTCGTCTCCATCGGCGCCTTCGTCTGGACAGCGGGCACCTGGGTGCAGATCGCGCATGGTCTGGTGGCTGGCTGAGGGGTTTTCCACAGCTTTGGGTCGGCGTGAAGGACTACGATCGATCCTGGCAGGTGACATAAGGAAGGCGGGGCCGGACAATGTCTCGCATGGCCGACTCGCTCCCCCGTTTCATTCATCTGCGTCTCCATTCCGCCTTCTCGCTTCTGGAAGGCGCGATCCGCATCAAGGATCTGGTCAAGCTCTGTAAGGCCAATGCGATGCCGGCGGTGGCGCTGACCGACACCGCCAATCTCTTCGGCGCGCTCGAATTTTCCGAAACGATGGCGGGCGCCGGTATTCAGCCGATCGTCGGTTGTACGCTCCCGATCATGCTGGACGAGGGCGACGAGCCGGGCCGCGGTCCGCGCCGGGAGGTCGCCGGCACGCTGGCGCTGCTGGTCAAGGATGAGGTCGGCTATCTCAATCTGATGAAGCTTTCGAGCCGGGCGTTCCTCGGGCCGGAGGCGGGCGAGGCGGCGCATGTCTCGCTCGATCTCGTCGCGGCCCATGCCGAGGGGTTGATCTGCCTCACCGGCGGGCCGGGCGGCGTCATCAACCGGCTGCTGGCCGCCGGTCAACGGCCGGCCGCCGAAGAACTCCTGCTGAAGCTCAAATCGATGTTCGGCGACAGGCTCTATGTCGAGTTGCAGCGGCACGACGTAGATGTCGAACGCCAGACCGAACCGGCGCTGATCGACTTCGCCTATGAACATGAGCTGCCGCTGGTCGCGACCAACGAACCCTATTTCGCCAAGGAAGAGGAATACGAGGCGCATGACGCGATGATCTGCATCGCGGAAGGCGCCTATGTCGTGCAGGGGAACCGCCGGCGACTGACGCCCGAGCATCGCTTCAAGTCGCAGGACGAGATGGTGGCGCTGTTCGACGATCTGCCCGAAGCGATCGAAAATACGATCGAGATCGCGAAGCGCTGCTCCTACCGGCCGCGCACTCGCAAGCCGATCCTGCCGAAATTCAGCGTCGATATCGCCGAGGCCGATGAGTTGCGCCGCCAGGCGGAGGAGGGGCTCACCGCGCGTCTGGCACAGGTCGAGGCGGTGACGTCCGAAGAGGACTACCGGGCGCGGCTCAGGTTCGAGCTCGACGTCATCATCAAGATGGATTTTCCCGGCTACTTCCTCATCGTTGCCGACTTCATCAAATGGGCGAAGGCGCATGGCATTCCGGTGGGGCCGGGCCGCGGTTCGGGCGCGGGCTCTGTCGTCGCCTGGGCGCTCACCATCACCGATCTTGATCCCTTGCGGTTCGGACTTCTTTTCGAGCGCTTCCTCAATCCCGAACGCGTCTCGATGCCCGACTTCGATATCGACTTCTGTCAGGACCGCCGAGACGAGGTGATCCGCTATGTGCAGGATCGCTACGGCTACGATCAGGTCGCGCAGATCATCACCTTCGGAAAGCTGCAGGCGCGCGCGGTGCTTCGCGACGTCGGGCGCGTGCTGCAATTGCCTTACGGTCAGGTCGACCGGCTCTGCAAGCTGGTGCCGAACAATCCGGCTGCGCCGGTGACGCTCGCCGAGGCGATCAGAGGCGAGCCGCGCCTGCAGGAAGCGCGCGATGCCGAAGAGGCCGTGGCGAAGCTCCTCGAAATCGGCCAAAGGCTCGAAGGCCTCTACCGCCATGCCTCGACGCATGCGGCGGGCGTCGTGATCGGCGACCGGGAACTCGACAAGCTGGTGCCGCTTTATCGCGATCCGCGCTCCGACATGCCGGTGACGCAGTTCAACATGAAGTGGGTCGAGCCTGCGGGCCTCGTGAAGTTCGACTTCCTCGGATTGAAGACGCTGACCGTGCTCGATCAGGCGGTGAAGCTGATCGCGCGGCGCGGCATCGAGATCGATCTCCTGAACCTGCCGCTCGCCGACGAGAAGACTTACGCGATGCTCGGCCGCGGCGAGACGGTGGGCGTGTTCCAGCTTGAAAGTTCGGGCATGCGCGACGTACTCCGCAAGCTCAATGCCGACCGTTTCGAGGACATCATCGCGCTGGTGGCGCTCTATCGCCCGGGCCCGATGGACAACATTCCGAAATACATCGCCTGCAAGCATGGGCGCGAGAAGCCCGATTATCTGCATCCGCTGCTCGAGCCGGTGCTGAAGGAGACGAACGGCGTCATCATCTATCAGGAACAGGTGATGCAGATCGCGCAGATCCTGTCCGGCTATTCGCTCGGCGAAGCCGACCTTCTGCGCCGCGCCATGGGCAAGAAGATCAAGGCCGAAATGGACGCGCAGAAGGAGCGCTTCGTCACCGGCGCGGTCGCGAAG
>NZ_DATKFR010000055.1:0-3219 GCF_035511255.1 Parvibaculum sp.
ACCCGGATTGCGTCACGATCTTCGGCGAATCCGCCGGCGCGCATGCAATCGGCCTTCTGATGGCCTCGCCCCTCGCGCATGGGCTTTTCCATCGCGCCATCGGTCAGAGCGGCGCGTGGTGGGATTCCGAACACGGGCCGCTGGCGAGCGCCGAGGAAGCCAGCGCACGCGGTCTCGCGCTGATGCGCAAGCTCGGCGCGGCGGATATCGAAGACATGCGCGCGATGCCGGCGTCGCGCGTCAACGTGGCCGGCGCCTGGAACTTTCTCACCGATCCCGGCGTGACGGCCTTCTCGCCATCCGTCGACGGGTATGTCCTGCCCGACGTGCCGGGCCGGATTTTCGCGCAGGGAAAACAGACGCCGGTTCCGTTGCTTGCCGGTTGGAACAGGGACGAGCATGCCTATTTCACGAGCCGCGGATTGCCGACCACGGGCCCGCGTTTTCGCGCTGCGGCCGCGCGTCAATTCGGCGCAGCGCGCATGGCGGATTTCGATACCGTCTACCCGTCGCGCGACAGGCGTGAGGCCAGACGTTCGGCCGATATGCTCATCGGCGATCTTGTGATCTCGCAGCAGATATGGAGTTGGGGCGGCGCTCACCGCGCAAAGGGCGCGCCCGCCTATCTCTATGAGTTCCATTATGCCTCGGCTTTCAGTCCGAGGCCGGTCCACACGGCGGACATTCCTTTTGTCTTTGGCAATCTCACGGAGAATGCTTTCCGGGCGAAGGGCGCAGCGCCCGAAGCCGGCGATCGCGCATTTTCGAGATTGATGCGTCTCTACTGGATCAATTTCTCGCGGGCCGGTGATCCTAATGGCGAAGGGCTTCCCCGCTGGCCCCTTTATGAAGGTGCGGGCTCGAACGTCATGCACCTCAGCCGGAACTCCGCGGCGGCACCCGAGACGGTTGCCGCGCGCTTTGCCTTCATCGAAAGTTTCCGCAAGGAAGGCGTATTGCCCGCGGATTGGCGCGCCGTTAAAGCCCGCATGTCGCCCGGCGTGGCGAGGCTGGTGGCTGGACTGGTCCGGCTTGCGGCGCGATGCCGGCGCTTACCCGGCAGGTGAGGAGCCCGGCCCTCCGCGAAAAAACTGAGGTATATCGTCACATTTTCTCCGCGCCGCGCGGGAGAATGAACGTGCGGGCTGAAATTCGACAGTGAGGACTAGCAATGGCCGATACAACTGCCTGCGGATGTGGGTTCGATCACAAGGTCGACGTTCACGCGCATTTCCTGCCGCCTTGTTACGCCGAGGCGCTGTCCCGCGCCGGCATGACGACGCTCGACGGCGGCTTTCCCGTGCCGCAATGGTCGGTCGGGGCGGCGCTCGAGATGATGGACCGGAACGGTATCGCGAGCGCGATGATCTCCCTGTCGTCGCCCGCCACTCATTTTCTCGAACCGTCCAAACGAAAGGGGCTGGTCCGCGAGATCAACGAGGCGGGCGCGGATCTCATGCGCGCGCATCCGGCGCGGTTCGGATATTTCGCCACCTTGCCGATGCCGGACGTTCCGGCGGCGCTCGATGAAATTGCCTTCGCCTTCGACCGGCTCGGCGCCGACGGTGTCGTGCTGGAAACGAATATCGACGGGCTCTATCTCGGCAATCCGGCTTTCGCGCCCGTCTTCGACGAGCTCGACCGTCGCGAGGCGGTCGTCTTTCTGCATCCGACGAACCCGGCCTGTTTCGAGCAGGTGGGGCTCGGACGCCCCGCGCCCATGATCGAATTTCCGATCGACACGACGCGGACCATTGTCGATCTCCTCTATTCCCGTACGCTGCAACGCTGCGCGCGGATGAAGGTGATCGTCCCTCATGGCGGCGCGGCGCTTCCGGCGCTCGTCGCGCGCATTGCCGCCTTTGCCAATCTGCCGTTCCTCAACCCGCGCCCCGCGAGCGAGGCCGAGGTTTTCGAGACGCTGGAGCGGCTCTTCTACGATGTCGCGCTCTCCGCGCATCCGGTCGTCTTCTCGGGGCTCCGCCGGATCGCTCCGATCTCGCAGATCCTCTTCGGAAGCGACTGGCCCTTCTCGCCCGAATTCGCCGTCGCCCGCAATGTCGAGACGCTCAAGGCCAATGGAGAGCTCACCGAGGAGGATCGCCGCGTCATCGCGCGGGAGAATGCCCTCCGGCTCTTCCCTCGCATCGCTGCCCTGGCGGCGCGCAACGCCTAGGCGGATATCGTCAGCTTTTCATCGCCACTGCGACAATCGGCCTTCGCGCGGCCGGGCCGCCGTCATTGCATCGTCACGGAGCCTCCGTAGCCCTTGGCAATGATCGCGGGGATTGAGACGGATCAAGGCGGCGACGCCGTCGGGCGCCGATAGTGATTTCCGCCAATCCGATGGTGGGAGAATGCGGGCGTGCCTGTCAAAAGTCTGATGATGGACGAACTCGGCGAGCGGGCGCTGCTGCTGCCGGATTTGCTGGCGCAGGCACTGGCCGCGAACGACCGCGTGAAATTTCTGCTGACCTTGTTGCAGACGGCCGAACATCGTGCCGACCGGCCGGACCTGCCGGCGTCCGATCTCTCCGCCGAGCGCAGGGCCGCCGGCGTCTCGGATGCGGCTTTCGACGGCGCGCTTGCTGCGGCGCGACGCGAGGCGGATGGCGCGCTTCACCTGCCCGGCGCGGGCGCGCTTCGTCGGGCCGTTCTCGACGGCATCGCGGCCATGCGCGCGCCGCTGGCTTTGGCCGACGTCCTCGACGACGAGAGCTTTGCGAAGCGCGAGGCGGCGCTGGCGACGAGCCTGCCTTCGTTCGACGGCGATCTCATCCCGGCCGGGATCATCGACGCGATCACCTTCGCCGACCGGGCGCGCGGCGACAGCCTTCATATTCTGGTGATGGACCTCCACAAGGCGCTCAATGCGCTGCAGGGCGAATTGTCCGAAGAGAGCATCGATGGCGCCCGCGTCTGGCGCATCGACGAGGACGACCGGACGCGGGTCGCCGCCTTCATGCGCGGTCTCAGCGAGACGGCGCCGCTCAAATTCGATCATCCGGGCCTCGGCACCACCGCGACGCGGGCGGGCGGCAAGCTCGTCATCCAGAACGACATCGGCACGAACGACGCGCATGTCCTCGTCGTCCATGTGGAAGGTCTGACGGTCACGCTGACTTATACCGACATCCACACGCAGCGCGCCGCCTTTTTCCAGAGCCTGTTCAGGGCCTTCGCCGTGCAATGGGACGACACGCGCACGCAACGGGGCGA
>NZ_DATKFR010000056.1:0-15193 GCF_035511255.1 Parvibaculum sp.
GTCAGCTTCGACTGCTCGGCGCGGCCGCCGACATGCATGTTGGAGCGCGCCTCGCCCTCGGCGGGCACGCGGTTGATGGCGCCGACCGGTTTACCGTCGACCAGGATGATGCGCTTGTCGCCCTTGCGCACGTCGGCCAGATATTTCTGCACGATGACCGGCTCTCGGTTCATCTGACCGAACATTTCAAGAAGCGAGTTCAGATTCTCGTCGCCCTCGCGGATGCGGAAGACGCCCGCACCGCCATTGCCGAAAAGGGGCTTCACGATGATGTCGCCGAATTCCTTGCGGAAGGCGCGGATTTCCTCAGGGTCGCGGCTGATGAGGGTCGGCGGGAGCAATCCCTCGAAGCGCGTCGCGAATAATTTCTCGGGGGCGTTCCTCACCTCCGCCGGATCGTTCACGACCAGCGTCTTCGGGTGGATCGCCTCGAGCATATGGGTCGCGGTGATGTAGCCCATGTCGAAGGGCGGGTCCTGGCGCATCAGCACGACATCGACCGCGTGAAGGTCGATCTTCTCCATGCTGCCCAGCGTCACATGATTGCCGATCTCGCGGCGGAGCGTCATGGAGCGGCCGCGCGCATAGACGCGACCGTCGCGCATCGAAAGCTCCTTCGTCTCGTAGAACCACAATTTATGACCGCGCGCCTGCGCCTCGAGCCCCAGGGCGAAGGTCGAATCCGCGTTGATGTTGATCGTATGGACCGGGTCCATCTGGATCGCGACTTTGAGGCTCATGGGGGCTCCGGTCTTGAGGCTGGTTTCTTGTCGAGGCGGGCGTCCTGTTCTAGCCCATCCGGCTCCAAGATGGGGAGGGACGGACAAAAAGGCCAGAGGGAAGCGGCGGCGCTTGAAACTTCGGGGCCAAAGTCCGACTCTCTCCGGCGACCGGAGAGACCATGAACAACGAACTCATCACTTTCGCCCTGACGGCGCTGGCCGGCTATTTCGCCATCGCGAACCCGATTTCGGCGACGCCGATCTTCATTGCCCTGACCCGGGGCGACCCCTTGCGCGTGCGCCGCGCCATCGCCCGCAACGCGGTGCTGACGGCGCTTTTCGTGGTCGTCTTCTTCAGCCTCGGCGGCAAGCTCATTTTCGAGATGTTCGGCATCACCATGGCGGCGCTCAGGATCGCGGGCGGCATTCTCGTCGCCATCGTCGGCTATGAAATGCTTCAGGGCCGCTCCTCGTCCGTGCAGGTACCGCGTCAGGTCGAAGGCGGCGAGCCGCCCGAGGACGTCATCAGGGCGCAGCTTTCGATCGCGGTCTCGCCGCTCGGCATGCCGCTGATCGCAGGGCCCGGCACCATCGCCACCGCTGTCGGCTTCGCGGCCAATCCCGGCTTTCTCTATAACGCCATTTCGATCGGCGCCTTCGTCGTCGTCTCGGCCGCGACCTATGTCATGTTCATGCAGGCGCCGCGCATCGTGCGTTTCCTCGGCGAGACCAACCTCACCGTGGTGACGCGGCTGATGGGCCTGATCGTCGCGACCATCGGCGTCGAGATGATGCTGACCGGCCTCGGCGATGCGGCGCGTGACTTCATACAATCGGTGCAGATGCTGCCGATGCCGCGTCCCTAGTTCAGCCTTGCCTTCAGCCGCCGCAACGCTTCCTCGGCCATGCCGGCGATGCGCATCTCGCCATCGCCCGAGGCCATGCTGCGGCAGGTTTCGAAGGCCCGTGCGGCGGCACTCATATGGCCGGCATGGACCTCGAGACGGCCAAGTTCGAAATGGAGTCCCGCGCGGCGCGGCGCCAGCCAGATCATGCGGGCGACGACGTCGCGGGCCCGGTCGAGTTCATTGGCACGGATAGCGCGGCTCAGAATATTGTTTTCGAGGCGGAGCAGGATGTCGCGCGCGGTGACCGGCGCATAAATGTCGGGCGTCAACTTCGCATCCGGCCCCTCAATGCTGCGGATCAGGCGCAGAAGATCGGCTGTCGAAAGGATCTGGCCCCGGTTGAAGGGATCGATGATCGCCGCCGACTGGCCCCCGGATTGACCGACGCGCAGGCGCAGCACGAAGTGGCCCGGAAAGTTGAGGCCACAAATGTCGAGGCCCAGCGCCCGGCCGACATGGAGATAAAGAATGCCAAGCGTGACCGGCAGGCCTTTTCGTCGGTCGATCACATGCATCAGGTTGGCGTTTTTCGGATCGTCGTAACTCTCGGTGTCGCCGTGGTAGGAAAAGCGGCCGGCAAGGATGCTCGACAGGAGTTCGGCCACCACCTCGGCGGACGCAGCGCCTCCGATTTTTTCGGCAATCTTGTCCGGTGTTCGCCCGCGCGCGAGCGCCGTGTCGAAAGCGCGGACAAGTTCCGTCAGATGTTTCTCGTATGCGGCGCGGGCAACCGACGGACGATCCAATGCGGCGAAGGCGAGCGCCAGCCGCGCGAGATCGAGCGCCTCGTCAGGCGCCTCGCCCGCCGCACGCAATTCGGCTTCGATCTTGTCTTCCGCCTTGCCCATGCCCGATCATGGCGCGGGAAACGCGGTGACGGCAAGATGAGTCCGGCGTCGTCCGCGAAGAATCGTTTCCGGAGAATTACTGCGTTGCAGCGGATTTGACTTCGACGTTCGACACGACGTTGCGGACGCCGGAAATGCCGCGCGCATGCGAGATCACGCGATCGAGTTCGGCCTTGTCCTGCGCGATGCCCATCAGATAGACGGTGCCGCGCAGCGTCTCGATCGAATAGTTGATGCTCGAGATGTTGCCGTCGCCGGTGATGGCGGCGCGAAGCTTCGTCGTGATGACCGTGTCGGCGGTGCTTTCCGAAAAGCTCAGAGGCTTGCCGACCTGCAACTGATCGACGACCTCCTTCACGCCGCCGACCGTCCAGACGGTCTTGGTCGCCGTGATGCGGTCCTCGGGTTTGGCGACCGTGCCGATCAGGACGACGCGGCCCTTGTTGACCTGGGTCGAAACGCGGCGGAAGAGGTCGGCGTCCTTTTCGGCGAGCTTGCGATTGATCTCGAAGGCGATCTCATTGTCGTTAACGCCCTGCTCGAAGCCGCGATCCTGCGCCGCGACGACGGCGCCCGTCGCGCCCGCGCCGACCACCAGCGGCACGCAGCCAGACACACAGAAGGCGGACACGCAGACGACGGAGACAAAAAGCACCGGGAAATACCGGGTGGCCGGGAGGTGTCGCATGTTTTCTCCTTCTGGGGCGCAATCTCTGGACGCAGGCGAACCGGGAAACGAACCGGAGGCCGAAAGTGTCCGTCCCGATGCGGCAAGATTATGGCGCCGAAAGAAAATCAGGGCCGCCAGGCATCGGCCAGATGGCGCGGCCAGCGGCGCGGCGCGACCAGCACCACATCGAACCGCATGTCGAGATGGCCCAACGCCGGACGGGTGCTGACGAAAAGCTCGGCGGCGCGGGCGAGCCGCAGGCGCTGGCGCATCGCCAGCGCGTCGGCGGCGGCGAGCATGTCCGCCCTCGCCTTGACCTCGACGAAGACCAGGAGACGCCCTCGTTTCGCGACGAGGTCGATCTCGCCGGCCCGCGTCTTCATGCGGCGCGCGAGGATGCGGTAGCCCTTGAGCTGAAGCATCAGCGCCGCCAGCGCCTCGGCCCTGAGGCCCGAGGCATGGGCAAGCCGCCCCCGCGACGCGTCGCCTTTCACTCGCCGCTCTCCGAGAGAGCAAGCGCGCGGGCATAGACGTCCCGCCGGGGCAGCCCCGTCATGGTCGTGACCTCGGCGACCGCGTCCTTGAGGCTCGTCCGCTTCAATGCGTTTTCGAGCATCGCGTCGACTTCATGGGCGCAGAGCGGCGCGCGGGCGGCGGGCGGTCCGACGACGACCACGATTTCGCCCTTCGGCGCGCCGGCTTCCTCGTATTGCGCGGCCAAGTCTTTGAGTGAGCCGCGCCGCACCTCCTCGAAACGCTTGGTCAGCTCGCGCGCGACGGCGGCCTCCCTCGAACCGAAAGAAGCGCTCATGTCGGCGAGGGAAGCGGCGAGCCGGTTTGCGCTTTCAAGAAAGACGAGCGTCGCCGGAATGGCCGCGAGGTCGGCGAGTTCCTTCTTGCGCGCTTCCTGTTTCGCCGAGAGGAAACCCGCGAAGAAAAAGCGGTCGGTCGGCAGGGCGGCCAACGTCAGCGCCGCCATCACCGACGAAGCGCCGGGCAGCGTCGTTACATGGTGGCCGGCATCGACCGCTTCGCGGACGAGCTTGTAGCCGGGATCGGAAATGAGCGGCGTGCCGGCGTCCGAGACGAGGGCGATGCGTTCCCCGGCTTCGAGGCGGCGCAGCACCTTCGGCCGCATTTCGGCGGCGTTGTGGTCATGATAGGGCGCCATTTTCGTGTCGAGCCCGTGAATGGCGAAGAGCTTCGCCGTCACCCGCGTATCCTCGCAGAGCACCAGATCGGCCCCGCGCAGCACGTCGAGCGCGCGCAGGCTGATGTCCGAGGCGTTGCCGATGGGCGTCGCCGTCACATAAAGACCGGGCGCGAGAGGCTTGAGGGAACGGTCGGCTTTCGACATCGGGGCTTTCAGGTTCGGCGATCGGAAAATTGAGGGCTTCGGAGTGTGGCGACCTTGCGCCGGGCAACCTTATTTGGCAATGCCGGGGCCCCGCGGCGGGCTTGCGGCGTTTACTTGAACAGGTCCCGCGATTAGGCTCCAGCCGTCGCTTTTTGGGGAAATCCTGTCCGCATGTTCCGTTTCGTCTCTTGCCGTTTTCCGGGATCCCGCCGTTCGGGCCCACTTCGTTCGCTATCGACCGCCCTCGTCCTTCTCGGTCTGACGGCGGGCCTTGCCGGATGCGCCGGCTTCGGGCGGACCGAGGCGCCGGCGCCGCGGCCCGTCGTGCAAGCGCCGCCCATCGCCGTGCAACCGCCACCGCAGGCCGCGCAGCCGGCCGGCATCGCCCGGGACCCCAGCCGGTATTACACCCCGAAGCAGATGCAGGGCCGGCCGCTCATCCGTGTGGCGCTGCTGCTGCCCTTCAATTCGTCGCGGGCGGATGTCCGCGCTCTGTCCACCTCGCTCTACAACGCGGCGCAGCTCGCGCTGTTCGAATTCGACAATCCGAACATCCTGCTGATCCCCAAGGCGACAGGCGGCAGCGCCATCGGCGCACAGACAGCGGCGACGGAAGCGGTCCAGGAAGGCGCCGACCTCATCCTGGGGCCACTTTTCGCCGAGGAGGTGAGCGCGGTCGCGCCGGTCGCGCGCGGCGTCAACGTGCCGGTCGTCGCCTTCTCGACGGACATCACGGTCGCCGGCAACGGCGTCTATCTTCTCTCCTTCCAGCCGGCGGCCGACGTCAACCGCGTCGTCGACTACGCGATGCTGCAGGGCATGACCAAATTCGCCGCGCTCTTCCCCCAGAACGATTACGGCAACCGGGTGCGCGCGGTCTTCGAGGAGGCCGTCTCGGCGCGTGCCGGCCACATCGTCACCGAGGAAAGCTATTCGGGCAGTCCCGACGGCATGACAGGGCCGGTGCAGCGGCTGGCGAATTACGGCGGCCGCCACGGCGCGCTGCTCGCCAAGCGGGCCGAGCTCAAGGCGGCGGGCGACACGCAAGGGCTCAAGGATCTCGAGAAGCGCGATACGATCGGCGATCTCGGCTATCAGGCGGTCTTCGTGCCCGAGGGCGGGGCGCGGCTCCGGGCGCTGGCGCCGCTACTGCCCTATTACGACATCGATCCGCGCAAGGTGAAGTATCTCGGCACCGGCCTCTGGGACGATCCTTCGCTGCAGCGCGAGCCGTCGCTCGAAGGCGCCTGGTATCCGGCGCCGCCGCCCGAAGCGCATGAACAGTTCGTGGCCCGCTATACCCGCGTCTATGGCGCAACGCCGCCACGCATCGCGAGCCTTGCCTATGATGCGGTGAGCCTTGCCGTCGCGCTGTCGGCCAAGCCCGAAGGCGAACGCTTCACGGTGGAAACGCTGACGGAGCCCGACGGCTTTGCCGGCGTCGACGGCATTTTCCGTTTCCTGCCCGAGGGCCGGACCGAGCGCGGCCTCGCCATCATGGAAATGCATGGCAGCGGCGCCACCGTCGTCGACCCGGCGCCGACGAGCTTCGGCGTACCGCCTTCGCTCTGAGAGGGAACGGGTTTCAGGCCAGCAGGCGCGCGAGCAGCGGATCGAGGACGAGCCGGCCTTGCGGGGTCGCCGCGATGCGGTCGCCGTCGCGGATCAGAAGCCCGTCGCGGACGAGGCCTTCGACGCGAACCTCGTCGAGCGCGCGGCCCGCAAGACGCGCATGCCGTGCGAGCGAGACGCCCTCCTCGAGACGCAAGCCCATCAGCATCATTTCATCGCCCTGTTCCGCCGGTGCAATCTCTTCGGACGCTTCGAGACCGTGGCCCGCGTTTTCGACGGAGGCGAACCAGGCGCCAGGCGCCTTCAGCGTGCGCGTCGCGAGGCGGCGGCCCTCTGCGGTCACCCGGCCATGCGCGCCGGGGCCGACGCCCGCATAATCGCCATAGCGCCAGTAGACGAGATTGTGCCGGCATTCGGCGCCAGGTTTGGCATAGTTCGATACTTCGTAGGCGGACAATCCAGACTCGGCCGCGATTTCGCCGGTCAGGCGGTAGAGCTCAGCCGCGTCCTCTTCTTCCGGCAACCTGAACGCGCCCTTCTCGTAGAGACGCGCGAAGGCCGTGCCCTCCTCGATGGTCAATTGATAGAGCGAGAGATGATCGGCGGCATGGGCGAGGGCGAGGCGGAGTTCGCGTGCCCAGGCCTCCGCCGTCTGGCCGGGCCGTGCATAGATGAGATCGAAGGAGAGGCGCGGGAAGGTTTCACGGGCGAGCGCGATCGCCTTCAAGGCCTCCTCGGCGCTGTGGAGGCGGCCGAGAAATTTCAATTCGCGGTCGTCGAGCGACTGGACGCCGAGCGAGAGACGGTTGACGCCGACGGCCCGGTAGCCGCGGAAGCGCTCGGCCTCGACGCTGGTGGGATTGGCCTCGAGCGATATCTCGACGGCGGTGTCGACGCTCCAGAGGCGCGCAATGGCGGAAAGAACCGTCTCGACCGTCGAGACCTCCATCAGCGAAGGCGTGCCGCCGCCGAAGAAGATCGAGCGGACTTCGCGCGGGCCGGTCATCGCCCGCATGTAGTCAAGTTCGCGCGTCAGCGCCCGCGCCCATTGCGCCTGATCGACATTGGCGACGACGTGGGAATTGAAGTCGCAGTAGGGGCATTTCGACAGGCAGAAAGGCCAGTGGACATAAACGCCGAAATCGGGGACGCCGGAGTCTCCATCTGTTGTCATCCCGGCTTCATGCCGGGATCCAGGGGCATCGACTGTGGAGCTTGCAGCCCCTGGCCCCCGGGACAAGGCCGGGGTGACACCATTAGAGAGATGGTCAGTTTTTGAAACAACCATCGACCAGTTTCCGGAACGCGTCGGCGCGGTGCGACATCGCGTGTTTACGCTCGGGCTCCATCTCGCCGAAGGTCTCGCTATGACCATTGGGTACGAACATCGGATCGTAGCCGAAACCCTTCGCGCCACGCGGCGGCCAGACGAGTTCGCCATCGACCCGACCCTCGAAATATTCGATGTGTCCATCCGGCCAGGCGAGCGCAAGACCGCAGATGAAATGCGCGCTGGTATCGAGGGTCCCTTCCTCGACGAGGCCGAGGCGGACGCGCTCCATGGCGAAGTCGAAATCCTTTTGCGGACCGGCCCAGCGCGCCGACTGGATGCCGGGGGCGCCGTTCAGCGCATCGACGCAAAGACCGGAATCGTCGGACAGGGCCGGCTTGCCACTTGCCTTTGCCGCCGCCAGCGCTTTCAGCTCCGCATTGGCGCGGAAGGTGTCGCCGGTCTCGTCGGGCTCCGGAAGACCCAGATCGCCCGCCGAAACCGTTTCGATGCCGAAAGGCGCAAGCAGCTCGCGAATTTCCCGCACCTTGCCCGCATTGTGGCTTGCAACCACCAGCGTTTTCCCGGCAAAGGCCCGCGTCATCAGGCGACCGCCTGCTTCTGGCGTTCGACCAGATGGGCGATGGAGGTTTTGGCGAGGCCGAGAAGCTGCGTCAATTCCTCCTCGCTGAAAGGTTCGGCTTCGGCCGTGCCCTGGATTTCGCAGATACCGCCCTTGCCGGTGATGACGAAATTCGCATCCGTATCGGCTTCGGAATCCTCGGCGTAATCGAGATCGGCGACCGGAACGCCCCGATAGATGCCACAGGAAATCGCCGCGACGTGATCCTTGATCGGCGAGACGGTCAGCATGTTGCGGGCGATCATCCACTGGATGCAGTCGTGCAGCGCGACCCAGGCGCCGGTGATCGAGGCGGTGCGCGTACCGCCATCGGCCTGCAGCACGTCGCAATCGATCGAGATCTGGCGCTCGCCGAGGAGCTTCATGTCGACCACGGACCTGAGCGAGCGGCCGATCAGGCGCTGGATCTCCTGTGTGCGACCGGACTGCTTGCCCTGCGCGGCCTCGCGGCGCATGCGCTCATGGGTCGAGCGCGGCAGCATGCCGTATTCGGCCGTCACCCAGCCGGCGCCCTTGCCCTTCAGGAAGGGCGGCACGCGCTCCTCGAGGCTCGCGGTGCAGAGCACATGGGTGTCGCCGAATTTGACCAGGCAGGAGCCCTCGGCATGCTTGATGACGCCGCGTTCGAGGCTGACGGCCCTCATTTCGTGGGGCGCACGGCCGGATGGACGCATGGGAACCTTCTCTTCCGTTCTTGTTTATTGGCGTTCGGGTTGCCGGTTTAGTAGCGCGGGCGGGCCGCAAAGGCAAAGCCTGTGGTACAAGCATCGGGAAAGACCTCCGGCGACCGCGCCGGAATTGACGCGAGCGGCCTCGCTTCCTAGATTCAGGGCCGCTCCAAACAAGCTCAGGACACGCAAAAATCCATGGTTGCCGTCAAGGATCTCAACGATCGCTCGCGCGAGATATTGCGCCGTGTCGTCGAGACCTATCTCGAGACGGGCGACCCCGTGGGCTCACGTTTTCTCTCGCGCCATTTGCCCATGTCGCTGTCGGCGGCCTCGATCCGCAACGTGATGTCGGATCTGGAGGCGCTCGGCCTTCTCTTCTCGCCGCATACCAGCGCCGGCCGCATGCCGACGGAGGCGGGTTTGCGCATGTTCGTCGACGGGCTCCTCGAAATCGGCGACATCAGCGAGGACGAACGCCGTTCGATCGAGCGCCAGGTCTCGGGCCAGCATAAAAGCGTCGAGGACGTGCTCGACGAGGCCTCCAAGATGCTGTCGGGCCTCAGCCATGCCGCCGGCTTCGTCGTCGCGCCTAAATATGACGCTTCACTGAAGCATATCGAATTCGTGCCGATGGATCCCGGCCGGGCGCTCGTCGTCATCGTCACCGAAGGCGGCGAGGTCGAGAACCGCGTCATCGAGGTGGCCAAGGGCCTGCCGCCCTCGGCGCTGGCCGAGGCGACGAACTATCTGAACGCGCGGCTGCGGGGCAAGACCTTCGAGGAATCGAAGGCGATCCTAGCGGGCGAGATGGAAACGCAAAGGGCCGAGCTCAACGAACTCACCTCACGCGTCATCGCTTCGGGGCTCGCCACATGGTCAGGCTCGAAGGCGGCGCAGAATGACGATCCCCTGTCCAAATCGCTGATCGTGCGGGGCCAGGCGCGGCTCCTCGAAGACGTCCATGCGATGGAAGACCTCGAGCGGGTGCGGCTTCTCTTCGACGAGATCGAGAACAAGCGCGAACTTGTGCAGCTTCTCGGGCTCGCCGAACAGGCCGACGGGGTCCGCATCTTCATCGGCTCGGAGAACAAGCTTTTCTCGCTGTCGGGCTCATCTCTCATCATCAGCCCCTATATGGACAAGCGCCAGCAGGTCGTCGGCGTGCTCGGCGTCATCGGTCCGACGCGGCTCAATTATGCCCGCGTCATCCCGATGGTCGATTACACGGCAAAGCTCGTCGGCCGCCTGATCAACTAGCGCCGGCGGCAAATCGAAGCGGACAGGTTGACAGGGCGGGCTCCAGCGCGCACATCGGAAGCGCCAAATCCCCACGGAAAGACTTATGAGCGACCAGAACAACGAAAACGAAGCGGCGGCGATGGGCACGGCTCCGCAGCCGGAACCCGAGACCGACGCGCCGGCCGAGGCTCAGGCGGAACCCGATCCCTTCGCCGTGCTGACGGCGCTGCAGGCCGAGAATGCCGAATTGAAGGACAAATTGCTGCGCGCCGTCGCGGAGGCTGAGAATGTGCGCCGCCGCGCCGAACGCGAAAAGCAGGACGCGGCGCGCTACGGCGCGGCGAGCTTTGCCCGCGACATGGTGCAGGTGTCCGACAATCTCCGCCGCGCCATCGCGGCGCTGAAGCCCGAGGAACGCGACGCCGCGCCGGCGACCGTGAAGGCGCTGATCGAGGGCGTCGAGATGACGGAGCGCCAGCTTCTCTCAACCTTCGAGCGGCACGGCATCAAGGAAATCACCCCGGCGCCGGGCGACCGCTTCGATGCCAATCTGCACGAGGCCATGTTCGAGGTGCCGGGATCGGGCCAGCCGGCCGGCACGGTCGTTCATGTCGTCGAGGCAGGCTATTCGATCGGCGACCGGCTCTTGCGCGCAGCCCGCGTCGGCGTCGCCAAGGCCGAGGACGGCACGCCGAAGCCCAACGGCAATGGCGCCCATGTCGACACCAAGGCCTGAGATCTTCGTTCAGGTCGGAATCGCGACCATTACGACGCCCGCCTTCTCGACATAGTCGTCCCATAGCGCGAGAAGCTCGTCGAGGCGCGTCGGCTCCTCCCTGGCGCGGTCGTCGGTTTCACCGGGATCGGCCGCGACATTGTAGAGTTGCCAATCGCCGGTCCCTTCGGGTGCGGGAATCCAGATCGCCTTCCAGTCGCCCTTGCGAATGCCGCGACGACCGAAGAACTCCCAGCCGGTGACGGCATCCTTCGGGTGGACTTCTTCCGCTTCGCCCCTGAGCCAGGGCAGGAGCGAACGGCCCATCGGTTCGACGACCTTGCGGCCCTTGTAATCGGGTGCCGGATGCGCCGCGCCGGCGAGGTCGAGCAGCGTCGGCATCACGTCCATGACGGTCGAGAAGGCATGGCCGATGCCGGGCGCCGAGACGAGCGAAGGCGCGCGGGCGAAGGCGACGACGCGGATGCCGCCCTGCGACGTATAGGTCTTGTAGAGGCGCGAGGGCGCGGTTGCGGCTTGCGCCCAGCGCGGTCCGTACCAGACGTAGGAATTCGACCGGCCGATATTCGCCAGGCTATTGTCGTAATATTTCGAGATGAAATCCATCAGATAGGGGCCGAAGACCGGCACGGCCTCGATCAGCGCGCCCTCGGCGCCATTGTCGGACATGAAGAGAATGACGGTGTCGTCGAGTTCGCCGGTCCTCTTTAGATACTCGACGAGGCGGCCGACATTCCAGTCGAGACGCTCGACCATGGCTGCATAGACTTCCATGGCGCGGGCGGAGCGGGCGCGCTCCTCGTCGTTCATCTCGTCCCAGGGCTTGTTCTTTGCGACGATGGGATGCGCCTTGATGTCCTGCGCGCAAAGGCCGAGCGCCTTCAGACGGTCGAGGCGCTCCTCGCGCAACGCTTCGGGACCGGCATCGTAGCGGCCCTTGTATTTCGCGATGAGATCGTCCGGCGCCTGGAGCGGCCAGTGCGGCGCCGAGAAGGCGAGATAGGCGAAGAAGGGCCTGTCGTCGTCCCGCTCGTCGAGATAGTGCAGCAGCTTCGTCGTAAAGCCGTCCGACGAGTAGAAATCCTCTGGAAGATCTACGAAGCGATCATCTTCCGTATAAAGAGTGTCCTGCCTCGGAAAGCCGGTGCCGGCCTTCGGCGAGGAGGCGTAATGGTTGGCGGCGCCGGGCAGAAGCGCGAAGGAGCGCGTGAAGCCGCGCGCATGGGGCGAGGTTTCGAGCGTGTCGCCCAGATGCCATTTGCCGGACATCAGCGTGAGATAGCCCGCGTCGCGCAGAAGCTCGGGCAGGGTCGCGACACGTTCATTGAGATAGCCCTCATAGCCGGGCTTGCCGCGCTGGGTCGGGTGCAGCACCTCGACATGGGTGCCGAGGCCGGCGATGTGGGGATCCACGCCCGTCATCAGCATGGCGCGGGTCGGCGCGCAGGCGGGCGCCGAATGGAAATTGGTGAGGCGGAGCCCCTCCATCGCCAGCGCATCGAGATGCGGCGTCGCGATCTCGCCGCCAAAGGCGCCGATGTCGGAAAAACCCAGATCGTCGGCGACGATCACCAGAAAATTCGGCCGCTTTCCCAACTTATCCCCGCCCCCTCGCGTGACCCCATATTGGGATGGAGCTTGGCGGAGGTGCGGCGGAGGCGAAAGAGAAAAATGGACCGAGGTATATTTTTGTATCGACAAAAAACTGGGGCATGCTGGCAAAGCCCCTTGAATCGGAGGGGCCAATGGCCAGATATAACATCGTTATATTTGAGGGAGGGGAATTCGATGCTGACTCTATGGGCCGCGGCTGCGTTCTTTCTGGCGATCCATCTCGCCGTTTCGGGGACGAGGCTGCGCGAGGTCATCGTGGGCGCCGTCGGCGAATGGCCTTATCTCGGCGCCTTTTCGCTCGCGTCCGTCGGCGGGATCGTCTGGCTCGCCATCGGCTATAACGAAGCCGTCATGCAGCCCGACCGGCTTTACTGGGTCGCGCCTCTCTGGCTCACCCATCTCGCGCCGCTCGTGATGCTCGTCGCCTTCCTTTTCGCGGTGGTCGGCCTCACCACGCCGAACCCGACCGCCTTCAAATCGGAAGGCGTTCTCGAGACCGAGGGCCAGGACGCGCTCGGCATCGTCCATATCACGCGGCATCCCTTTCTCTGGTCGGTCATCATCTGGTCCACGCTGCACATCGCGATCAACGGCGACAAGGCGTCGATCATCTTCTTCGGCACGTTCCTCGTGCTCGCCGCCCTCGGCACGCTCTCGATCGACGAGAAGCGCCGCCGCAAGCTCGGCCCCAAATGGGACGCCTTCGCCGCGCGAACCTCCAACCTGCCCTTCGCCGCCATGGTCAGTGGACGGACGAAATTCCACTTCACGCGCCATGCCTGGTGGCGCATTCTTGCGAGCCTCATCGCCTTCGTGCTGATGCTCTACGCGCATCACTGGCTCTTCGGCGTCTCGCCGATCCCGGGATGGACGCCTTATTGAGGATCGGATCGAGGGGTCAGACCTTCACGAGGCCCGAGAGCTTGCCCGGCTTTTCCGCCGTCACTTCGAAACGCGCGAGGGGCAGGACCGCATAGTCCTTCGCGCGCACGGTCGAGACGCCGATGTAGTCGGCTTCCGCCTTGTCGCGCGTCAGGGTGAGGAGGATGAAGCCGTTATGGACGACGTCGACATACTTCACCTCGGGGCAATGCGTCGTCAGCGCAGTGCGAGCGGCGACGGGCACGCGGGCGTCGTCGCCGAAATAGCCATAGGGGCTCGGCGAGGTGACACCCGAAGTCGCGAATTCGACGCCGCGCAGCGCGCCGTCATCGTCATGAAGCTCGTTCGCCCAGAGGATGTGCGAGTCGCCCGCGAGCACAAGCAGGTTCGCCTCCGCGTCGCGGGCCGATCCGTAGAGGCGTTCGCGCGCGGCGGGATAGCCGTCCCAGGCGTCCGTGTTGAGGGGCAGGCCGAGCTTCGTCTGTTCGATCCAGCGCTTGGCCTGCGGGTTTTTCGCGCTCGCCGCGGCGACGATGTCGGCGGGGAAGGCCTTGCTGAAATCGGGCGCGTCCATCTTCGCCATCACGATCTGGTTGGCGAGCACCTGCCATTTGATGCCATCGGCCGTCGATGCCTTCAGTTCGCCGGCGAGCCAGGCTTCCTGCTTCGTGCCCATCAGCGTGCGGCGTTCGTCATTGAGGATTTCGGCGTGGAAGCGCTTGGTGTCGGGCTTCCAGGTATAGCCGGCGGGAAGGCCCGCCTCGTTCCACGCCTTTACCTTTGCATAGTCGCGGATGGGCCGGCCATGAACATCGAAGGGTGTCTTCAGGCGGATGACCGCCTCTTGCGACAAGGCGGCGAGACGCGCCTTGTCCGTCACGGCGACCGGCCTTGCCGGATTTGAAACGTCGAAGGCGGTTTCGACATAAAGCATGTCGCGCGCATATTTGAGCTGATGCATGCGGCCGGTAAGGCGGGTTTCGACGACATGGAGCGAGGCGATGTCGCCATAGTCGTAGGAGCGGTTCAGCGTGTAGAAAGCCTCGCCCGGCGCCGGGTCGCGCATCGGCATCCATTCGAAATAGGCGCGGATCGCGACGTCGCGCCGCGTCTCCCATTTTCCTTCCGTCCGCGGATCGTGGTTCTCGGCACCGCCGACCCATGAATCATTCGCCGTCTCGTGATCGTCCCAGACGGTGATGAAGGGGGCCGAGGCATGAGCCGCCTGGAGGTCGGGATCGGTACGGTATTGCGCGAAACGAGCACGATAGTCGGCGAGCGTCACGATCTCGTGCGGCGGCAGATGCTCGCGATCGAGCGCCTTGCCGACCTCGCCGCCATACCCCTCGCGGCCATATTCATAAATGTAGTCGCCGAGATGGACGACCGCGTCGATCCCGTCCGTCGCCGCGATCTCGCGATAGACGTGGTAATAGCCGAAGGCGTAATGCGAGCAGGAGACGACCGCGAAACGCGCCTTGTCGATGCCTTTCGTCGGCAGCGTCCTGGTGCGGCCGATGGGCGACGTCACCTTGCCGGCGGCGAAGCGGTAGAAATAGCTCCGGCCGGGCGCAAGCCCCGTCACGTCGACTTTCGCGGTGTGGTCGCGGGCGGGCGTTGCCTCGGCCGTGCCCTCGGCGACGATTTTCGAGAAGGCCGCATCCTCGGCGAGCTGCCAGCGCAGCGGAACGGAGACGGGGTCGGCCACCGTCGCACGGGTCCAGATGATGATCGCATCGGCGCGCGGATCGCCGCTGGCGACGCCATGGTCGAAGGAGACGCTCTGCGTTTCCGTCTTCGCGAGACCGGTCTCGGCGCAGCTTGCAAGGCCAAGCCCCGTCGCCGCCGACAATCCCGTCAACGCCTGACGTCTCGTGATGCGATCCATGCCCTTCACTCCCCTTGAACGCGACCCACTTGTCCGGCGCGCAAACTAGCGAGCCATGATGATGGTTTTTTTGCAGGGGCCGCGCTTGTGCGAGCGCGCATGAAAGGCATGAAAGAAAGGGGGCCGGATCAGGGCTTCGTCACGCGCCTCAGCGTCAGGTTCAGCCGGCCGCC
>NZ_DATKFR010000057.1:0-10277 GCF_035511255.1 Parvibaculum sp.
TCGATCGGCGCGGGATGAGGCGCCGCTCGCGCCCCACGGAGAGATGTTGTTCGAAGGTCATGAGCACGGAAAGCCCGCAGGCCTGGAGGACGAAGAGCTTCGTGTCAGTGTAGAGCCTGACTTGAAAGGTTCCCCGCCCGCATTTGGCATCTTCCGCGGCATTCTGCGTTCTGGAGGGGGGCTTGCCGGACCGTTCTGGTTTACGGCCATGTCCCGGATGACATTCGTCAAGGGAAATCAAGGACAAAACAATGAGCACTGCGTTGTGGGCTATCATAGGCTGCGGCGGTCTCGCAATCCTGTACGGCATTTTCGCGGGTCGTTCCGTGTTGTCGGCGGATGCGGGTAATGCACGCATGCAGGAAATCGCTGCGGCGATCCAGGAAGGTGCGGGCGCCTATCTCAATCGCCAGTACACCACCATCGGCATCGTCGGCGCCGTCATCTTCGTGCTGATCTCGTGGCTGCTGGGCATCAAGGTCGGTGTCGGCTTCCTCGTCGGCGCCGCGCTTTCGGGCGCCGCCGGCTATATCGGCATGCTGGTGTCGGTCCGCGCCAACGTGCGGACGACGCAGGCCTCGTCGAAGAGCCTCGCCGCCGGCCTCTCCATCGCCTTCCGCGCCGGCACCGTGACCGGCATGCTGGTCGCCGGTCTCGCGCTCCTCGCGGTCGCGGTCTACTTCGCCTTCCTGACGGGCTATCTCGGCTATGAAGCCAACTCGCGCGACGTCATCGACGCGCTCGTCGCCCTCGGTTTCGGCGCTTCGCTGATCTCGATCTTCGCCCGTCTCGGCGGCGGCATCTTCACCAAGGGTGCGGATGTCGGCGGCGATCTCGTCGGCAAGGTCGAAGCGGGCATTCCCGAGGACGATCCGCGCAACCCGGCGACGATCGCCGACAACGTCGGCGACAACGTCGGCGACTGCGCCGGCATGGCCGCCGACCTTTTCGAGACCTATGCGGTGACGCTCGTCGCCACCATGGTTCTCGCCTCGATTTTCTTCTCGGGCGGCACGGGCGAAACCGTGCTCAACATGATGACCTATCCGCTCGCGATCGGCGGCTCGTGCATCGTCACCTCGATCATCGGCGTGTTCTTCGTCCGTCTCGGCAAGAGCAACAACATCATGAATGCCCTCTACAAGGGCTTCGTGGCCTCGGCGATCCTGTCGCTCGGCGCGCTCTGGTTCGTCACCGACAAGGTCGTCGGTTTCGACACCTCCTTCACCGTCGGCACGCTCACCTATACGGGCCTCAGCCTCTACGAGTGCGGCGTCGCCGGTCTCGTCGTGACGGGTCTCATCATCTGGGTCACCGAATACTATACCGGCGTCACCTTCCGCCCGGTGAAGAGCATCGCCTCGGCGTCGGTCACCGGTCACGGCACCAACGTCATCCAGGGTCTCGCGATCTCGATGGAAGCGACGGCGCTGCCGGCGATCATCATCGTGGTCGGCATCCTCGTGACCTACAGCCTTGCCGGTCTCTTCGGCATCGCCATCGCCGTCTCGACGATGCTGGCGCTCGCCGGCATGGTTGTCGCGCTCGACGCCTTCGGTCCGGTCACGGACAATGCGGGCGGCATCGCCGAAATGGCCGATCTTCCGGCCTCGGTGCGCAAGACGACGGACGCACTCGACGCCGTCGGCAACACGACGAAGGCGGTCACCAAGGGCTATGCGATCGGTTCGGCGGGCCTCGGCGCGCTGGTTCTTTTCGCGGCCTATACGCAGGACCTGAACTTCTTCTCTGCGTCGCCGGAAACTTATCCCTACTTCATCGGGGTGACGCCGGACTTCTCGCTTTCGAACCCCTTCGTGGTGGTCGGCCTCTTCATCGGCGGTCTGCTACCCTACCTCTTCGGTTCGATGGGCATGACGGCCGTCGGCCGTGCGGCGGGCTCCGTCGTGGAAGAAGTGCGTCGTCAGTTCAAGGCCGATCCGGGCATCATGGCGGGTACCTCGAAGCCCAACTATGCGCGCGCGGTGGACATGCTGACCAAGGCGGCGATCAAGGAAATGATCGTTCCCTCGTTGCTTCCCGTGCTGTCGCCCGTCGTGCTCTATTTCGTCATCCTGCAGATCGCCGGCAAGTCCGAGGCGTTCTCCGCGGTTGGCGCGATGCTGCTCGGCGTCATCGTCACCGGTCTCTTCGTCGCGATCTCGATGACCTCGGGTGGCGGCGCCTGGGACAATGCCAAGAAGTACATCGAGGACGGCCATCATGGCGGCAAGGGTTCTGAAGCCCACAAGGCCGCCGTCACGGGCGACACGGTCGGCGATCCCTACAAGGACACCGCCGGTCCGGCCGTCAACCCGATGATCAAGATCACGAACATCGTGGCGCTTCTGCTGCTCGCCGTGCTCGCGCACTGAGCGGAGACTTCGCGAAGGAAAAGCCCCGGCCGAAATGCCGGGGCTTTTTCATTGAGCGTTGCGCTTCATGACAATCGGCGACGGCAAAATCAAAAGGCCCCGCGAGAGTGCGGGGCCTTTGTCCGTTGAAGCTCTAGGGGAGCCTAGCCGCCGGGGCGGCCTGGCGTCGGACCGCTGCCCTTCTTGTCGTCCTTCGCCTTGTTGAAGCGGCCGAGATTGCTGAAGATCTGACCGAGCACGGTGAGCTCCTTGCCGCGGGTTGGCGTGGCGCGCGTCTGCAGGTCGACGATCTGACCGTCTTCGAGCCCGTAATAAGCGACCTGATCGACCACGTCTTCCTTCGAGAAATAGACGGCGACGACCGTGCGATCGACTTCCTCCGGCGGATAGAAGGCCTCCGTCTCGAAGGTGCTGCTGATGTAGTAATAGGCTTCGCCCTCCGGACCGTCGGGAATAGTCGAAACGGTGGAAGGAGAGCCCATGATGTCGCGGACCTGCTCCTTGGTCGTCTGGTTGGGCTTGATCCGTTTCAGGTTCTTTTCATCGAGGACATAGCCGCGTTTCTCGACGATCGGCGAACAACTGGTCAGCGCGGTAGAGCCGAGCGCCGTCAGACAAGCCACGGCGACCAGCAAACTTGCGCGGCGCCGCGGATGTTGGGAAGTCATGTTGGAGAACCCTCCTGGCCCATAGATGTTAGATTGACCTACCCCTGTCGCTCGCTAAATTCAATCTGCTTCTGAGCCGGGCGACGTGCCCGGTCCCCGGGCGACGGAGTAAAGCCATGATATGGAAAAGAATTTTCGGTCGCTCGGACCGTGACGAAGTGCCGTTTGCCCTCTATCGGGCGCTGGTTGCCCAGGCGCGGATGCCCGGTCTCTACATCCATGCCGGTGTGCCGGACACGCTGGAAGGACGCTTCGAGATGGTGATGCTTCACGCTTTTCTGGTGCTCAGGCGTTTGAAAGATGCCGAAGAACCGGGCCGGGCACTGGCGCAACGCATCTTCGACATCATGTTCGACGACATGGACCAGACGTTGCGCGAAATAGGTGTCGGCGACCTGTCGGTCGGCAAGAAGATCAAGAAAATGGCCTCGTCCTTTTACGGCCGCATGGCGGCTTACGACGCCGGTCTCGCCGATGCGGATGAACATGTTCTGGCCGATGCGATTCGTCGCAATGTCTTCGCCGAGATGGAGGTACCGGCCAGCCAGGTCGCGGCGCTCGCCGATTATGTGCGGGCCTGTGTAGCCGCGCTGGCGGAGGAGCCGGACAGCGCCTTCTTCGAAGGCCGGGCGAGCTTCGCGGCCGCGCCATTGGTCCCCCCAGTTCTCGCCGAAGGACCGATCGCATGACCGGCCAGCCGAAACCCGAATTCAGTATCGATATCGCCCTCGACGATCTGCCGCCGCAGGGCAGGGCGATTACCTTCGAGGCGAGTGCCGCCGAATGCGCGGCACTCGCAAAGCGCTTCGACCTCATCGAACTGAGGTCGCTCAAGGGCGAGGCGAACATGCGGCACTGGCGCAAGCTGGGCGTCGCGCTCGAGGGGCGGTTCGAGGCGGACGTCGTACAGGCATGCGTGGTGACGCTGGAGCCGGTGCCGAGCCGGTTAGCGGAGCGGTTCAAGGTTCACTTCCTGCCAGCCGACATGCTCGAGGAAGCGGCCGGTGGGCCGGGTGCCGAACGCGAGATCATAATCGACACCGAGAGCGACGAGCCGCCGGAGCCGTTCGAGGCCGGTCACATCGACGTGGGCGAGATGATTGCCGAGCAACTTGCTCTCGCGCTCGATCCCTACCCACGAAAAGAGGGCGTGAGTCTCGATGAGCCTTTGGCGGACCAGGCCGAAGCGGACGAAGTGAAGCCGAATCCTTTCGCCGCGCTCGAAAAACTCAAGAAAAAAGATTGAAATCCCGAGAAAACAAGGCGGCAAGAGTCGGTTGTCTGGCCACCGCAACCTTGTATCTTCTGGGCGGGCTGCCGGGAGGCGATCGAAACCGGTCGCCGAAGGATTCCGGCTGGAAGGGAAAGGGGCTTAGGTGACGCGTGGACTCACGATAGCGCTGGACGGCATGGGGGGCGACCATGGTCCGGCAACGGTGATCGGCGGCGCCGATATCGCGTCCGTCCGCCATCCGGATGTACGATTTGTGATATTCGGCGACGAGGCGAAGATGCGTCCGGTGCTGAACGATCATCCACGCGTCGCGGCGGTGAGCGAGATCGTTCATACCGAGGTCGCGGTCGCCATGGACGACAAGCCAAGTCAGGCGCTGCGCCGCGGCCGCAAGACCAGCAGCATGTGGCTCGCCATCGACGCGGTGAAGACGGGCCGTGCGCAGGCCGCCGTCTCGGCCGGCAACACCGGTGCGCTGATGGCGATGGCCAAGGTCATCCTGAAGACGATGCCGCATGTCGAGCGTCCGGCGCTCGCCGCCATGTGGCCGACGGCGCGCGGGGAGAGCATTGTTCTCGATCTCGGCGCGACCATCGGGCCCGACGCGCGCCAACTCGTGCAGTTCGCAGTCATGGGCGAGGCCTATGCCCGCGTCATCTTCGGACTCGAACGGCCCACTGTAGGCCTCTTGAATATCGGCGAGGAGGAAGTCAAGGGAACCGAGCAGGTCAAGGAAGCCGCGCAGATGTTGCGCGAGGCGAAGCTCCCCATGCGCTTTCACGGTTTCGTCGAAGGCGACGACATATCGAAAGGCACGGTCGACGTCGTCGTGACCGATGGCTATACGGGCAACATCGCGCTCAAGACGGCCGAAGGCACGGTCAGACTCATCGTGGAGTTCCTGCGCGCCGCCATGCGCAGTTCGATCTTGTCGCGGCTCGGCTATCTGCTCGCGCAGGGTGCCTTCAAGGCCTTGTCGAACAAGCTCGATCCGCGTACCTCGAACGGCGCGCTTTTCCTCGGTCTCAACGGTCTCGTCGTCAAGAGCCATGGCGGCACCGATCCGCTCGGATATGCCGCCGCCATCGACGTCGCCGTGGATGTCGCGTCTGCCGATCTCCTGAAGAAGATCGTCTCCGATCTCGAAGCTTTCAGCGCCTTCGAGCAGGCCGGCGGCCATTCAAATCCTGTCAGCGAAGAATCCGAGGCTGCGATATCGTGAGTATCATCCGGAGTTTTATTGCCGGCTGCGGCAGCTATCTGCCGGAGCGGCGCGTCACCAATCATGACCTTGCCGAGACCGTGGACACGACTGACGAATGGATCGTCGAGCGGACCGGCATCCATGCGCGTCATATTGCGGCTGAGGGCGAACTGACCTCGCATCTGGCCCTCAAGGCGGCGCGCGCGGCGATCGCAGATGCCGGTATCGACGCTCAGGAAATCGACACGATCATCCTTGCGACCACGACGCCGGATAACACCTTCCCCGCCACCGCCGTCACTGTCCAGGCGGAGCTGGGCCTCCATCACGGGGCCGCCTTCGACGTGCAGGCGGTGTGCTCGGGCTTCGTCTACGCCCTCACCATCGCCGACACCTTCATCCGTTGCGGTCAGTCGCGGACTGCGCTGGTCATCGGCGCCGAGACTTTCACGCGTCTTCTCGACTGGACCGACCGGACGACCTGCGTCCTTTTCGGCGACGGCGCCGGCGCGGTGATCGTCAAGGCGGGAGAAGGCGAAGGCACCAATGCCGACCGCGGCATCCTGACGGCGCATCTCCATTCCGACGGGCGCTTCAAGGAGAAGCTCTATGTCGATGGCGGCCCGTCCTCGACCAAAACGGTCGGTCACGTCCGCATGGAGGGCCGCGAGGTCTTCCGCCACGCCGTCGTGAACATCGCCGATACGATCAACGAGTCGTTGGCGGCCACGGGGCTGACCGCGGCGGATATCGATTGGTTCGTGCCTCATCAGGCCAATAAGCGCATCCTGGACGGTACGGCCAAACGCATCGGCCTGCCGCCGGAAAAGGTCGTCGTTACGGTCGGCGAGCAAGGCAACACATCGGCGGCCTCTGTGCCGCTGGCTCTCGACATTGCCCTCAAGGACGGCCGAATCAAGCGGGGCGACCTTGTCCTGCTTGAGGCGATGGGCGGCGGCTTCACCTGGGGCTCGGTGCTGGTGCGCTGGTGACAGCCATCCCTGAATCCATGTAATCCGGCACAAGACAACCTGAGAAAATTGAGCCATCCTATTGATATTGACGGGTTTCTCCGCCCGCAATACGTTTAGGCGAACCTGGAGGAAGAGGCCATGGGGGATACGATTACACGGGCTCACCTGAGTGAGGCCGTTTATCAGGAGGTCGGCCTGTCTCGCAACGAGTCGGCGGACCTCGTTGAGTCGGTGCTTCAGCACATCTCGAATTGCCTCTCGAACGGCGATACTGTGAAGTTGTCGTCCTTCGGCTCGTTCTCGGTCCGCCAGAAGGGCGGCAGGATGGGTCGCAATCCAAAAACCGGCGAGGAAGTCCCGATCAAGCCGCGGCGGGTTCTGGTTTTCCGGCCGAGCCATGTGCTCAAGGAGCGCATCAATGCGGCGCTGAGCGGCAAGGCCGCAGCCGCCGAATAGTATTCAACCCGAGGCGTTCCCTTGACCAGACCGGTATTCAGAGATCGGATCGGGGAACGCCAGCAGGGACATGTTTTGTCTATACAAAAATCGCCCGACGCCTTCCGGACCATCAGTGAAGTCGCTGCCGAACTCGACGTTCCGCAGCACGTCCTCCGATTCTGGGAGAGCAAGTTCAATCAGATTCGCCCGCTGAAGCGCGGTGGCGGACGGCGCTATTACCGACCCGAGGATGTCGATCTTCTGCGCGGTGTGCGCACGCTCCTCTACAATGATGGCTACACGATCAAGGGCGTACAGAAGGTCTTCCGCGAGCAGGGCGTGAAATTCGTCAGCGAGACCGGCAAGGGCACGGTCGATGCGTCCCTGGCAGAACTGGCGCGTGAGGCGGTCCAGCGCAGCGAGCGCGAGGAAATCGCGTCCGGTAGCGGCGGGGCGCTCGATGCCGCCGGCAAGCAGACCCTCGAGGCGATCCTCGACGAACTCGTCACGCTCAAGGAAGAGATCGACGAGACGCTTTGGGAGACCGAGGGCGACGAGGCCTGAGGGATGCGTTCCGCGTCCCGAAAATTACCAGCAAAAGGTCGGATTGAGGCGTTGCCCCCCGGAGGGCCCGCGTCTATATTCCGCGCCTTCGGAACGGGCCTCGGCCCACTTCCCACCGGTTTTGTCGGAGCGTAGCGCAGCCCGGTAGCGCACTTGTCTGGGGGACAAGGGGTCGTCGGTTCGAATCCGGCCGCTCCGACCATCCGCCTTCGCTAAAGCTTCGGCGTGACTACGCCGGAGCGTCAGCGAGGGCGGATGCCACGCCGAAACGAAGTGGAGGCGGGCTTCGTGAAATATGTCTATATGCTGCAAAGCGAGCCCTTTCCCGACCGGCACTACGTCGGATGTACGGGCAATCTGGGCTCTGGAAGGGCGTTCGCCAAACGCCATTTTTGATCGCGGAGAACCCTTTCTTTATCGGCCGGGTTGCGGCAATCTCCGGCGCAAATCCCGAGTCTCAGGAGTCTTCGATGACCAGCATTCTGCCGATCGTGATCTTCCTTCTGGTGATGTTTGCCCTGAACAAGGTGCAGACCGGCCGCTTCCTCTAAGCTTTTCCCGGCTCGTCCGGGCGCAGCATCCAGATCATCAGGTAGCGGGCCGGAAAGGCCCAGATGGTGCCGGCGATCAGGTAATAGAGAAACTGCACCAGCCCATGTTCCGGCAGATGTCCGCTGACGGCGATCGTCATGATCAGGAACGAGTAGAGCACCAGGAAGACCAGCAGCACCACGGTGCCGATGAGCTTGCGGGCGCGAAGGGGCAGGCGGCGCATGAGAGTCTCCGTCGCTTCCAGAAGCGGATCGCGTTCTGATACGGCATTCTCGCCGGCTCCGCAAAGCCGGTTCCGCAAACGGCCGGATCTAAAACGGGACGTCGCGAGCTATCCATGACCATCAGCCTTGAAACAGAGATCGTCGGAACCGGGGCCGCCCGCCGGCAGATCGCAATCTGGCTCTTCGGCGTTGCGGGGCTGATCTTCGCGATGGTGGTCGTTGGCGGGCTGACGCGGTTGACGGAATCGGGCCTCTCCATCACGGAGTGGAAGCCGGTGATGGGTGCGCTGCCGCCGCTGAGCGACGCAGCCTGGGCCGATGCCTTCGAGAAGTACCGCCAAATCCCCCAGTATGAACTCGTCAACAAGGGCATGACGCTCGGCGACTTCAAGGCGATCTTCTGGTGGGAATGGAGCCATCGCTTTCTTGGCCGCTTCATCGGCTTCGCCTTCCTCGTTCCCTTCCTCTGGTTTTTCGCCACCCGCCGCATCGAACGCGCGCTGGCGCCGCAGCTTGCGATCATGTTCGTGCTGGGCGGGCTTCAGGGCGTGCTCGGCTGGTGGATGGTGAAGAGCGGGCTGTCGGATCGCATCGACGTCAGCCAGTACAGGTTGACCGCGCATCTTGGCCTCGCCACGCTGATCTACGCCTATATGGTCTGGGTCGCGCTCGGCCTCTGGCGCGAACATGCGCCTGTCGCCGCGAGCCGGGGCTTGCGCCGGGGCGCTGTCCTGCTCGCCGGCCTGATTTTCTTTCAGATGCTGCTCGGCGGCTTCGTCGCCGGTCTCAAGGCCGGCTACATCTACAATACATGGCCGCTCATCAACGGCGCCTTCGTCCCCGCGGACCTTTTCTTCGTGACGCCGTGGTGGAAGAACTTCTTCGAGAGCCAGCTCACGGCGCAGTTCGATCACCGCATGGTCGCCTATCTCGTCGCCATCGCGACGGCGTGGCACTGGTGGGCCGCCCGCCATGTCGCGGAGACCTCGCGCAGCGCGACCTGGCTCGCGCTGGCGGTGATTGCCCAGATCGGCCTCGGCATCTGGGCGCTGCTCTGGGTGGTGCCGATCCCACTCGGCGCTGCCCATCAAGCAGGCGCGCTCGTCGTCCTCACGCTTGCGATTATGCATGCGCGGCGGTTGAGCGCCTGATCTTCGCTCTGTTCTCGTTCCCTTTTTCGTCATGCGCGGACTTGATCCGCGTATCCATGACTTCCTTCTCGTCACTCGGAGAAAGACGTGGATACGCGGGCCAAGCCCGCCCATGACGAGGAAAGAGGACCCTAAAAAACTAAGCGTTCAACGCCTGATCGAGATCGGCGATCACGTCGGCAGGTTCTTCGAGCCCGACGGAGAGCCGCACCACGTCGGGACCGGCACCCGCCGCCTTCTGCTGCTCTTCGGTGAGCTGGCGATGTGTCGTCGATGAGGGATGGATAATGAGGCTCCGCGTATCGCCCACATTGGCGAGATGGGACAGGAGCTTCACCGAATTGACGAGCTTCACACCCGCCTCATAGCCGCCCTTGACGCCGAAGGTGAAAACGGCGCCCGCGCCCTTCGGCGAATATTTCTGCTGGAGCGCGTGATAGCGATCGTCGGGCAGGCCGGCATAGGACACCCAGCTTACCTTCGGATGCGTCTTCAGATATTGCGCGACCTTCAGCGCCGAATCCGAATGACGCTGCATGCGCAGCGGCAGCGTCTCGATGCCGGTCTGGATCATGAAGGCATTGAAGGGCGAGATCGCCGGCCCGAGATCGCGCAAGCCCAGCACGCGGCAGGCGATGGCGAAGGCGATATTGCCGAACGTCTTGTGGATTTCGAGCCCGTGATAGGAGTCGCAAGGTTCCGAAAGCATCGGATATTTGCTGCCCTACGACCAGTCGAACTTGCCCGCATCGACGATGATGCCGCCCATCGAATTGCCATGGCCGCCGAGGAACTTCGTCGCCGAATGAACGACAATGTCGGCGCCATGCTCGATCGGACGGATGAGGTAGGGCGAGGCGAGGGTATTGTCGACGATGAGCGGAATGCCGGCC
>NZ_DATKFR010000058.1:0-6863 GCF_035511255.1 Parvibaculum sp.
CGACGCCTTCCTTCACCATGAAGTCGACGACCGCGATCGCCCGCGCGCTGGAGAGATACCAGTTCGACGGAAACTGCGCCGTGTGGATCGGGTTGGCGTCCGTGTGTCCGTCGACGCGGATCACCCAGGGAATGTCGGAAGGGATTTCCGCTGCGATTTCCCGCACCGCATCCGTGATCTTGCGAAGCTGACCGACGCCGGACGGGTTGATCTCGGCCGAGCCCGAGTCGAAAAGAATTTCCGACTGAATGACGAAACGGTCGCCGACGATCTCGATGTCCGGGCGGTTGCCGAGAATCTCGCGCAGCCGGCCGAAGAACTCGGAGCGATACTTCGCGAGCTCCTGCACCTTCTGCGCCAGCGCCGCGTTGAGCCGCCGCCCGAGATCGGCGATCTGCGCCTGAGATTCCTTGTCGCGCTTCTCCGACGCATCGAGCGCCTCCTCGAGCGCCGCGAGCTGGCGGCGCAGCGCCGCGATCTGCTGGTTCAGAAGTTCGACCTGCGCCAGCGCTTGGCTCGATATGTCCTTCTGCTTCGACAGCTCGTCCTGCAGCACCGTGACCTGCGCGCCCGCGCCGGCATCGGCGCTGAGCTTGTCCTTCTCCGCATTGGCCTCCGCGAGCGAGGCTTGCAGGCTCGCGATGGTCAGTTGCATGTCGGCCTTTTCCTGCTTCACCAGCGCAAGCTGACTCACCAGTTCCGCGATCTGGCTCCGCAGGTTTTCAAGCGCGGCGTCCTTGCTCGACACGAGCTGCGACAGAAAGAACTGCGTCAGCATGAAAATGGTGAGCAGGAAGATCAGCACCAGCAGCAGGCTCGACATGGCGTCGACGAAGCCCGGCCAGTAATCCGCGCTCGGAGCGCGGCCGCGAATGCGTCTATGCGCAAGAGCCATCGAGCGCGACCTTACTTCTTGACGCCGACGGCGGTGGCGAGCCGGTCGAGAACGGGACCGAGCGCCTCCTGGTTTTCGGCGAGCCTGCGGATGAGCTGCTGTTCATGGCGAAGCTGCTCGGTGAGCGCCTGCACCTGGCCCGCCAGCGCGAGCATGGGGGCATTGTTGGCGCCGCCGCCCGCCAGCGACTGCTCGATGCGCTCGAGCCGTTTCACCGTCTCGCCGAGCATGCCGGGGCCGCGTTCCATGTCGCCCGAAATATCGGTGACGGTCGACAGCCATTCCTCGAGTTCGTTGTAGAAGCGGTTCTGCGCCTGGCCCGCCTGCAGGTCGAGAAATCCGAGGATCAACGATCCCGCGAGGCCGAAGAGCGACGACGAGAACGACGTGCCCATGCCGGACAGCGGCCCTTCGAGGCCGGCCTTGAGGTTCTGGAAGACGGTCGCCGGGTCCGATGTCTCGACGTTGAGGCCGTGGATCGTCGCGCCGACCGAGGTGACGGTCGTGAGCAATCCCCAGAATGTGCCGAGCAGGCCGAGAAAGATCAGAAGTCCGATCATGTAGCGTGAGATTTCGCGCTGTTCGTCGAGTCGCGAGCCGATCGAGTCGAGCAGCGAGCGCATGGAAAGCGTGTTGAGCATCATGCGGCCCTTGCGCTCGCCGAGCATGGTCGCCATCGGCGCGAGCAGCCGCGGCGGCGGCGGCATGACGAGGCCGGGGTCGGCGCGGCGGAACTGGTTCACCCATCGCACCTCGGGACCGAGAATGAAGAGCTGCCGGAAGCCGTAGAGAATGCCGAGCGCGAGTACGCCGAGAATGAGCGTATTGAGCCCCGGATTGGTGAGGTAGGCGGTCTTCAGCTTCGGCGACAGGATGGCGAGCAGGAAGCCGACCAGGATCAGGAACAGCGTCATGCGTACGAGGTAGGGTCGCGGGTTGGAAAGGGCCGCGCCGTCCGTGTAGTCCTTCGTCATCGCCTACCTCTTGATGATCGCCAATCCGTCGCCGTCGCCGGCTCGCTAGCCGCCTGCCCGCACGATATCGACGCGGTCGAGCGGTCCCGCATCGCGCGCGCCGCCCAGCGCCTGCACATTGAGCCTTTCTGCCGAAATGCCCTGCGCGAGCAGTGTCTCGCGGACGGCGAGCACGCGCTTCAGCGAAAGGCGCCGCGCATTGGTGCTGACGTCGCCTGCGGTGCCTGCATAGGCCTTGAGGGTCACCCGGCCGCCGCGCTGCTTGAAGGCGGCAGCGAATGTTTTCACTTGTCCGAGAGCCTGCGGGCTCAGGACCGCATCGTCCGGATCGAAGGCGACGCGCAGGATGGCGGGTTCGGCCGCCCGGAGCGCGGGGGCTCCGAGCTTCGGCACGTCCTGCGGCTCCTGCGGAAGGAGGGGCGACGCGGGCAGGCCCGCCGGTGGCATGTCGGTCGCTCCCGAGACGTCCGGGGAAACCTCCGGCGCGGTGACGATATGCGTGCCCGGCCGTTCGAGCGGCACCGCGTCGACGGGCACCGCATACGCGGCTCCCGTCGTGGATGCCGCGAGCGCCGCACCCAGCAGAGCCTCGCGGGCGACCCGGCAGGTGAGATATGTCCGACGTTTCGACGAGAGGATCATGGGTTCGGCCGTGCGCCCCGGAAGACTGAAATCCGGCTGGTAGTCTAGAGCGCGATCCGTAAGGGAACAACCGCGCGAGGCGAGACCGGATCGGCCGAACATCTAGGCGGCAAATCGGGCGGAAGTTGGACGGGCCGGTTAACCCTGTGCCTTCGCCCGCGCGCGCTTCAGCACGGTTTCGAGCTGGGCCCGCAACATGTCGTTGCCGGCGATGACGCCGCCCGTGGTCAGCATGTCCTCACGGCCGTTGATGTCGCTGACGAAGCCGCCCGCCTCACGCACGATGACGATGCCGGCCGCCATGTCCCAGGGCGCGAGATTGTGTTCCCAATAAGCGTCGTAGCGGCCCGCGGCCACATAGGCGAGGTCGAGCGCGGCCGCGCCCATGCGGCGGACGCCGGAAACCTCGTTCATCACGCCACGAAGTTCGGCGAGGTGGATCTCGTGGCCCGGGCGGCCGATATTCGGCGTGCCGCAGGCGACGACGCCCGAGGAAAGTTCGCGCCGCGCGGCGACGCGAAGGCGCTTGTCGTTGAGAAAGGCGCCCTGGCCCTTCTCGCCGATGAAAAGCTCATCCGTGATCGGATTGTAGATGACGCCCGCCACCATCTGACCGTCGCGTTCGAGGCCGATCGAGATTGCGAAATGCGGGATCGAGTGGAGGAAATTGGTCGTACCGTCGAGCGGATCGATGATCCAGCGATGCGACTTGTCGCTGCCTTCGACGCTGCCGCCTTCCTCCATCAGAAAGCTGTAGCCGGGCCGCGCCTTCGACAATTCCTCGAAGATGATCTTCTCGGCCTTCTTGTCGGCGGCGGAAACGTAGTTCGCCGGCCCCTTCAACGAGACCTGGAGATTGGCGACTTCGCCGAAGTCCCGCTGCAGTCCGCGCGCCGCCTTGCGGGCGGCGGCGACCATGACGGCCATGACGGGCGTGTGACGGGACATCGGCTTTTTGCTCCGCTCAGTCGGCGCGGCGGAGATAGGTCACTTCGTTCGTGTCGATGACGACCTTCTCCCCGGTGGTGATGAAGGGCGGCACCATCGTGCGGAGGCCGTTCGACAGCACGGCGGGCTTGTAGGACGAGGTCGCCGTCTGGCCCTTCACGCTGGGTTCGGTCTCGACGACTTCGAGCACCACCTGATCGGGCAGCGAAATGCCGAGCGGGCGGCCTTCATGGCTTTCCACCGTCACCTTCATGCCGTCCTGCAGGAAGGCGGCGCGCTCGCCGACCCAGTCCTTGGAGAGCTCGATCTGCTCGTAATTCTCGTTGTCCATGAAAGTCAGCATCCCGTCATTCTCGTAGAGATACTGATAGTCCTTCTGCTCGAGCCGGATGCGCTCGACCGATTCCGCCGACCGGAAGCGCTCGTTGAGTTTGCGATTGTCGACGAGGTTCTTCAATTCGACCTGCGCGAAGGCGCCGCCCTTGCCGGGCTTCACATGCTGAACCTTGACGGCGGCCCACAGGCCACCCTGATGTTCGATGACGTAGCCGGGGCGAATTTCGTTTCCGTTGATCTTGGGCATAGGCTTTATCTCTCAAGCGTCGTGCGAAAAATGGCTTCCGGCTTTTCGCAAGACCGGCGCGAAAATAGAATAAATCGTTGAGCCGGCCCGCGCGGCTGACAAGCGCGCGATAACCGCGCTGGCGGCGCGGGGATCGGTCGACCGGCGCTCTGATAGCATCCCGGGGCCGGAAGGCCAATGGCTTTCAGGTCGCGGGGGAGGGGCGGCCTTCGGGCTTGCGGCTACGGGGCGGCCGGCTTCCGCGCGGCCGGTTTTGTCCCCTTGGTCAGCCTGGCGACCTCGGCATTCACCTTGGCCTGCATTTCGGGCGTGATCTCCGGTTCGATGGCCGCCCGCAGCGGTTTGTCGGCAATGCCTGCCTTCTCCGCCAGCGTCAGCCAGAAGAGGGCGGCGGCCGGGTCCTTGGCCACCCCATCGCCCGAATAATAGAGTTGCGCGAGCCGGTGTTGAGCATCGGGAATGCCCGCCGAAGCGGCAAGCGCGAACCATTTGGCCGCCGTGGCTGTGTCTTTCTCGACGCCGACGCCGTTGTAATAGGCATAGCCCAGCGCCCCCGCCGCTTCCGGCGAACCCATTTTCGCGGCGGTCTTGAACCGGACGACGGCGAGCGCCGGGTTCTTGTCCACGCCCTTGCCGTCCTGGAGCATCAGGCCGAGCTGATAATTCGCGTCGGGCTGCCCCTGGTCGGCCGCGAGCTTGTAGAGATTGGCGGCGTGTTCGAGATCCTGGGGCACACCCTTGCCGGCGGCGTAAAGCGCACCGAGATAGAACTGCCCGTTGGCGCTCCCGGAATTGACCGCCTCGCGCAGCCATTTGACCGCTTGCTTGTCGTCCTGAGGCCCGCCGGAGCCCGTCGCATAGCAAAGGCCGAGCTCCGACTGCCCCCCGGGATGGCCTTGCGCGGCGGAGGCGGCGAAGAGCTTGCGTGCGCCGGCCGGGTCTGCCTTGGTGCCGATGCCGTCCCGCGTCATCAGGCCGAGCGCATATTGCCCGTCGGCGCTGCCCTGGTCGGCCGCCTTGCGAAACCACTTTGCCGCCTCGCCGGGGTTCTGCTTGGTGCCGACGCCGGCATTGTAAAAAGTCGCGAGCAGGAGCTGCGCCTTCACATTGCCCTTTTCGGCCAGCGGCTTTGCCAGCGTGAAGGCCTTGCCGAAATCCTTGGCCTTGTAGGCGGCTTCCACGGGCGCAAGTTCGCTCGTTTCGGCGGCGGGCGTGGCCGCAGAGGCCGGGCTTGCGCCGCTGACGGCCGACAGAAGGCCGGCCGATACCGCCAGAGCGGCGACGAGAACGACGGGAAGGCGCTTCATGTATTTCTCTTTTCCTCGGACATGATCCGGTTGAAGGCGCCGACTGCGGCGGCGGGGCCGTCCGGATGGCTCCAGACGCCCGCCGAGACGGCGAGGAAATCCGCGCCGGCCCGAACCAGGGGCGCGGCGTTCTCGACCGTGATCCCGCCTATGGCCACGCAGGGCACGACGAAGGTTTCGGTCCACCAGCTCAGGATTTCGGGTTCCGCTCTCGTCTTGGCCTCTTTGGTGCCGGTTTCGTAGAACGCGCCGAAAGCGACATAATCGGCACCGTCCTCTCCCGCTACCATGGCGAGGTGGCGGGAATTATGACAGGTGACCCCGACAATCCGGTCCGGCCCGACGATCTTGCGGGCTTCCTTGCAGGACATGTCGTCCTGGCCGACATGGACGCCGTCCGCGTTCATCTCGGCCGCGAGATCGGCCCGGTCGTTGATGAGGAAGGCGACGTCCCGGGCCTGCGCCACGGGCATCAGGATTTCGGTGGCGCGGCGGATCGTGTCGGCGTCGGCCGTCTCGCCGGCCTCCGTCTTCAGCCGCAATTGCAGCGAGGCGACGTCGCCCGCGTCCAGCGCGGCCTTCAGCGTATCGGCGAAGGCACGCGGCTCGAGCCTCGGCGGCGTGATGAGATAGAGCCGGCAGGGCTCGCGTTCGTCTTCGATGGGGGCGGATTTTTTCTTGCTCATGGGACCGCTTTGTAGCGCGGGCGGCCCCCCGAAGGCAAAGCGGCCTGTTTCAGGTGGTGGCCTCGGAGGAGGAAAGCTGCCCGGTCGCGCCCCTTACCTTAGCCAGTTCGCCCCTCATCTTAGTCGATGATGTCGGAGCCGTCCGGGTTCAAACGGGCAAGACCCTCCTTCATCTGCTGGAGCCGTTCAGGCGGGTGCCCTTGCCACTTTGTAACTTCGGCGATGACGCGTAGCGGATCGCGGGAGCGATAGGACAGCGTCGGATTGCCCGGAAACTTCTTATCCGTCAGGTTGGGGTCGTCCATGAACGGCCCGGTTGGTTCCACGACGTAAATCCGTCCTGGCCCGCTGCCGGCGGCCAGCTCGGCGCCCCAGATCGCGGCATCCAGCGTGCCCGCGAAATAAACCCAGGAGAGCGCCCTGGCTTCGGTGAAGTTGGACTGATAGCCCACGATAATCAGGTCGCCGGGCTTCAGATCGGCCCGCGTTCCGTGGAAGAACGATTGTGCAAACATGCTGGCGGAGGCTGACATAGGCAATGCAACTCCCTTCGATGCGGCGACTGCCTCCCGCTCAATTTCTCCCGCCTGATTTGGTCGCTATGCGGGAGCGCCTTGCGTCCGATTGCTATTTGCGCCCGTCGAAGCCTGCTTTCCGCAAGGCATCCGCCAGCGCGCCGCCGCCGGACGGCTCCGGCGCCCGCTGCTGTTTCACCTGCGGTCTGGAGGGGGTGCGGGCCTGCTGCCCGCGATCCTTCGCGGGCGCCGCCTCGTCGCCGAGACGCATGGTGAGCCCGATGCGCTTTCGCTGCACATCGACCTCGAGCAC
>NZ_DATKFR010000059.1:0-2072 GCF_035511255.1 Parvibaculum sp.
GGCGCGCGCATGCGTCCCTTCGAGGATGATGCCAAGCTTGTAGCAGGCGAGCACCGCATACCACTCGATGGCGGAGAGGTCGCGCGACGATCCCTCGGCATAGCGGGCGACCAGCTCCCGCGCGGTCGGAAACCCGTCCCAAGGCTCGATGCCGACGGAACCCGCCGTGCCCCGGCCCTTGGCATCCGGCCAGGTCGCCATCAGCCAGCCGAGGTCGATCAGCGGATCGCCGATCGTGGTGAGTTCCCAGTCGACGATCGCCGCGAGCTCAGGCCCGTCGAACCGGTACATGACATTGGCCAGATGATAATCGCCGTGGATGATGCCGGGCGTGAATGAGGCGGGCCTGTTCGCATCGAGCCAGTCCGCGACCCTGTCGATGCCCGGAATATCGCTGGGCCCTGGCCAACCCTCATATTCGCGATAGGAGTCGAGCTGCGAGCGCCAGCGCTTCACCTGCCGTTCGAGATAGTTCTCCACCTTCCCGAGATCGGAAAGCCCCGCCGCCACATGATCGACGCGGCCGAGCGCCGCCGCGCCGTCGGCAATCGCGAGTCCCATGCGATGCCGGATCTTCGGATCGCCCCCATGAAGCATCGGCAGCCTGACCGTCGCATTGAAGCCGTCGACGGGCTCCATCAGGTAGAAGGCCGCGCCGAGGACCTCCTCGTCCGGACAAGCCGCGATCAATCCCGGATGCGGCACGTCGCTGCCCTTGAGCGCGCCGAGCACGCGCGCCTCGCGGCGCATCGTCTCGCTGCCGTTCATATGCGGCCGGTGCGGCGGACGGCGCAGCACGAAGCTGCGGCCGCCGCGTTTGAACTTCAGCAGGATGTTCTGCGTCCCGCCCGCGAGCGGTGTCACATCCACCAGCGGACCGCGCTCGAGCCCCTGCCCGTCCATCCAGTCGCGGAGCCTCTCGAGATCGACGAGATCGGTCCAGCTTTCGAGTGCCATGTTTGCCTTACCCAATAAACCTCATCCTGAGGAGCGAACCGAAGGTTCGCGTTTCGAAAGATGGCTTCGACCTCCGGGGCCTCGTCCTTCGAGACGCCGCCTGCGGCGGCTCCTCAGGATGAGGATTGAAGGTCGTTCGTGGACTCATACGCTCAAGGCACCATCACGGTCTTCAACGCGCCCTTCTGACGCGCATCGAAGAGGCGATAGGCTTCCGCGCCTTCGGACAGGCTCAACTCATGCGTGATGAATTTTTCCGGCGTGAGACGCCCGCCGCGGATCAGCGGGATCAGGTCGGGCCAGTGCGATTGCACCGAGCAGGTGCCGATGTGGAAGGTCAGGCCCTTCATGAAGGCGAGACCCATCGGGAAGGCGAAGTCGCGCGTCTGGTTCACGCCAATGGCCGAGACGTGGCCGCGCTTGCCCGCCAGCATGATCGCCATCTTGATCGTCGCGTCCGCGCCGACCGCTTCGACGACACTCTCCAGACCCTGCCCCTTCGTCGCTTCGGCGACGACCTCCAGCGCGTTTGCGCCATCGACCGGCGTCGCGCCGAGCGAGGCTGCGATCTCGCGGCGTTCGGGCACGAGATCAATGGCGAAGACTTCCGACGCGCCGAGGACGAAACAGCTTTGCACCGCCATCAGACCGATGGGCCCGAGGCCGACGACGCCGACTTTCGCGCCCGGACGGATGTTGGCGTTGACGCAACCGAACCAGGCCGTCGGCAGATTGTCGGTAAGCAACAACGCCTGATCGGTGCTGATCCCTTCCGGGATCGGCCGCGCGTTGAAATCCGCCATCGGCACGCGAATGCCTTCGGCCTGGCAACCTTCGAGCTTGTGGCTGAGCCCGTAGCAGCCCGCGCCGCCCGTCTCGCAATGATTGATGTTGCCGGCAAGGCAGGACGCGCAGGAGCCGCAACCGACGGCCGCCGACAGCATCACCTTGTCCCCGGCCTTCAGGCGGCGAATGCCGCGACCGACTTCCACAACCTCGCCCACCGCCTCGTGGCCGACGCAGAAGCCGAGATCCGGGCTGAAGCCTTCGCCGTGATAGATGTGCAGATCGCTTCCGCAGATGCCGCATTTGTCCATCTTGACGATGGCGTCGGT
>NZ_DATKFR010000060.1:0-4525 GCF_035511255.1 Parvibaculum sp.
CCGGAACAAGTCCGGGGTGACACCGAAGGATGGTGCAATCATGCCCGCCGAGATCAAGCGTTCCGTTACCATCGCCGGCCACCGCACCTCGATTTCGCTGGAGCGGCCCTTCTGGGATGCGCTGAAGGAAGTGGCCTGCACGGAAGACCTATCGGTGAACGAGCTCGTCCGGCGGATCGACGAAGGCCGCGACAACGAGGGCAATCTCTCGGGCGCGGTGCGCGTCTATGTCCTCGCGCATTTCAAGGCGAAAGCGGCCTGCGTGACCTGACCCTACCTCCCCCCTTGAGGGGGAGGTCGATCGGCGAAGCCGATCGGGCGGGGGGACTTCTTCGTAAGACTCTTCCTTGCAGCCTACCCCCCTCCCAACCCTCCCCCTCAAGGGGGAGGGCTCCACGCCCCTACTGCAGCGCCGCCTTCGGTGCCTCCGGCCGTTTCATCGGCAGGGGGATGCCCGCGACCGCCGGGCCCTTCGCCTTCAGTTCCTGATCCGAAAGGCCGAGCAGGTTCTTCAGCTCCTTCGGAATGAAATCGACGCCCGCGTCCTGCGCGGCCTGGGCGATGATCCGTTTCGAGAGGAAATTCTGAAGCGCGACCGTGTCCTCGCGCCGGTCGAGGGTGCCGAGCTTGCCGGCCGCGACGATCGAGACGGGCGGCGCGCCTTCCGGATCGTCGAGCGTCACGTCGAGTTCGGCGTCGGCCACGAGCCGTCCGAGATCGAGCATCGCGACGAGCTTGCCCTTTCCGCCCCTGAGCTCGACGCCATCCTTGCCCATGCGCGCAATGCCGTCCTTCACGACGAAATCGCCGTCGAGGCCGCGCGCGGGCGTATTGCCCTTGTCGAGCGTTTGCGCCTGAAGCGCCGCAAATTCATCGAGCGATTTCAACTTCTTCAAGCCGTCGGAGAATCCCGGCACGTCGAGCGGCGCGATGCCCGCGTTGCGCGTCTCGAACGTGCCCTTCCCCGAAACCGACGACATGAGCGCGAGCCAGCTCCGGCCCTGGCCTTCGAGCTGCGCGTCGATGTCGGCCCGGCCCGTGCCGAAGGAAGCGCCGGAGATTTGCGGCCCGAGCTTCTCGATGTCGGCGCCGTCGAGCGCCACCGTGAGGCCGATGCCGGGCTCACCCGATTTCCCGCCCTCGATACGCGCGCCGATCGTCGCGCCGCCATCGGCGAATTTCGCCGTGAAGGGCGCGACCGAGAGAACGCTTTGCGCGAGCGCGAGGCGCATGTCGCTCTGGTCGAGCCGCAGGGTGCCGAGCTTGAGGGTATCGACCTTGAGCCCGACGTCTCCCTCGAAAGTGCCGAGGACCGACCAGTCGAGCGCCGTTGTCGGCCAGATTGCGTCCGTGTCTTTCGCGTCCGTCGCGAAGATGCTCGTCAGGTCGAGCGTGTTCGCCTGGAATTTTCCGGTCAGCGTCGGAAGTTTTCCGGCTTCCTGCGGCCGCTGCCACGTCGCCTCGCCGGAAAGATGAAAATTCCCCGCGACCGCTTCCAGGCCGCTCAGCGCCAGCACGCCCGCGCCGCTCTTCATGTCGCTGGAGAGCACGAAGCTCGGGCCCCCGGCCTGCACGGCCGCAAAATCGGCAAAGCGCTCCGGCACGCCGAGCGCGGCCAGAACTTGCGACATGCCGGACGCGGAAATATCGACATGGCCCGTGAAGCCCGGGCTTCCGAGCGGATCGGCAAGACCGCCCTTCGCGTTGAACGTGCCCTGCCCGACATTGATCCGCAGCGTCGTGTCGTAGGGCTTGTCCGTCGCGCCGCTCAGTTGCAGGGATGCCGTGCCCGCGCCGGCAAGGCCGTCATCGGGCGCGAACCCCAGTTGCGAGAGCAGCAGCCGGCCGTCGCCATTCGTCGCATTGGCGATCAGGTCGATCCTGTCGGCCTTGCCGTCGGCCGTGTGGCCGCGCTTCAGCACCGCATCGACGCGGCTGCCGCCGATCGTTCCCTTGAGCATCAGCATGTCGAGCCGCGATTGGCTGTCTGCGGCTTCGCCCGCCGTGGTGTCGAGCGTCAATTGCACGGGTCCTTGCAGGCCCGGCGCGTCGATCCCGGCCAGCGCGAGAAGCCCGTCGGTCTTCTCGGCCTCCATCTCGCCATGCAGCTTGCCGCGCAGCGCCGCGAGTTCGCCCTTGGTCGCGCCCGAGAGCGTGCCGGCCAGCGTCACCTTCGCGCCGGCGAGATCGGTCGCGGCAAAGCGCCTGATATCGAGCTCGCCTCCGGTGACGGCCATCGACGTGTCGAGCCCTGCGACGGCGCGTCCGGCGACCGTCAGCCTGTCCGCCGTCAGCGCGAGATCGAGGTCGTTGGCGTCGAGCAGCGCCAGCGGTTTCGGCGCCGTCTCCGGCCAAAGCGCGATCAGCGGATCGAGATCGAAACTCTTCGCCGCCAGCGCGCCGCGCAACAGCGGGCGCTTGTCGCGCTCCGTGAAGGAGAGATCGCCCTTGAGATCGGCGGCGTCGGGCGTCATCGCATAGGCCGCGGTCAGATCGTTGAAGTCGAGGCGGTCCCGCGTCAGTTGAATGTTCGAGGCGATCGAGAAGGGACGGCGCGGCTCCTTCACCAGAATTTGCGGCACGGGTCTGCCGCTTCGCGCGTCCAGCGTCTCGCCGCTCACCGCCTGTCCGGGGACGGCGCGAAGGCTCGCGAGCCAGCCTGCCAACGCCGCCATGTTGCGGGTCGTCGCCTTCACCTTGCCGTCGAAGCGACCGCCCTCCTCGCCGGGCGAGAGGGCGCCGGCGAGTTCGAATTGCGTACCGCTGCCGATATCGCCGGCGGCACGGTCGATGCTCAGCGTTCCGTTGGTCATGGACAACGCCAGCGCGGCATCCTTCACCAGCACGTCATGCACGAGAAGGCTCGCAACCTTCACGTCGGCTTTCGCGTCGATGCCGTCGGGCACGGGCAAGGTCGCTAGAGCGCCGAAGGGCACCTTGGCGCCGGCCATGAATTCGCCGAGCCGCTCGACCAGCGGATCGAGCGTCAGCGCCTCGCCGCCAAGCCTTATGTTCGCCGTCGGGCGCTGCTTCCACTCCGCATGCGCGTCGCCCTTGAGCGTCGTCCCCGCCATCGCGACGACGAGATTGCGGAACGTCGCGGCGCTGTCGCCGACGACCACACCCGCCTCGACGCGAAGCGGCGCCTTGGGCTTCTGACCGCCCTCGACCTTGGTCGAGCCATATTCGAAACTGCCCGTTCCGTCGAGACGCCCGCCCGTCGAGACGCCGGAGAACAGAAGCTTCGCGGGTTGGGCAAGCGCCTGCAATTCCGCCGTGATCGGAAAAGCCTTCCGCCCGCCGAAATTGCCGATGGCCAGCCGCAGCGCGAGCGGCATCTCGTCGGTGTCGAATTTGAGATTGGCGCGAACGGGGCCGAGCAGCGAAGTCGCAATGACCGAGCCCTCGATGTGATCGACGCGCCAGTTGCTGCCGTCGCGATGGTCGGAATAGGTGACGGTGCCGTCCTCGAACGTCGCCTTTTCGAGACTTACGGACGAAAGGCCGAAGAGTCCGTCCTCCTGAAGTGAGTCGGCGACCAGCCCGTTCCAGTTGCTGCGGCCGTCGCGCATGATCTCGAGATGGATTTGCGGCCGGGTGACGGTCACGCTGGTGACGCTGATTTCGCCGCTGAACAGCGGCGCGAGCGCGACTTCGGCGTCGATCTGGCCGAAGCGCGCGAAATCGGAATTCTCGCCGCCGGGCAGATTTGAGAGCGAGACGCTGTTGAGCGTCAGATGCGGCGCGGGAAGAACGACGAAGCTGATGTCGCCGCCGATCTTCAACTCGCGGCCGGTCAGCTTGCTTCCCTGCGTCTCGATCTGGCTGCGAAAGCGGTTCCAGTCGACGAAGGTCGGGCCGACCAGCGCCGCGATCAGCAGCACGACGACCAGCCCGGCGATATAGGACAGAACCGAATTCAAAATTTATCTCCAGACTTCAGCAGGACGGAGGCCGCCGCCGATGGCCGGCGGTTCCGCACCGGCCGTCTTTCGCCTAAGCTCGCGAGAGATTTCACAGGACGAACGGCATGCGGCAGGCTGCCGCTGATTTGCGGGCAAATTATGGTGTCGGACGGCGGAAATATAGTCGATTTATCCAGGCTGCGAAAAACCTCCAAAGAGCAGAGGAAACGCCGGGAGCGCGAGGAAAAGGAAGCGCGCGCCGCCGCAAACCGCGTGCGCTTCGGCCGGACCGGAGCTGAAAAGAAGCTCGCAAAAACCGAGGAAAGCCGCATCAGGCGCCTCCATGAAAGCCACCGCCGGGACCATCCCACGCGGATTGAAGGTGAGGATAAGCCCCCGGAGGACGACCGGGGATAAGTCCCCCGCCGGCGCTTTCTTCGATTCCGATTTTTCGCGATGGCTGCAAATCGCTTGCTTTTGCGACTCGCTCCATTTAATAACTGACTGGTCAGTTATTAATACCGGTCACGGAGGGCGCCGATGGCGGCGCAGCCCAGACGTCAGCGCCGCAAGGAAGCCCGGCCCGCCGAGATCATGGCGGCGGGGCTGAAGCTTTTTTC
>NZ_DATKFR010000061.1:0-4180 GCF_035511255.1 Parvibaculum sp.
GGGAGAATGCCGGAAAGCCGGGTTCAAGCCAAATCGGAGCGGTCTGGCTCCGCGGCGTCGCATCGGAGCGGAGCCGTTAAGGGAATGCCAACCTTGGCGGAATAGGTTCAATTCGAAACAATATGGAGCGATCAGATGGGCCGGGCGGCGACCGCTCCGCGAACACGCAAGCGCTGGAACGGCGGCGAGATCGATTCCGATCCCTTCGTGCTGCCGCAGCGCGTGACCATTCCGGCCTCCGATCTCCCGTCGCGGCTCTTCGGCTTCATCCGCTATGCGGTCGTCCACAGCGATTGCGTGAAGGTCACCGATTCCTCGCCCATTCTCGGGCCTTTCGTCTGGACCGAGCTTCTGTCGGCCTATCGGGGCGTCGCGCTCCGCGTCGCGCATCGCGACGGCTCGGGCGCCAGGCCCGTCATTCTCGTCGAGATGGTGCATGCGACGAACGAGAAGCATTCGGTCGTGCTCCATGCCTCGTTCGACGGCGCCGATGTCGCCGCGCGCTGGCGGAGCTGGGGGCGCGTGCTGCGCCTGCCGCTGCTGCTCGAGGATCGCGGCGGCGAATTGCAGGAGGCGGAACGACGCCTCGGCTCCCTGCGCATCGATACGGCCCAGCCCCACGCCGGCGCCAATCCGCTTTCGGCGCGCCGTCCACTGACTTTCGGCGCCACCGGCCGCCCGCGGCTTTTCCAGCAGCGCCTTTCGACGGGGACGCGGCCGCTCGCCTATTAGCGATCCGGGCCGGGGTTCCCGCCGCTTCGCCACGCTCCTTCTTGTACGTTCCGCCATTTCCGGGCCAGACACCGGCACGTTCGCGCACACGGGGCGGCGAATCGTCATTGTGCGGCGGAGCAGGCATGCCATAATCAAAATAGATATTTCACTCACCAGGGCTGGGCGGTGCGGTTCGGAGTTCCATGAGCAGCATGACGCGCGACGCGACCTTGTCCGGTCCCTCCGGGCCGGGGAGTATTTCCGGCCGGGAGCCGGACCGGTCGCCATCCCTGTTCGCGGGCTCGGAGGAGCAGGCGCGCGCGCTGCTCGAGGCGCTGCCGACAGCGGTCTATACGACCGACGCGGCGGGACGGCTCAGCTTCTATAACGAGGCGGCGGCCACCCTCTGGGGCTACAGGCCGCAGATCGGCACGGCGGAGTTCTGCGGCGCCTGGAAACTCTACTGGCCGGACGGAACGCCTTTGCCGCATGAAGAGAGTCCCATGGCGGTGGCCTTGCGGGAAATGCGTCCCATCCGGGGCGTCGAAGCCGTGGCCGAGCGACCCGACGGCACGCGCGTCCCCTTCCTGCCTTTTCCGACGCCGCTCTTCGACCCTTCTGGGCGGCTCCGGGGCGCGGTCAACATGCTGATCGATCTCGGCCTGCAGCGCCAGGCCCACGAAACCTCCGAGCGGCTCGCCGCGATCGTCGCATCGTCCGACGACGCCATTCTCGCCAAGGATCTGGACGGCGTCATCACCAGCTGGAACGAGGGCGCGCGACGGCTTTACGGCTATACGGCGGCGGAGGCGGTCGGCCGTTCCGTCCTCATGCTGATGCCTGAGGATCGTCACGACGAGGAACCGGCGATCCTCGAACGCATCCGCCGGGGCGAGCGCGTCGACCATTACGAAACCGTCCGTCGGCGGAAGGATGGCGAGATCATCGACATCTCGCTCACGGTCTCGCCGATCAAGGACCTGAACGGGCGGATCGTCGGCGCCTCCAAGATCGCGCGCGACATCACCGAGAGGAAGCGAGCGGAAGAGAGAATGGCGCTCCTGCTCCGCGAAATGGATCACCGCGTCAAGAACCTCTTCGCGCTGGCGAGCAGTCTCGTGACGCTGAGCGCACGCACGGCGCGCACGCCCGAAGAGCTCGCCGAGAGTGTCAGGTCGCGGCTCGGCGCGCTCGCGCGGGCGCATACGCTGACCCTGTCCGGCATGCAGGGCCAGTCGGCCGATCAGAGGACCACGTTGCATGCGCTCATCGCGACCGTTCTGTCGCCGCATGACGGCGACGACAGGGCGGCGGGCGGAGGGCGCGTCGCGGTCACCGGGGCGGATATCGACATTACCGGCAGCTCCATCGCCGGCTTTGCGCTTCTGCTGCATGAATGCGCGACCAATGCGGCGAAATACGGCGCGCTCTCGACGGCGGAAGGCCGGATCGACATCGTCTGCGCGGAAGACGACGAGCGCTTCGTGCTGACATGGAGCGAGCATGGCGGCCCGCCGATCGAAGGTCCGGCGGAGGAGGAAGGCTTCGGAAGCCTGCTCGCGCGGCTGACGGTGAAGGGCCAGTTTGGCGGCGAGATCGTGCGCGACTGGCGGCCCGAGGGCCTCGTCATCCGCCTCTCTGTCCTGAAGGACAGGGTGGCGAAGTGACGGACCTCGTCGCCATCAGGAGAAACGTCAGAACGAGCCGATGAAGTCGCGCTTGCCGATCTGGATGCCGTTGTGGCGCAGGATGTCGTAGGCGGTCGTTGCGTGGAAGTAGAAGTTCGGCAGGAAGAAGTGGAAGAAATACTGGCTTCCCTTCAGCTTCAGGTCGTTGCCGCCGATCTTGAGCGTCACCTCGCGGTCCTCGGCGCCGTTGATCTGATCCGGCGTCAGGCTCTTCACGAAGTCGACCGTCTTCGCGATACGCGCCTTCAACTCGTCGATGGTCTTTTCGGTGTCGGCATAGGAGGGAATGTCGATGCCGGCGAGGCGGGCGGCGCAGCCTTTCGCCTGATCGGTCATGATCTGGACCTGGGCCGACAGCGGGATCATGTCCGGTGCGAGGCGGGCGTTGACGAGGACCGTGGGGTCGATCTTGCGTTCGGCGGCCTGGGCGGCGGCCTTGTCGAGAACCGCGGCGATGCTGCCGAACATCTGCAGCATGACGGGAATCGAAGCCTGGTACATGTTGAGCGTCATTAGGGGCGTCCTCTGTCCTGATTGTTTTTTTGCAGGTGACGCCTATGTCGGTCGCGGCTCGCTCCGGTTCAAGTCACATTCGCCCTTGTCGCGAAGTTTGGCCATCACGACAGTTTCGAGAAATCCGGCGCGCGCTTTTCGAAGAAGGCGGCGATCGCTTCCTTCACTTCGGCCGAGCGGAGCTGGGCGGCGAAATGCGCGCCTTCCTTCTTCTGCTGCGCCAGCACGGCGGCGCGGTCGTCGCCCTTCAGAAGCGCCTTGGTGAGCTTGACGGCGGTGGGCGCCTTGGCGGCGAGCGTCTGCGCGCGGAGAAGAGCTTCGGCCTGCAGGGCGTCGTCGGCGAAGACATCGGCGATAATGCCGATCGCCTCGGCCTTGGCGGCGCCGATCTTCTTGCCGGTGAGGAAGAGGTCGGCGGCTTTCTGCAGGCCGACGAGGCGCGGCAGCAGCAGCGTCGAGCCGGCTTCGGGGATGAGGCCGAGATTGACGAAGGGCATCTGGAAGGTCGCGCTTTCGCCCGCATAGGCGAGGTCGCAATGCAGCAGCATCGTCACGCCGACGCCGACGGCAAGCCCGTTCACCGCGGCGATCAGCGGCTTCTCCGCCGTGGCGAGATTTTCGAGAAAGCGCGTGACGTTGCGCTGCAATCCGGTTTCCGTGCCGCTGGCGGGCGCGTTGCCGGCGGCGGCGAAATCGGCGAGGTCGTTGCCCGCCGTGAAAGCGTCGCCATTGGCGCGGAAGAGCGTCACGCGGATCGCCGGATCGCGCTCGGCCTGTTCGATGCCGTCGGCCAGCGCCTTGTACATCGCGTCGGTCAGCGCGTTCTTCTTGTCCGGGCGGTTCAGGGTCAGCGTCAGCACGCCCTTGTCGACGGCGGTGATCACATGTTCGGTCATGACGGCTTGCTCCCGATGAATGGCCCGGATGAATGGTCGGAAGAAACTGCCGGAGCCGGACGGCGACCGCAAAGCGCAAATTTGCACAAGGCGTTTCGCGATTTGGAGGCCCGCGGGGAGCGACGAGAGCGACCATATCTCTCCGTCGCCGATCCGGCGTAGACTGGCGGACGAACCAGGCAAAACGAGGGGCGACCATGACCGACCATGACGATACGGGCCTTGCGGGCACCATCCGCCGCTATCGGCTCGGCTACCTCATTGCCGGCGGCATCCTGATCGCAGGCGGCATCCTCGCGATTGCCTTTCCCCTCTTCGGCACGCTGGCGACGGCGATTTTCGTTGGCTGGGTGCTCATCATGTCGGGCG
>NZ_DATKFR010000062.1:0-10749 GCF_035511255.1 Parvibaculum sp.
GGCCACGCTGGCCGTCGCGATTTTCCTGTGGGAATCGTATCACTTCGTCCCGCAAGCCGACGATGCGTTCATCAGCTATCGTTACGCCGCGAATCTGCTGCATGCTCATGAACTCGTCTTCAATATCGGCGAGTATGTCGAGGGCTACACCAATCTTCTCTGGACACTCTTGATCGCCCTCGGCATGGCGCTTGGTCTGGAAGCTCCCACTGTCGGATACATCTTGAGCGCGGCTTTCGGCGGCGCCCTACTCCTCGCCGTTTATTTCTACACCCTGGAGTTCCTGCCTCGCTCAAGACGATGGTTGGCCGGCGTTGCTCCGCTTTGTCTTTTGTCATTCAACAGTTTTGCCTGCTGGACCTCCTCCGGGCTGGAGACCCCGCTTTTTGCCTTCCTGGTCGTTCTGGCATTTCATGCCTTTTACAGGAGACAGATTTTCTGGGTCATGGCCCTCTGTATCCTCGCAACATTGACGCGCCCCGAAGGGGCCATCCTGGCTCTGTTTCTATTGGGAAGCGATTTCCTGACGAGGACGATCGAGCGCGGAAGAGTCGATATCGGGCTCACTATTCGCGATAGCGTCCCGTCGCTTTGTTATGCCGGCTACATCGCGGCACATACAATTTTCAGGATCTATTACTACGGCGATCCGCTGCCCAATACCTTTTACGCGAAGGTCGGCGACATCTCGATTGGCTGGGGCTGGCTCTACCTTCGGAATTTTCTCGTCGACGGCCCCGCGCTGTTGATCCCCGGAAGCATCATCGCTGCATTTTCCGTGAGAGCCTTCAGGCTGCCGGCCCTCTACGTCCTTGCAACCGCGGCCTATGTCGTCTGGATCGGCGGCGATGTCTTCAGACTTGGACGTTTCATGCTGCCGGTCCTGCCCTTCATGGTGACGGGGGCAATCGTCGCCATCTCCCTTCTGTCCGACACGAACCGCGCAATCGCGGTGGCCTTTGGATTTCTTGTCGTTCTTTCGACATGGACGTCGTTGTATGGCACATGGCCCGGATCGATCGATTTTGCAAACGCGACCCAGACGGAATTTCTTGTTTCAAAAAAACGGACAAGCGCGAGAGATCATCTGTTTCATTCGGGTGAAGATGCGAATGTTCGTCGGGTGATAACCGCCATCGAGTCATTCACGCCTCCGGCGACGCTGGTCGCGTCCGTGGGTATCGGGAGACTCGGCTATTTCTCCGGCACGCTTCCAATTCTGGATCTTGTCGGCCTTGTCGATCGGCATATCGCGCACAGCGGTCGGTTCATCGCCAACACGCTCAGGCTGCCAGGGCATTTCAGAACGGATTCCGATTACGTTCTGTCTCGTAAACCTGACGTCATACTGATTCCGATGATAGGCAATCCCGCCGTAAAAGTTCTGATCCCTGCCATTGCCGATCTTTGGAAGAATCCTCGCCTCGAACAGGAATATTACTGGGACGCCCAACACAGGTTTTACCGGATCAAGCCGGAATTCGCCCGAACCGCCGGTTCCACGGGTATGTGAAGAGCAGCGGCAGCTTCGTTACCGCGATGTAACGCGCGCAGGCTGCGACGCCACAATTGCGTCTCATGTCCTGCGCATTATGATGACCTCTTATTTCTCGCCTGCCCCATCCCGATCCCGCCCTCCCCATCCCTCCGGTGATCATGCCAAAGGCGCGCGTAAACTCACGATCGAAGTCCGCTTCCAGCGAGCTGCGCGCCGGCGAAGTGCCCGTTCTCGTGCTTCAGGGCGGCGGCGCGCTGGGCGCCTATCAGGCCGGGGTCTATGAAGAGCTTGCCGTCACCGGCATTGAGCCTGCCTGGGTTTCAGGCATTTCCATCGGCGCAATCAATGCGGCGATCATTGTCGGAAATCCGCCGAAGAGGCGGGTGGAGCGACTGCACGATTTCTGGTCGTCGGTCTCGTCGCATCTGATCGCCGAGCCCATTTTGAAAGGACTAGGCTCGCGCTCGCTCTTCAATGAGTTCAGTGCGGCTTTGGCGGCGTCCTTCGGCTTGCCCGGCTTCTTTCAGCCGTTTTTCCCGCCCGCCTTCCTCCAGCCCTCCGGTACGCCGGGCGCACTTGCGGTTTACGACACGGCTCCGCTACGGGCGACGCTCGAACGGCTTGTCGATTTCGACCTCATCAATTCCGGCAAGACGCGGCTCAGCGTTGGCGCGGTCAACGTCCGCAGCGGCAACTTCGTCTACTTCGATAGCGCCGATCGCAAGATCGGGCCCGAACACATCATGGCGTCAGGCGCGTTGCCGCCCGGGTTTCCGCCGATCGAAATCGAGGGCGAATATTACTGGGACGGCGGTCTGGTCTCGAACACGCCGCTGCAATATGTGCTCGATGCGGACGGCCACGAGGATCTGCTGATTTTCCAGGTCGATCTTTTCAGCGCGCGGGGCGAGATGCCGCGCACGCTTGCCGAAGCCGCCGAACGCGAGAAAGACATCCGCTATTCGAGCCGCACACGCCTCAACACCGACACCATTCGCCGTCGGCACAAGATGCAGATGGCCATTCACAACCTGCTGGCGAAGCTCCCGAAGAATCTGGAGCACGATCCCGACGTCGAGCAATTGCGCGCCGAGAACGACAAGGCTGCCATCTCGATCGTGCATCTCATCTATCGCCGCAAGCATTACGAGAGCCAGTCGAAAGACTATGAGTTCTCCCGCACGTCCGTCATGGAGCACTGGCAGTCCGGACGCTTCGACGTGCGCCGCACGTTGCGCCACGAAATCTGGAAAAAACGGACAAGACCCAAGATGGGCGTCGCCATCTTCGACCTGACGCGCGACGCCACCGATTGATTTTCCCACCGCGTAGGAGTTCCGTCATGAAGCTCAAGGACAAGATAGCCATCGTCACCGGCGCCGCGAGCGGCATCGGCAAGGAAATCGCCACCACCTATGCGCGTGAAGGGGCGAAAGTCGTCATCGCCGATCTCGCCCTGCCCGCCGCCGAAGCCACCGCGGCGGCCCTCCGTGCAAGCGGCGGCGAGGCTATGGCGGTCGCCATGGACGTCACCAACGAAGACGAGGTCAATGCCGGCGTCGCCGCCGTCGTGAAAGCCTGGGGTGGCGTCGATGTTCTGGTCAGCAATGCCGGCGTCCAGATCGTGCACCCGCTGGAGGAGTTCACGCTGGCCGAATGGAAAAAGATGCTTGCGATCCATCTGGACGGCGCCTTCCTGACCACCAGGGCCTGCCTCCCACACATGTATTCCGGGGGGCGCGGCGGCAGCATCATCTATATGGGCTCTGTCCATTCACACGAAGCGTCGCTCCTCAAAGCGCCCTATGTAACCGCCAAACACGGGCTGATCGGCCTTGCCAAGGTCGTGGCCAAGGAAGGCGGTGCGCATGGGGTGCGGGCCAACGTGATATGTCCGGGTTTCGTGCGTACACCCTTGGTCGAAAAGCAGATTCCCGAACAGGCACAGCAGCTCGGGATCTCGGAGGACGACGTCGTCAAGAAGGTCATGCTGAAGGACACGGTCGACGGGGAATTCACGACCGTTCAGGACGTGGCCGAAGTCGCCCTGCTCTTCGCGAGCTTCCCCTCCAATGCGCTGACGGGGCAGTCGCTGGTGGTCAGCCACGGCTGGTTCATGCAATAGGGGTTTTCCCGCGCCGCCCTGCAGAAATGCCACAGATCGACGGCTGGTGGGCTCTCCGGGCCTGCCGGGCCTTTTCCGTGCTTGCGACTTTCCGGGTCCAGCCTTAGTTAAAGCGTCTTAATCTCTTTCACGCCGCGATCTGCTATCCATTAGTGCGTCGCAAGCCCCTGACGCTTATCGCCCCTTCCTGTAACCTTTGCTGAAACCGGACCTGGAGAAACCCATGACCAGACGCATGGTAATCATGCTCGCCATTGTCGGCATCATTCTGGCGGGCTTCATCGGCTTCCAGATGCTCAAGGCGCACTTCATCAAGAATTTCGTCGCCTCGATGGGCAACCAGGCCGCCACGGTTTCCGCAATTACGGCGTCGAACCAGTCCTGGAGCCCCTCGCTCAGGGCGGTCGGCTCGCTCAGGGCTGTCCGCGGCACCGACATCGCGCCACAGCTTGCCGGCGTGGTCTCTGACATCCCCTTCAAATCCGGCGAAGAGGTACAAGCGGGCGACGTCTTGCTGCAACTCGCCGACGAGGACGATGTCGCCAATCTGAACGCCCTCAAGGCATCGGCCGAACTTGCGCGCCTCACCTATGAGCGCAACAAGGAACTGGTCAGGACGCGCGCCGTCAGCCAGGCGTCGCTCGACAACGCCGTCGCCACCTACAGGAGTGCGCAAGCGCAGGTCGCCGCCCAGCAGGCGCTCGTGAACAAGAAGCAGATCAGGGCGCCCTTCGCGGGCCGCGTCGGTATCCGTCTCGTCGATGTCGGGCAATATCTGAGCCCCGGCACCAAGGTGACGACATTGCAGTCGCTCGATCCGATCTTTATCGATTTCTCCCTGCCGCAGCAGTCCGTCCGCCTCGTCGAGCCGGGCCAGCAAGTCACGGCGACGACGGACGCCTTCCCCGGCGAAACTTTCACCGGCAAGATCGTCGCGATCGATTCGAAGCTCGATGCCGAAACTCGCAACGTCTCGGTTCGCGCGGAACTCGCGAATCCCGGGCACAAGCTGCTGCCTGGAATGTTCGGATCGGTGACGATCGTAACCGGCGCTCCGCAATCCATCCTGACGCTTCCGCGGACAGCGATCACCTACAACCCTTACGGCCAGTCGATCTATCTGGTGAGAAAAGGCGAAGCCGGCGAAGACGGCAAGCCCGTGCTGACCGTCGAGCAGAGCTTCGTGACGACCGGCGAGGCACGCGGCGATCAGATTGCGATCGTCAAGGGCGTCAAGGAAGGCGACATGGTCGTCACCGCCGGGCAGATCAAGCTGCGCAACGGTTCCCATGTCGTCATCGACAATAGCGTGAAGATGCCGAACGAGGCTGAACCGACCGTGCAGGACAGGTAAGGCGGAGTATCCCATGAACTTCACGGACATCTTCATCCGGCGCCCCGTCCTTGCGACGGTGGTGAGCCTGCTCATCCTGGTGCTCGGGCTGCGCTCCGTTTCGCTGCTGCCGGTTCTGCAATACCCGCGCACCGAAAACGCCGTCGTGACCATTCAGACGACTTATTTCGGCGCCAGCGCCGACGTCGTCGCGGGCTTCATCACGACGCCCATGGAAGCATCGATCGCACAGGCGAATGGCATCGACTACATGACGTCGACCAGCCTGCAGAGCCTCTCCGTCATTCAGGTTCAGATCCGCCTCAACTACGATTCTTCCAAGGCGCTCACCGAGATCAGCACGCAGGTCAACGCGGTCAAGAACCAGTTGCCGCCCGAGGCGCAGGAGCCGGTCATCAGCATCGCCGTCGGCGAGACGATCGACTCGATGTACATCGGTTTCTCAAGCGAAGTTCTGCAAACCAACCAGATCAGCGACTATCTCCTCCGCGTGGTGGTGCCGAAGCTGCAGGCCGTCGAGGGCGTGCAGCAGGCCGAATTCCTCGGCGAAAAGCGTTTCGCGCTGCGCGTCTGGATGAACCCCGAAAAGCTCGCCGCCCATGGCCTCACGGCGACCGACATCTCATCCGCATTGTCGCGCAACGATTTTCTGTCCGCGGTCGGTTCGACCAAGGGCCAGATGGTACAGTTCGACCTGACGGCTTCGACCAGCCTTCATTCGCTCGACGAATTCCGCAACCTCATCGTCAAGAACAAGGGCGGCGCATCGGTCCGACTCGAGGACGTCGCCAACGTGACGCTCGGCGCCGAGGACTATGAATCCTCCGCCGGGTTCGACGGCAAGCCCTCGGTCCAGATCGGCATCAAGGTCGCACCGACGGCAAACCTGCTCGACGTCATGAAGCGCGTCAGGACCATCTTCCCGGAAATCCAGTCGCAGCTCCCCGCCGGACTGCACGGCGCCATCGCCTATGACGCGACGAAGTTCGTCAACAGTTCGATCAACGAGGTCATCAGCACTCTCGTCGAGGCTCTGCTGATCGTCACGCTGGTCGTCTTTGCCTTCCTGGGATCGCCGCGATCCGTGCTCATTCCGACGCTCGCCATTCCGCTGTCGCTGATCGGCGCCTTCGCCTTCATGCTGGTGCTCGGGTTCTCGATCAACCTGCTGACGCTGTTGGCGCTGGTGCTCGCCATCGGTCTCGTCGTCGACGACGCCATCATTGTCGTCGAAAACGTGAACCGGCATCTGGAGGACGGTCGATCGCCGGTGCAGGCGTCCATCATCGCCGCGCGCGAGCTAGCGGGGCCGATCATCAGCATGACCGTGGTGCTCGTCGCGGTCTATCTGCCGATCGGCTTCATGGGCGGCCTCACCGGCGCGCTCTTCACCGAATTCGCCTTCACTCTGGTCGGAGCTGTGACGATATCGGCCATCGTCGCCCTGACGCTCTCGCCGATGATGTGCTCACGCTTCCTGAAGCCCCACGAAGCCGAAAAAAGCGATTGGGAGCAGCGCACCGTCGCCTTCATCGACGAGCGGTTCGAACGCCTGCGCATGGGCTATGAACGGATGCTGCGCTCGAGCCTCGACCAGATTTCGGTCGTCGTCGTTTTCGCCGTTATCGTCGTCGGCAGCCTCTATGTCTTCTGGTCATTCGCCAAGACGGAGCTCGCGCCCGAAGAAGATCAGGGCATCGTCGTCAGCCTCATCACCGCGCCGCCGACGGCTACTCTCGCCCAGCGCCAGCTCGGCCAGGCGGAAGTCTACAAGGTCTACCGGAGCCACAAGGAAACCGATCACGTCTTCCAGGCGATCATGCCGACACAGGCCATCGCCGGCCTCGTGACCATTCCATGGGACGAGCGGTCGAAAACCGCATCGCAGCTCCAGCAGGAAATACAACAGCAGCTCAACAAGATCGCCATCGTCCGCGCCGTGGCGTTCCAGCCACCCCCGCTTCCGGGCGCGCGCGGCCTGCCGGTCAGCTTCGTCATTCAGACGACGGAGTCCTTCGAGCAACTCGACACGGTTTCGCAGAACTTCCTTGCCGAGGTGCAGAAGAGCGGCAACTTCATGTTCGTCGACACCGATCTCAAATTCGACAAGCCGCAGGGCGAGATCGTCATCGACCGCGACAAGGTCGCCGATATGGGTCTCACCATGACCGATGTCGGTGCGGCGCTCTCGTCGATGCTGGGTGGCGGCTACGTGAACTATTTCAGCCTGTCGGGACGCTCCTACAAGGTGATCCCGCAGGTCCAGCAGCAATATCGCCTCACGACCGAACAGCTCACGGACTACTACATCCGCACGGCGTCGGGCGCCTCCATTCCGCTTTCCACGGTCGCGCATATCGAGATGAAGACCATCCCGGAATCGCTGAACCACTTCCAGCAGCTCAATTCGGCGACTATCAGCGGCGTGCCGAACCCGAGCCTCACGACCGGCGACGCCCTCAATTACCTCCGCGATCTGGCGGCGAGAACGCTGCCGCCGGGCTATACGGTCGACTTCTCCGGCCAGTCGCGGCAGTTCGTGCAGGAAAGCAGCGCGCTGCTCATCACCTTCTTCTTCGCGCTGGTCATCATCTTCCTGACGCTCGCGGCCCAGTTCGAAAGTTTCCGCGATCCTGTCATCATCCTCATCACCGTGCCGATGTCGCTCTGCGGCGCACTGATCTTCATCAGTATCGGCATCGGCGGCGCCAGCCTCAACATCTACACAGAGGTCGGCCTCGTCACGCTGATCGGCCTCATCAGCAAGCACGGCATTCTGATCGTCGAATTCGCGAACAACCTTCAGCTCGAAGGCAAGTCGAAGCGCGAGGCGATCGAGGAAGCAACCGGCATCCGCCTTCGCCCCATCCTGATGACCACGGCCGCCATGGTGCTCGGTGTATTGCCGCTCATCCTCGCGAGCGGCGCGGGCGCGGTGTCGCGCTTCAATCTCGGCCTCGTCATTGCGACGGGACTTGCGATCGGCACGCTCTTCACGCTTTTCGTGGTGCCGGCCATGTACATGCTGATCGCCGAGGACCATCAGGCCATCGCGGCCGAAGAGGACGAGCTGGCCGAACTCGAGGCGGAGGTCTGATCCTGTCATTCATGTAATGGAAGCGGCGGAACGAAGGGCTTCATCGGCGGTTCTACCGATATGCCCTCCGACTGCTCACCTCCCATTGCGTGAATGAGGCCATGCGCGCGTTGACAGTCTCGCCCGGCCGGAAGAACTCGGCAAAACTCGAGGAGCTTCCCGAGCCTCCCGTCGCGGAAGGGGCCATTCTGGCGCGAGCGCTTGCGCTCGGCATTTGCGGTACGGACCACGAAATTCTCGACGGCGACTATGGGTGGGCGCCCGACGGCGCCTCCCGCCTGATTCTCGGCCACGAATCTCTCGGCCTGGTCGAAGAGGCGCCGGCCGGGTCCGGTTTTTCGCCCGGCGATCTCATCGTCGGGATCGTGCGCCGGCCGGACCCCGTTCCCTGCCGCGCCTGCGCGATCGACGAATGGGACATGTGCCGCAACGGGCTCTACACCGAGCGCGGCATCAAGAGCCGCAATGGATTCTGCTCCGAGAAATTCCGCATCGAGCCCAATTTCGCCGTGAAGATCGATCCGGCACTCGGTCCTCTCGGCGTGCTTCTCGAACCGACGAGCGTTGTCGCCAAGGCTTGGGAGCAGGTGATGCGGGCTGGCTCGCGCGCGGCCTCGTGGAAGCCGGAGCGTGTGCTCGTGACGGGCGCCGGCCCCGTCGGCCTCCTGGCTGCGCTCCTCGGTGCGCAACGCCGGCTCGACGTCCACGTCTTCGACCGGCATGAAGACGGCCCCAAACCCGGCATCGTCCGCGCACTGGGCGCGACCTATCATGCCGGCGATGCGTCCGCCTTGGGCCGGCTCGCGGCCGACATCGCCCCGGATATCGTCATCGAATGCACGGGCGCTTCCGCCGTCGTCATCGACGTCATGAACGGCATAGGCGCCGGCGGCATCGTCTGCCTGGCGGGCGTTTCGTCCGGGGGCCGCTGCATCGAAATCGACATGGGCGCGCTCAATCGTTCGCTCGTCCTCGAAAACGAAATGGTCTTCGGTACGGTGAACGCCAACCGCCGCCACTACGAAGCCGCCGCAACGGCGCTCGCCGCCGCCGACCGCGCCTGGCTCGAGAGCCTCGTCAGCCGCCGCGTTCCCTTGTCCAAATGGCGCGAGGCGCTGACCCGCCGGCCCGACGACATCAAGGTCGTCATCGACTTCACGCTGGAAGAAGAAGCCCATGGCGGCTCGCATTGAAGATTATGCCCTGATCGGCGATTGCGAAACGACGGCGCTGGTCGGGCGCGACGGTTCGATCGACTGGCTGTGCTGGCCGCGTTTCGACTCCGACGCCTGCTTCGCGAAGCTTCTCGGCGGCGAGGAACACGGCTACTGGCGGATCGCGCCCCGGGATGGTGCGGCGAAAATCACCCGGCATTACCGCGACTGTACGCTGATCCTCGAAACCCGTTTCGAGACTGACAGCGGCGCCGTCACGCTCATCGACTTCATGCCGCTCCGTCGCGAGACCTCGGACATCGTGCGGTTGGTCAAGGGCGAACGCGGCTCGGTCGAAATGTGCATGAAGCTCGCGATCCGCTTCGGCTATGGCGCGACGGTGCCATGGGTCAGCCGGCAGGAGGACGGCTCGGTCCGTGCCGTCGCCGGCCCCGACATGATCCTGCTGCGGGCCGGCACGACGGTCCATGGCGAAGACCTGAAGACGGTTGCCGAATTTACCGTGCACGAAGGCGAAACAATCCCTTTTGTGCTCAGCTACGAGGCGTCCCATCTTCCCCTGCCCGCGCCGCTCGATGCCCTCGCCGCCCTGCGGGATACGGAAGCCTTCTGGCGGCGCTGGACCAGAAAATATGCGGGTGGAAGCCGCTGGTCCGACGCCGTCATCCGTTCGCTCATCACGCTCAAGGCCCTCACCTATGCGCCCACGGGCGGTATCGTCGCCGCGCCGACAACGTCGTTGCCGGAGCAGATCGGCGGCGAGCGCAACTGGGACTATCGCTTCTGCTGGGTGCGCGACGCGACGCTGACGCTGCTCGCGTTGATGAACAGCGGCTACTACGCGGAAGCCGGCGCCTGGCGCGACTGGCTGATGCGCGCCGTTGCCGGAAGTCCGGACCAGATGCAGATCATGTACGGCATCGCCGGTGAGCGCCGCCTGACGGAATACGAGGTTTCATGGCTGCCCGGCTACGAGAACTCGGCGCCGGTGCGCATCGGCAATGCCGCGCACGACCAACTTCAGCTCGACGTCTATGGCGAGTTGATGGACGCGCTCCATCAGGCCCGGCGCGGCGGCATCGAGCCGCTCGAAGCGGACTGGGCGCTTCAACGCGCGATTCTCGATCATCTGGAAACGATCTGGAAGGAGCCTGACGAAGGCATCTGGGAAACGCGCGGCGGGCGTCAGCATTTCACCTATTCGAAGGTCATGGCGTGGACGGCCTTCGATCGTGGCGTCAAGAGCATCGAGGAATTCGGATTGCCCGGACCGCTCGACCGCTGGCGGCGCATCCGCCAGGACATACACGACGCCGTCTGCCGCCACGGCTATGATTCCTCGCGCGGCACTTTCGTGCGCGCCTTCGGCTCGAAGGCGCTCGACGCGAGCCTGTTGCTGCTGCCCGCCGTCGGCTTTCTGCCGCCGGAAGACGGACGTGTTCGGGGCACGATCGCCCGCATCGAACGCGATCTTCTCGTCGACGGCTATGTCCGGCGTTA
>NZ_DATKFR010000063.1:0-12834 GCF_035511255.1 Parvibaculum sp.
GTGATCTCCGTGAGCAGCGGAATGGCGGGCACGCCGGCAGCGGTGGCGGGAACGGAGCTCCGCCCGACCACGCGGTTGCCGCTCGACGAATAACGGATGTCGCCGCGCGGTCCGTCATTCGATTGCATCGCGCTCTGCCAGGCGAAAGGCAGCCCGTTTTTCCATGCGTAATAGCCCCGCAGAAAATAGGGCACATCCGCGCAATCGACGAAGAACGTCACCTTCGGATCGGTGTGGCGATAGGGATTGGCAGGGCTCTTGATGCAGGCGTCGACGGTCCAGCAATCCTCGGCGCCCAACGCGCTTACGAAATCCTCGTAGCCCTTCTCGTCGGAAGCGTCCCAATGATCCTTGGTGATCCGCCACGTCGTCATCGCGGCCGCGGAGGCCGGCAACGTCCACAGACAGAACACCCACAGACAGACGGCGGCAATCGCCGCCCTGACCATTGTCGAACGCATGAGACCCCCACAAAGCCGTGCCCGAGCGTCACGGCGAGGGCCCTGCCTGTCAAGAAACGGCGCGGGGGAATCAGGGTTAATGTCCGGATCGGTTGCCGGATTTTTCCGAACGATGCGCGCATGCATCAGCCAGCGCGCGATCCGCGCCGCTGACCTGCTGTCCGTCGATCATCACAAGCCCCGTCTTCGGATCGAATGTGACGGTTGCAACCTCGACCGTGGAGTCGCTGCCGTATTTCGTGCCGTTGCCGAACGGCGCGATCTTGACCGGAAAGCTGTAGAAGCCGCGCGGCTCGATATTGGCACTTCCATCGACGTCGGCAGGCGCGACGGCGCTGCCGTCGGCGGCGATGCCGGGCTTGTAGTCCGCCTCGCCGTTCGGAACATAAAGCGCCATTTGATTGCACAATGCGTCGTCGATCTCGACGACATCGAAGGGCGCTTCGCCTCCGGCGAGTTCCTCGGCACACACAAACAAGGCCGGCTCGCCAATCAGCGCGGCCGCAATGGCGGCTGTGATTATCCGGGTCCGTTTCATCCGCCCATCCTCCCGGCAAGCGCCTTAAAGATGTCTTTCAAGGATCGAATGCATTCGCCAGAATGCGCCCGATCGTGCATGGCCGCCAAGGGGGATACATGGCAGAGGGGCAGCAACCGGTACCGCCGTCCGGTTTTCTCGACCGGTTCTTTCATCTGACCGAAAACCGCACCGCCATCCGCACCGAAATTTTGGCGGGCGTCACGACCTACCTCACCATGGCCTATATCATCTTCGTCAATCCGGCGATCCTCTCCGGGGCGGGGATGGATTTCGGCGCGGTCTTCGCCGCGACCTGCCTCGCCGCCGCGATCGGCTCGCTCATCATGGGGCTTTACGCGAATTACCCCGTCGCCCTCGCCCCTGGCATGGGGCTCAACGCCTATTTCGCTTTCGTCGCGGTGCCGGAATTCGGCGGCGACTGGCGCACCGCTCTCGGTTGCGTCTTCCTCTCGGGCATCCTCTTTCTCGCCCTCTCCCTGTCGCCCTTGCGCGAATGGCTCATCAATTCGATCCCGCGTTCGATGAAACATGCTATTGCCGCCGGCATCGGATTCTTTCTCGCGCTGATCGGCCTGAAGAATGCAGGCATCGTCGTCGGCGATCCGGTGACGCTCGTAACCCTCGGCAAGCTGGCGGCGCCCGCGCTCTTCGCGGCGGCGGGGCTCGTCGTCCTGACGGCGCTCGCGGCGCGGCGTGTCCCCGGCGCAACCATCATCTCCATTCTTGTCATCGCCGGCCTGTCGATCCTGCTTGGCTATCAAACCTTCGACGGGGTCGCCGCGATGCCGCCGTCTCTTGCGCCGACACTCTTGCAGATGAATCTCTCAGGCGCCGTACATGCGGGCTTCGTCACGATCGTTTTCGTTTTCCTGATGGTCGATCTCCTCGACACAGCGGGCACACTCGTCAGTGTCGCTTCGCGCGCTGGCATGCTCGATGCGGAAGGTCGCCTGCCTCGCCTGCGCAAAGCGATGGTCGCGGACTCGCTCGCGACTACCATCGGCGCCACCCTGGGGACGTCGTCGACGACGAGCTACATCGAAAGCGCGGCCGGTGTCGATGCAGGCGGACGCACCGGCCTCACCGCCGTCACTGTCGCCCTGCTTTTTCTGCTCAGTCTTTTTCTCGCGCCGCTCGCGCATGCGGTGCCGCTTTATGCGACAGCGCCTGCCCTTCTTTTCGTCGCCTGTCTGATGGCGAAAAGTCTGGCCGACATCGAATGGAACGACGTTACGGAGTCCGTGCCCGCCGTCGTCACCGCTCTGGCGATCCCTCTCACCTTCTCGATCGCGAGTGGCATAGGCCTCGGCCTTCTCACTTACGCCGCGGTCAAAATACTTGCGGGTCGGCCGCGCGAAGCGAACGGCGCGGTGCTGCTGATCGCCGCTGCCTTCGCCGTCAAACTGCTCCTGCAATGAAGCGCAACGGCGTGAACGGTTCGCATTCGGGAAATTGCGCTCCAACTGACCGCGGCATGATAAAATTGCGTGACAGCTTGTCGCATGGTGGTTATAGTCTGCCCACAAAAGAGGGACAGTGCACAAAAGCGCGGCCCAAGTTTAGGGAGGGAACGCCGACTTCGGAGGCCCCAGGGTTTCTGAAGGCGCGATAAAAGAGGGAATACCTATCGAGCAAGGCCACGAAAGTGGACCTTGCTTTTTTTTGCCTCGCGGCCGATGTGCCTCCCCGCGAAGCCTCATGCCGGACCTGATCCGGCATCCATCCTCTCTCCATACCTGCCGCTTTTTCAGGCGTGCCGCTTTAACAAGCAGCTAGGTCGAGCCCGTCCCGGATCAGTGCGCCGTTGGGGTCTCGTTCGGTCCATACCAGTCATGCAGCTTCGGCATGAAGGGAAGATCGTCGAAGCTAACCGGCTGATAGACATAGACATAGGCAACACCGAGCCATACGACCGCGGCCAGCGCCGTCGTCACCAGCGCCTTGCGGACAAGCATGGGTCGCACGGGCGCGCCCGGATCGCCGCCATCGGCCACGTCGCCCTCTTCATGTTGGGACCGGACACCCCAGGGCAACACGGCGAAGAGGATGGTCCACCAGACCACGAGATAGATGGCGATGCCCGCTGTCCAGGTCATGGCGTCGTTCTTCCTTGCTGGCCGCCGTCGGGACCGCTCACGCCTGCTCGAGTTCGACCAGCGTGCCGTAGAGGTCCTTGGGATGCAGGAACACGACCGGCTTTCCATGCGCGCCGATTCGCGGCTTGCCCGTGCCGGTGATCGTGATGCCTTCCGACGTTACCTGCTCGCAGGCGGCATTGATGTCGTCCACCTCGATGCAGACATGGTGGATACCGCCCTTGGGATTCTTGGCGAGGAAGCCGGCGATGGGCGAATTCTCGCCCAGGGGCTCCAGCAGTTCGAGCTTGGTATTGCCGAGATCGACGAACACCGTCGTCACGCCATGATCCGGCTGCGGCACCGCCTCGGAGACCTTTGCCCCGAACTTCGTCCGGTACATCTCGCCCGCTTCCCGCACATTGGGAACCGCGATCGCGACGTGATTGAGCTGACCGAGCATTTGAGCCTCGCTGCCGTTTAATTCCGCTGGCCCATACTTAATGGCCTTCAGGGGACCGGGCAAGCCGCCTCAGATTCGGGTGACGACCACCGCGACCTGGGCCTTCTTACCCCATTCCCGCCTGAGCGCCCCGCGCACCGCCCGTCGCATGAGCTCCGCGACGGCATCGTCGTCGCCCCGGCGCTTCGGCGGCAGCCGTTCCAGCGCCTCGTCGATGGCGTCGAGCGCCCGGTCCTCGAAGCTGACGCCGTGGCTATCCTCTTCCGGTAGGCCCATCAGGCGGACCTGCGGATCGCCCCTGACCTTCCCGTCCTTGTCGAGCACCAGGCTGACGAAGGCCGACCCCGAAAAGGCGAGCTTGCGCCGCTCCTGCACCGCGCCCTCGTCCGCCTCGATCAACACCTCGCCGTCGAGATAGATGCGGCCCGCCGGCGCCTCGTCGACGATCTCGGCCGGCCCCGGCGCAAGCCGCACCATCAGCCCGTTGCGCACGACGACCGTCTCCGGCACCTGCAACTCGCGGGCGAGCACCGCATGTTCGGCAAGATGCCGCGCCTCGCCATGCACGGGCACCGCGATTTGCGGTCTGATCCATTGATACATGCGCGCGAGCTCATCCCGGCAAGGATGCCCTGAGACATGGACGAAATGGTCCTTCTCGGTGATGACCCTAATGCCGCGCTCGGCGAGCCTGTTCTGGAGATCGAAGATCGAGGATTCGTTGCCCGGAATGATGCGCGACGAAAAGATCACCGTGTCGCCTTCCGACAGCGCGATGTTCGGATGCGTATCCTCGACGATGCGGGCCAGCGCCGCGCGCGGTTCGCCCTGGCTGCCCGTGCAGAGCAGCAGCACCTTGTCGCGCGGCAGATAGCCGATGTCGTGCTCCGTCAGAAACGGCGCAAGCCCGTTGAGATAGCCCGCGTCCCGCGCCGCGCCGACGATGCGGAACATGGCGCGGCCGACCAGCACCACATGCCGGTCGCAAGCCTCCGCCGCTTTCGCGATGCTTTCGAGCCGCGCGACATTCGACGCAAAGGTCGTCACCGCCACGCGCTCCTCGCATTGCCGGATCACCTCGATGAGGCTCTTGGCGACCTCCGCTTCCGAGCCCGACGTTCCCGGCGTGAAGACATTGGTGGAATCGCAGACGATGGCCAGAACGCCTTCGTCGCCGATCTCGCTGAGCCGGGTCACATCCATGTCGTCGCCGACCAGCGGCTCGGGATCGATCTTCCAGTCGCCCGTGTGCATCACCAGCCCGAGCGGCGTGCGGATGGCGAGCGCATTGGGCTCCGGAATCGAATGCGTCAGCGTGACGAGTTCGATGTCGAAAGGCCCGAGCGTAAAGCGGCTGCCGAGCGGCACGATGTTGAGCGGAACCTGCGCCTCGATGCCGGCTTCCATCAGCTTCGCCTTGACCAGCGTCGCGGTGAAGGGCGTCGCATAGACGGGGCAGCGCAGTCGCGGCCAGAGATGCGCCACCGCGCCGATATGATCCTCATGCGCATGCGTCAGCACGATGGCGATGATTTCGTCGCGCCGTTCCTCGAGGAAGGCCGGGTCCGGCATGATGAGATCGACGCCCGGCGTCCGGTCGTCGCCGAAGGTCACGCCGAGATCGACGACGATCCATTGCCGGTCGTCCTCGGGTCCATAGCCATAGACGTTGAGGTTCATGCCGATCTCGCCCGCGCCGCCAAGCGGCAGGAAGACGAGTTCGTCGTTGGGATGGGCGCTCGCAATTGCTGTCATACGGACAAACTAGTGCGAAGCGCGGCGAAAGAACACATCTCCCGCCGAAATCTGGCGCATGTCGCCCGATGGCGTCCGCACTTCGAGCGCCCCATCGGCGGCAAGCCCCACGAACGTCCCCTCGAAACTCTCGTCGGCAAGCCGGACGATGAGCGTCTCGCCGAGGCCTCCCGCCCGTGCGAGCCAGGCCTCGCGGATCGCGGCGAACCCCTGCACGTCGCGCCATTCGCGGAGGCGGCGATCGAACGCAGCCGCAAGCCGCTCCAGCGCTTCCGCCGGGGTGACGTTGGGGATTCCTAACGCTGCGAGCGAGGTCGCTGGGAATTCCACCTTGTCCGGATATTGCGCGAGGTTGATGCCGATGCCGATGGCGAGCCAGGCGAGTTCGCCCCCGGCGATCCCCGACGACTCCAGCAAGATGCCGGCGAGCTTGCGCCCGTCATGCAGCAGATCGTTTGGCCATTTGAGTTTGAGCCCCGGCCGGAGCGATGGCGGCAACAGCCCGTCAACGGCGTCATGGACGGCGACGGCGGCGACGAAGGAGAGTTCCGCCGCCTTGCGAGGACCGGCCTGCGGACGCAGAAACAACGTCCCCATGAAATTGCCCGAAGGCGAAACCCATTCGCGCCCACGCCGCCCGCGGCCTGCCGTCTGCCGCTCCGCCGTGATCCAGATCGGTCCGGCCTCGCCCGCCTCGCCGAGCCGCTTCGCTTCCTCGTTGGTGCTGTCGATCTCCGCGAAGGCGCGGTGCGCGACGCCCGGTGGAAGCGACGGCGTCATCTCAAGGCAGCAGCGCGGCGGCCGCGGCCTGCGCGCCCGCGATCAACGGTGCCGGATAGATGAAGAAGAAGAGCGTGAACAGGCCGGAGAGCCCGAGCACAACGCTCAGTTCCCGCGCCATCGGCGTTTCGAAGGCCGGCGCCGGCTCGTCGAAATACATCACCTTGACGATGCGCAGATAGTAGTAAGCGCCGACCACGCTCGACAGCACGCCTATCACCGACAGCGTATAAAGCCCCGCCTGGATCGCCGCCATGAAGACGTAGAACTTCGCGAAGAAGCCCGCGAGCGGCGGGATGCCCGCGAGCGAGAACATCAGCATCGCGAGAATGAAGGCGACCATCGGCCTGCTGCGCGACAGCCCGGCGAGATCCTCGACGCGCTCCACCTGCCCCTCGGGGCGGCGCATCGCGAGGATGACGCAGAAGACGCCCGCATTCATCACGACGTAAATGGCTAGGTAGATCAGCACGCCGCGAATGCCGTCCGCCGTCCCGGCCGCGACGCCGACCAGCACATAGCCCATATGACCGATGGAGCTATAGGCCATGAGCCGCTTGATGTTCGATTGCCCGATGGCGGCGAAGGCGCCGAGGATCATCGAGGCGATCGAGACGAAGACGACGATCTGCTTCCATTCCGGCGTAATGCCCGGAAAGGCCGTGAAGAGGACGCGAACCGTGAGCGCCATCGCGGCGACCTTCGGCGCGCCCGCCATGAAGGCCGTCACCGGCGTCGGCGCGCCTTCATAGACGTCGGGTGTCCACATGTGGAACGGCACCGCCGACACCTTGAAGGCGAGCGCGGCGAGAATGAAGACGAGCCCGAAGATGAGGCCGATGGACGGCTTGTCCGAACCGATCGCGGAAGCGATCACCTGAAAATCCACGCTGCCCGTGAAGCCATAGACGAGCGAACTGCCGTAAAGCAACAGACCTGACGAAAGCGCGCCGAGGACGAAATATTTAAGGCCGGCTTCGCTCGACTTCGCGCTGTCGCGGTTGAAGGCCGCAATGACGTAGATGCTGAGGCTCTGAAGCTCGAGGCCCAGATAGAGCGCGATCAGGCTGTTCGCCGACACCATCATGATCATGCCGAGCGCGGCGAGCGCGATCAGGATCGGAAACTCGAAGCGGTCCATGTTCTCGCGCCGGATGAACGTCACCGACATGACGACGGCGAGCGCCGCGCCGAGCAGTACCAGCAGCTTGGCGAAACGCGTGAACGGGTCGATCGCGAACATGCCGCCGAAGGTCGATTCCCTGATGTCGCCCTGGCCGAGCACCAGCACCGCGACCAGCACGAAAAGCGCGACCACGGCGTAAGAGATGCCGCGCGTCGGGCTCTCCTTGCGGAAGACGCCGAGCAGAAGCAGAAGCATCGCGCCGACCGCCAGCACGATCTCTGGCAGGACGGGTCCGAAGGCCGGAAGGGTCGAAGCGGCGGTTTCCATCGAATTGATCCTCGGCTTCCGTTCAGCGTGCGGCGATGAGATGCAGGGCGTCGAGCGCCGTGCGGCCCGCTTCAGCCACCCTGTGCGCCTCGACGGCGGCGGTATAGTTGGCGATGAGATGCTCGACGGAAGCCGCCGTCACGTCGAAGACGGGCGACGGATAAACGCCGAAGAAGATAGTCGCCGCGATGAGCGGCAGAAGCGTCACGATCTCTCGCTTGTCGAGATCGAGAATATTTTTCAGCGTGTCCTTCTCCAGCGCGCCGAAGATGATCCGGCGATAGAGGAAGAGCGCATAGCCCGCCGACAGAATGACGCCCGTGGCCGCGATCGCCGCGACCCAGGTGTTGACCTTGAACGTGCCGACCAGCGTCAGGAATTCGCCGACGAAGCCGCTCGTGCCCGGCAGGCCGACATTGGCCAGCGTGAAGATCAGGAAGGCAACGGCGTAAAGCGGCATCCGGTTGACGAGGCCGCCATAAGCCGCGATGTCGCGCGTATGCATCCGGTCGTAGATGACGCCGACGCAGAGGAAGAGCGCGCCCGAGACCCAGCCGTGAGAGAGCATCTGGAAGATACCACCCTGCACGCCCTGCTGCGTCGCCGCGAAGATGCCCATGGTGACGAAGCCCATATGGGCGACCGACGAATAAGCGATCAGCTTCTTGATGTCTTCCTGCACCAGCGCGACGAGAGAGGTATAGACGATGGCGACGACGCTGAGCGCGAAGATCAGCGGCGCGAAGTCCGCCGACGCAACGGGGAACATCGGCAGCGAGAAGCGCAGGAAGCCGTAGCCGCCCATCTTCAGCATGATGCCCGCGAGGATCACCGATCCCGCCGTCGGCGCTTCGACATGCGCGTCGGGCAACCACGTATGCACCGGCCACATCGGCATCTTCACCGCGAAGGAGGCGAAGAAGGCGAGCCACAGCCAGGTCTGCATGTTCGACGAGAAATCATGCGCGAGCAGCGTCGGGATGTCGGTCGTGCCGGCGTCCCAGTACATCGCCATGATGGCGAGCAGCATCAGCACCGATCCGAGCAGCGTGTAGAGGAAGAACTTGAAGCTCGCATAGATGCGCCGCTTGCCGCCCCATACGCCGATGATGAGGAACATCGGAATGAGGCCGCCCTCGAAAAAGAGATAGAAGAGCACGAGGTCGAGCGCACAGAACACGCCGATCATCAGCGTCTCGAGAATGAGGAACGCGATCATGTATTCGCGTACGCGCGTCTCGATCGAATGCCAGCTCGCGAGAATGCACGCCGGCATCAAGAAAGTCGTCAGGATCACGAACAGCATCGAGATTCCGTCGACGCCCATGTGATAGCTGATCGCGCCGCCGAGCCAGTCGACCTTCTGGACGAACTGGAACGCCGCCGTCGAGGGATCGAACTTCCACCAGATGTAAAGCGACACGACGAAGGTAATGAGCGTCGTCCACAGCGCCGTATAGCGCGCATTGCGTGCGACCGTCGCCTCGTCGCCGCGCCACAGCAGAATGAGCAGCGCGCCCGCGGCCGGCAGGAAGGTGATGATCGAGAGAATGGTTCCGTCGGTCATCAGCGGACGCCCCCGAGCATGAAGTAGGTCGCCAGCGCCGCGACGCCGAGAAGCATCGCGAAGGCGTAGTGATAGAGATAGCCGGTCTGGAGCCGCACGATGCCGCGCGTAACGTCGATGACGCGCGCCGAGACGCCGTCAGGCCCGATGCCGTCGATGATGCGGCCATCGCCGAATTTCCAGAAGGTGCGGCCGATCCAGAAGGCCGGCTTCACGAAAATCCAGTCATAGAGCTCGTCGAAATACCACTTGTTGAGTAGGAACTTGTAGAGCGGCGCCTGGGTGCGTGCGAGTTCCGCCGGCAGGTCGGGCCGCGCGATGTAGAAGTACCAGGAGAGCGCGAAGCCGAGCGCCATCATCAAGGTCGGCAGGAACGCCGCCCATTCCGGCACCTCGTGCATCGCATGCATGATGTGGTTCGACGTGCCGCGATAGATCGACTCGAGCCAGAAAGCCTCATGCATCTCGCCGATGAAATATCGGCTGAACAGCAGGCCCGCGCCGAGCGCGCCGATCGCGAGAATGATGAGCGGCACCAGCATCACGAGCGGCGATTCATGCACATGCTCGAGCGTGTGGTGATCCGCGCGCGACTTTCCGTGGAAGGTCATGAAGATGAGACGCCAGGAATAGAACGACGTCAGGAAGGCCGCGAAGACCGTCATGCCGAAGGCGTACATATGCGCCGGGTTCGTACCTGCATAGGTCGCCTCGATGATCGCATCCTTCGAGAAATAGCCCGCCGTGAACGGGAAGCCCGTCAGCGCCAGCGTGCCGATGACCATCATGCCGTAGGTCGCGGGGATCAGCTTGTAGAGCCCGCCCATCTTGCGCATGTCCTGCTCGTCGCTCATCGCGTGGATGACCGAACCCGAGCCGAGGAAGAGCAGAGCCTTGAAGAAGGCATGCGTGAAGAGATGGAACATCGCCGTCTCGTAGGCGCCGACGCCGAGCGCCGCGAACATGTAGCCGAGCTGCGAACAGGTCGAATAGGCGATGACGCGCTTGATGTCGTTCTGCACGAGGCCGACGGTCGCGGCGAAGAAGGCCGTCGTCGCGCCGACAATGGTGACGACGGTGAGCGCCGTCTGCGAGAACTCGAAAATCGGCGAACAGCGGGCGACGAGGAAGACGCCGGCCGTCACCATGGTGGCGGCATGGATGAGCGCCGACACCGGCGTCGGGCCTTCCATCGCGTCCGGCAGCCATGTGTGCAGCATGAACTGCGCCGATTTGCCCATCGCGCCCATGAAGAGCAGCAGGCAGATCGTCGTTACCACCGGCACGTCATGGCCGAGGAACATGAAGCTCTTGTTGGCGAGATGCGGGATCGCCTTGAACACGGTGTCGAAATCGACCGAGCCGACCATCAGGAAGATCGTCGAGATGCCGAGGATCAGGCCGAAATCGCCGACGCGGTTGACGACGAAGGCCTTGATCGCCGCCGCGTTGGCCGACGGCTTCTGATACCAGAAGCCGATCAGCAGGTAGGAGGCGAGACCGACGCCTTCCCAGCCGAAGAAGAGCTGCACGAAATTGTCCGCCGTCACCAGCGTCAGCATCGCGAAGGTGAAGAGCGAAAGATAGGCGAAGAAGCGCGGCTGGTGCGGGTCGTGGCTCATATAGCCGACCGAATAGATATGCACGAGCGCGGAAACGGACGTCACGACGACGAGCATCACCGCCGTCAGCGTATCGATCCTGAGACGCCAATCGGTCTCAAAGGCCCCGGAGTCGATCCAGGTCATGATCTGGACATGTTCGGTCACACCGCCGAAGGCGACCGTCGTGAAAGCCGCGATCGACAGCACCGCCGAAATGACGAGCAGCCCCGACGTGACGAATTGCGCGCCGCGTACACCGATCCAGCGGCCGAAAATGCCCGCGATCAGAAAGCCGACCAGCGGCAGGAAGACAATGGCGGAGTACATGTCTCCTACCCCTTCATCAGATTGACGTCCTCAACCGCGATGGTGCCGCGGTTGCGGAAGTAGGTCACGAGGATGGCAAGACCGATGGCCGCTTCGGCTGCGGCGACGGTCAGCACGAAAAGCGCGAAGACCTGACCGGTCAGATCGTGCAGGAAGACGGAAAAGGCAACGAGATTGATGTTCACAGCGAGCAGCATCAGCTCGATCGACATCAGGATGACGATGACGTTCTTCCGATTGAGGAAGATGCCGAAGACGCCGATCGTGAAGAGGATCGCCGCGACGGTCAGATAATGTCCGAGCCCGATTTCCATGCTCTGCTTCCTTAAAGTCCCTGGCCCGGTTTGACGTCCTTGAGCTCAACGCCCTCATGCCGCTTGCGTCCGACCTGATGCGCGATCACCTGCCGCTTGATATCGACGCGGTGGCGCAGCGTCAGAACGATGGCGCCGATCATGGCGACGAGCAGGATGAGGCCGGCGGCCTGGAAGAGATAGACATACTGCGTATAGAGCACCTGTCCGAGCGCGCGCGTATTGGCAACGTCCGCGACGACGGGCGACGAGGCGACGGACGCCGCCTCCGGGGTGATGACCCAGGCGACGCCGACGAAAATGAGTTCCAGCGCCAGGATGAACCCGACAAGCCCGCCGATCGGCAGATATTGCAGAAAGCCCTGCCGCAGTTCCGAGAAGTCGATGTCGAGCATCATGACGACGAAGAGGAAGAGCACCGCAACCGCGCCGACATAGACGATGACCAGAATGAGCGCGATGAACTCGGCGCCCATCAGAATGAAAAGCGCCGCCGCGTTGAAGAAAGCGAGGATCAGGAACAGCACGGAATGCACGGGGTTGCGCGCCGCGATCACCATGAACCCCGCCGCCACGGCCATGGCCGCGAAGACGTAAAATGCGATGGCGGAAACAATCATCTGGACCCCTCGTCCCTCAATTCCTGCGCCGGACCTGTCGTCCGGCTTTTCGTCAAACTCACGTCAGCGATAGGGCGCGTCGAGCGCGATGTTCTTCGCGATCTCACGTTCCCAGCGGTCGCCATTCGCGAGCAGCCGGTCCTTGTCGTACATGAGCTCCTCGCGGGTCTCCACGGAGAACTCGAAATTCGGCCCCTCGACGATCGCATCCACCGGGCAGGCTTCCTGGCAGAAGCCGCAATAGATGCACTTCGTCATGTCGATGTCGTAGCGCGTCGTGCGCCGCGTGCCGTCGTTGCGGCGCGGCCCCGCCTCGATGGTGATCGCCTGCGCCGGGCAGATCGCCTCGCAAAGCTTGCAGGCGATGCAGCGCTCCTCGCCGTTCGGATAACGGCGCAGCGCATGTTCCCCGCGGAAGCGCGGGGAGAGCGGGCCCTTCTCGAACGGGTAGTTCACCGTCGCCTTGGGCTTGAAGAAATAGCGCATCGCGAGAAAGAAGCTCGTGACGAATTCCGTCAGGAAGAGCGACCGGGCGACCTGGTTGACCGAAGCCATGTGTCAGTCCTTTCCCATCAACCGTGATGCGGCACAAGGCCGAAGCCGACGAGTACGCCCGCCGTCAATACGACCCAGAACAGCGAAAACGGCAGGAATACCTTCCAGCCGAGGCGCATGAGCTGGTCGTAGCGGTAGCGCGGTACGAAAGCTTTCACCATCGCGAACATGAAGAAGACGAGGCAGAGCTTGGCGAGGAACCAGACGATCCCCGGCACCCAGGTGAAGGGCGCGAAATTCACCGGCGGCAGCCAGCCTCCGAGGAACAGGATCGTCGTCATCGCGCACATCAGGATGATCGACACATACTCGCCGAGCA
>NZ_DATKFR010000064.1:0-9446 GCF_035511255.1 Parvibaculum sp.
AAGCGCTCAACATCACCGTCACGAGCTATGCGGACGAACTCGATTTCGGCCTTCTCGCCGCGCGCGAGGCGATGCCCGACCTCAACAAGCTCGCCGACTATATCGGCATGGCTTGCGACGAGATCGAGCTTGCCGACGAAACGTCGCTCGCCGTCGCCGCCGAGATCGCGCGCCAGCGTCTGGCCGAACGACAGGCGGCAAAGCAGACCGCATCGGCTCCGGCCCGCAAGCCTCGCAAACAGGCTGCGCCGAATAGTGCGAAGAGCCATGCGCAGGGTCAGACGATACCGGCGCGCAGGGCCGTGCCAGAGTAATTATATCCGCCGGCTCCCGAGGTCCCTGTACCCCGGAAGGAGGCGTTGTTCGGGGTGGGGAGTTTCGATGTCAATATCGCCGCCGGCGGCAAGGTCCGCCGAAAATCGCGAAAGCGGTCTGGACGCGCTGCGCGGCCTGGCAGCGCTGAGTGTCGTCGTCTTGCATCTTGTCGTCTTGTGTCTGGGAACGAGCTATCCGGAGTATTCCTGGTGGGACAGGCTTATTCCCGTCCTGGACAGAACGCCCATATCTCTCATCTGGGCGGGCCATCAGGCGGTTCTGCTTTTCTTCATCCTGTCGGGCTTTGCGCTCTACCGGATGCTGGAGACCTGCGACATGTCTTATTCTCACTATGTCGTTCGACGCGTGTTTCGTCTCTGGCCGCCCTATGTCGCGGCTCTGGCTTTCGCAGGGGGCTCGATCGCCCTTCTGGGCTCGCGGCATTTCGATCAACTCAGCGGCTGGATGAACATGTTCCTAGGGAAATCCGTGACCTGCGAGGATGTTCTTCTCCATCTTACGATGGTCGCAGATTTCGATGTGACCAAACTCAATCCCGTCATCTGGTCTCTTATTCACGAAATGAGGATGTCGCTTGTTTTTCCTCCGATCTACCTGCTCTTGCGAAGGTTCGGCGGGAGCGTTGTCCTGACGGCGAGTTTCATCGTTGCAGCTGGGGTCGTCGCCCATGCGCATTGGATGGCGATGCCGATTGGGGCGACGGCCGTGCGGAATACATTCGTCCTTCAGTTTTGTTTCGTCGGCGGCGCGGTCATTGCACAATCTCGAAATTCGATCGTCGATCTTTACGGGCGTATCCCCCAGGGGACGCGCTGGTTACTGGCACTCGGCGCTCTCGTCCTCTACTCCGATTGCCTGCCCGTCATCGGCAGGACTGATATTCTCGATCTTTTCCGGGTGGACATCGCGCGGGAGTTCGGGGTACTCGGCGTCGTTGCCGGCGCGACCTGGATCGTCATTTCCGCGATTTCGTCGCCGGCCCTGAAGGCAGTCCTCTCCGTCCGTCCGCTGCTCGAACTCGGCCGACTGTCCTACAGCCTCTATCTCTTCCATTACGTCATCCTGCTCGGGACGCTGAACGCCGTGGGCGCATCCTCACTGCTCCGCGTCGTGCTGGTGGCTCTGCCGCTGAGCTTCCTTGTCGCCTTTCTCGCCAACAGGCTGATCGAGGAGCCATCCAACCTGCTGGGTCGAAAACTCGTTTCGTGGCAACGGAGCCGCTCGAAACCGGCCGCCGAGGCGACAATTTCATGAGGATTAGCGCCGACGCGCCAGGAAGAAGTTGGGACTAAAATAGACCGAGGTCTATTTTTCTGGTCTTAGCCCTCCGCGATGTCTATAGTGCCTCTCAACAGCAATCGCTCTGGGAGGAGCTCAGGATGCACGATCTCATCATTCGCGGCGGCAAGGTGGTCGATGGAACGGGCGCTGCAGCGCGGATCGCGGACGTCGCGGTCGATAACGGCCTTATCACGCAGGTCGGAGAGGTAACTGGTTCCGCGCGGCGGGAGATCGACGCCAAAGGCCTTCTCGTCACCCCCGGCTTTGTCGACATCCACACCCATTACGACGGTCAGGTCACCTGGGACGCCTATCTATCGCCGTCCTGCTGGCACGGCGTTACCACTGTCGTCATGGGAAATTGCGGCGTCGGTTTCGCGCCGGCGCGCCCCGACCGTCACGACTGGCTCATCACGCTGATGGAAGGCGTCGAGGACATTCCAGGCTCGGCGCTCGCCGAAGGCATCAAGTGGGATTGGGAAACCTTTCCCGAATATCTGGACAGTCTCGACCGCCAGAGCCGTGTTCTCGACGTCGCAACGCAGGTCCCTCACGGGTCCGTACGCGCCTATGTGATGGGCGAGCGTGGCGCGCGCAACGAGCCGGCGACGCCGGAAGATGTAGCCGAGATGGCGCGCATCGTCCGCGAAGGTGTCGAGGCCGGCGCGCTCGGCTTCTCGACCTCGCGCACCATGCTCCACATTTCCAAGGACGGTGAGCCCGTGCCGGGCACTTTCGCCAACGAGGGCGAACTGCTGGGTATCGGACGCGCGCTCGGCGAGGCAGGACACGGGGTCTTCGAGATGGCGTCCGACATGACGCCTGCCGAAGAGGAATTCCAGTGGATGAAGGCGCTTTCCGCCGAAACCGGCCTTCCCGTCACCTATGCGCTTTTGCAATCGCCGGTCGATGCCGACAAGTGGCGCACCATGCTGGCGCTCACCGATGAGGCGCGCCGGCAGGGAGCCAACGTCACAGCGCAGATCGCCTGCCGACCGACCGGCATGGTGCTCGGCTGGCAGAGCACGATCCATCCCTTCGTCAGCCGCGGCACCTACGCGCAGATCGCACATCTTCCCTTCGCCCAGCGCCTCGTCGAATTGAAGAAACCGGAAGTCCGCGCGCAGATCCTCGCCGACAAGCCCAAGGACATGGGCGTGCTAGGGATGATCATGACGCAGGGCTTCGACCGCATGTTCCGGCTCGAAAATGACGGCGCGCTCGACTACGAACCGACGCCGGAGATGAGCGTCGCCGCGCTTGCCGCCCGCGAGGGCCGCGATCCGGCCGAGATCGTCTACGACATGCTGATGGAAAAGGACGGCCGCGGTTACATCTATCTACCACTCCTCAACTACGCCCTTTTCAACTTCGACCACATCCACGAGATGATGCAGCATCCGGCGACGATCCTCAGCCTGTCGGATGGCGGCGCGCATTGCGGCGTCATTTGCGATGCGAGCTTCCCGACCTACATGCTGACGCATTGGGTGCGCGACCGGGCGCGCGGACCTCGCCTGCCGCTCGAGCAGGTGGTGCGCATGCAGACGCATGACACCGCGCGCCTCTATGGCCTCAACGATCGCGGCGTGATTGCGCGCGGCATGAAGGCCGACATCAATGTGATCGACCTCGACCGCTTGCGCATTCTCGCGCCGGAAATGGTCTTCGATCTTCCCGCCGAAGGCCGCCGCATGATCCAGCGCTCGGAAGGTTACCGTGCCACCATCGTCGGCGGCGTGATTACCTTCGAGAACGGAGAGGCGACGGGCGCGATGCCCGGCAAGCTCGTCCGCGGCGTTCAGCAAGCACCGGCGGCAATGGCCGCCGCCGAGTAACCGCGAAAAGCGTCATTCCCATGGGCGTCATGCGCGGACTCGATGCTGCGCATGACAACCTGGCCCTGACCGCCGCATATTGACGTCCGGCCCTCCCCCGTGCAGCTTGTGGCCCAAACCCAGGCATCGAAGCGCCAAGCACGGAAGTAAATGTGAGCGACCAGACGCAATTGCCGGTCAATGTTCTCGAACGGCGTAAAGAGATTCTCGGTCTTATCCAGTCTGGCAAGAAGGGTCAGGCCGAAACCTTGGCCCGCGCGCTCATGACGGAACGGCCGGACGACGCCGAGACGATGTCGATGCTCGCCGCCGTGCTGCTCGAACGCGGCGGCTTCGACGAGGCCGAGCCGATGGTCCGCCGCGCGCTGGAGCTTGCGCCGCATTCGCCAATCCCATGGATCAATCTCGGCCGCGTTTTGCAGCACAAGGCACTCTGGGCGGAAGCTGAAGAGCACTACGCGCGCGCCGCCGCCGCCTTTCCCGGACAGGCCGTTTTCCATCTGACCTTCGGCCAGATCGCACAGCGTGCCGGGCGCTTCGCCGACGCCGAACAAGCCTTTCGCCGCGCCTCCGAGCTCGAACCCGGAAACGCGGCGACGCTCACTTTGCTCGGCATGGTCGTGCTACGACTCGGCCGCGCCGACGAAGCCGCCGATATTTTTCGCCGCGCCATCGCGATCGCGCCAAAGCATGCGGCGGCCTACGGCAATCTCGGCAATGCGGAACAGAAGCGCGGCGATCTCGCCGCCGCCGAAGCCGCCTATGAGCAGGCGAGCACACTGAACCCGCAGGACGGCGTCAGTTATGTGAGCCTCGGCCTCGTGAAGCTCCGGCGCGGCGATCCGCGCGAGGCTGCCGAAATCTTCGATCGCGCGCTCGCGAAATTCGGACCGGAACGCCGTGCCGCCGCATGGTTCCCCTATGCACGCGCGCAGGAGCTCGGTCAGATGCCGGCCGGCTTCCGCGCCGAGATGGCACGAACCATTGCCCGCAAGACGCTGACGCCGCCGCCGGGCTTCTCGTCGCTCGCCGACTTCAATGCAGCGTTGGCCGATGCGCTGCGCAACGATCCGACCGTGACATGGGAACCCGCCGGCAAGGCGACGCGCATGGGCGGTCAAACGGCGTTGCTGCTCGACGATCCGCGTGAACCTTTCCTGACCTTCGAAACCATGCTCCGTGCGGTCATCGACGCACATTTCGACTCGATCAAACGCGAAAAACATCATCCCTTCTTCGGCCAGGTACCGGAGACCTACAGACTCGACATGTGGGGAACGCTGCTGTCCGAAGGAGGTCATCAGCACGCACATATCCACGCCGGCGGCTGGATGAGCGGCGTCTATTATGTCGCGCTGCCGCCTACGATGGGCACGGGCGAAGCGCACGACGGCTGGATCGAATTCGGCAATCCGCCGCCGGATTTCGCGGCAGAGTTCGAGCCTCAGACGTTGACCTATGAGCCGCGCGAGGGCGACGCGCTTTTCTTCCCATCCTATCTTTTTCATCGCACGCTCCCCTTCGCCGGGGATATGCAGCGCATCAGCCTCGCCTTCGATGTGAAGCCGATTACCTGGCGCTGAGGCCGTCAGTTCGTACGTGAGCGAGGCTTCGAGTCCCATTTTGATCCTCATCGGTCGTAGATAACCGATGCCGATTCCCAAATTCGGGCTGGTTCTTTTCCGCATGGTGAAACATGATTGAGATGGCTCGGTCCGCCACGCCGATGGTGGCGCCAGCTTCTTAGTCATGATCGCTCCGGGGAGGGAGGCGCCCATGAACCAGGATACCCAAAAGCACCTGTCGGCCATTGAGGAACAGGGCTACACGATTGTCGAGAACGCGATCGAACCGGACCTCGTCGTCGCACTGAACGCCGCATTGCTCCGCCTCGAGCGTGAACGCGGGATCGAACCCGCGCGCAACGGCTTCGAGGGCCACCACACTATCCGCATCTACAATCTTCTCGCTCTCGGAAATGTATTCGAACGCATTCCGGTGCATCCGGTGGTTCTGCCCATCGTCGAAGGCGTACTCGATGACGGTTGCCTCGTCTCGTCACTTTCCTCGATCTCTATCGATCCGGGCGAGAAGGCACAGCCCATCCATGCCGACGATCAGGTGATGCCGGTCGCCAAACCGCATGTGCCGTTCGTCTGCAATTCAATGTGGGCGCTCACCGACTTCACGGAGGAAAATGGCGCCACGCGCGTCATTCCCGGATCGCACAAACGCGATACTTCGCCGGTATACGGCCAGGAATATGACAGCATTCCGGCTGAGATGCCGAAAGGTTCGGTGCTCATCTGGCATGGCAGCCTCTGGCATGGCGGCGGCGCGAACAGATCCGGTGCCCGACGCGTCGGCATCGCGATGAATTATTGCGCGGGCTATATTCGCCAGCAGGAAAACCAGCAGCTCGGCATGCCGCTCGATCTCGTCCGCCGTTTCGAACCGCGGTTGCAGGAGCTATGCGGCTTCGGCACTTATCGCAGCCTGATCGGCCATATCGACAAGAAAACGCCGGCACAGCGGCTTCTCGGCGAAGCGCGCAATTTCAAGTCGATCTGGGACCTCGGCTAGCGGAAGTCGTCAAGCAACGAGGGCAAATCGGCGATGCTCTCTATAACGGCATCTGCATACGGTGCGAGATCGGCGCGCGCGCTGGCACCTGTGAGGACGCCGACCAAAAGCCCCGCTCCCGCCGCACGGCCCATGTCGAGGTCATGCCTGTTGTCGCCGACGACGGCGATGGCTTGCGGCGGCAATCCGACGGCCTCGCAGAAGGCATGGACCATACCCGGCCCCGGCTTGGCACCATGGCCGCTGTCGTAGCCGCAATAAAAGGCGAGAAGTTCCCCGAAGCCGAAACGTTCGACCGTACGCGCAGCCGATGCGACACTGTCGTTCGTTGCGATACCGAGCATGAAACCGCGCGCTGCGAGTCCGGAAAGGAATGACGGCAGATCGATCACCGGGTGCGAGCGGAGCGAGGCTTCCCGCGTGAAGAGATCGTCCAGCAGTTCAACCAGCGTTGCTTGCTCCTGTGTCGCGCCCGCTTCACGCCAGACCCTGGCGAGTTCCACCGTCTCGCCGCCGGCAAAAATACTGCCGGCACGGATGCGACGACTGGCAGCGTCATATCCGGCAGCTTCAATGAGACCCGGCACGAGCGCCTTGTCCTGCTGCGCGACGAGATTCGCCGCCTCATGGAGAATTGGCCCCCAAGTCTCGTGATAATGGAACAGCGTACCGTCCTTGTCGAAAAGCACGGCCTTGATACGCCTCGGGCTCAAATTCACGTCCTCGTCGCCGTCACTGCCCATAAAGCTTCACATTTCCGCTTTCTTGTCGGTACAGGCTATAGTCACACACATGCGGCGATCCGTAGCGGGAGATTTCGATGCGCGCCTTCAAGATCACTTTCGCCCTGCTGCTCGTTCTGGCGAGCATAGCGATTACCGGCCTCACCTATATCCAGAGCCATGGCGCCGGTATTTCGACCGGCATTCTGCTGGTGCTGGTAATCGTCGCCTACGCTTACGATCATCGCCATCACCTGTTCGGCATGGATACGCCGGAGGCGCGGCGCCGTTCCGCGGTTCAGACGGTCGCCCTGCGGCAGGGTCGCCTCACGGCGATGCGCCAGGATGGCGACATCCCGGCGCATTGAAAATCAGCCGGCCTTCCATTCGGTGCAGATGTCGGCGAGCGCCGGACGTTCGCGTTCGTCCTTCGGCATGCTCGGACTGCCGAAATAGATGAACCCCGCAACGCGCTCGTTCTCGCCAAGGCCAAGCGCCTCGGCGACTTTCGCGCTATAGGCATACCATTCCGTGAGCCATGCGCCGACGAAGCCGAGAGCCGTCGCCGCCACCAGCATGTTCTGACAGGCCGCGCCGGCGGAGAGAACCTGCTCCCATTCCGGGGCTTTCTTGCTTGGCACGATGCGCGAAACGACCGCGACGACGAGCGGCGCCTGAAGCAACCGGCCTTCCTCGATCTTCAGCCTGCTCTCATCGGCGCGAGGTTCCTCCACCTTGTAGATGTCGCGCAGCACCTTGCCGAAAGCGGCCCGCGTATCGCCCTTGAACAAGATGAAACGCCAGGGCGCGAGCTTGCCGTGATCCGGCACACGGGCGCCGGCACGCAGGATGAGTTCGAGATCGGCGTCGTCCGGCCCGGGTTCGACCATCGTGAAGGGTTTGACGGAACGGCGGCTCAGCAGCAGGTCGATGGTTTCCTGGGAACGGGACAAGGTATTTCCTTCCGGCGGGGATGAGACCGGAAACGTAAGCACCGGGCTTTACAGACGCAAGGCCACCACGCAACATCATAATCGGGCACATAGAGGGGGCTTCCCGTGAAACCTTCACGGTTGGTCGGGGTGTTCTGCGCAGTATGGGCAGGCGGACCGTGGGCAAGTGTGCCCGCGCAAGCCGGGGCTTGGCCGATGCCCCAGGATCACATCCTCGTCATCGTGCCCCTCAGCACGACCCGGGCGAACGAGGCCTATGATACGTCCGGCAAGACCCAACCGCACAATGCCTATCGCAAGGTCGAGCTCGCGCCCTATGTCGAATATGGCTGGACGAAGAGCCTCACGCTCGTCTCGTCGCTGGCATTCACGCATGACGAGACGAACTATTTCGGCACCAAGTTCGTCCAGCACGCCATCTCACGCATAGAAACCGGCGCCCGGCTCGATCTCGGCGAATGGCGCGACGTACGCTATGCGGTGCAGGCGCTCGCCGTGTATCACGGCTCGACGACGGGCGACGACGCCTTCAGTTCGCATCGCGGCGATATCGACGGCGAGCTTGGAGTCTACACCGGACAGAACTTCTCGCTTCTCGGCGTGAAGGGCTTCTCAGACACCTACAGCGCCTATCGGCTTCGCCCGGCGGGACCCGACGAGATCAAGCTCAATGTGACGATGGGTTTCAGGCCGTTCGACCGGACGATGCTGCTCGTCAAGAACGAGAGCTTCGCGTCGATCGGCCATGTGCAGAGCGCCGAAGGCGCGCAGAGCGTGGCCGCGACCAAGCTCGGCCTTTCCATCGTGCAGGAAATCGAGGCGCCGGTTTCCGTGGAACTCGGCTACATGCAGACGGTCGCCGGCAACAACATCATACGGGACCGAACGCTGACCCTCGCGCTCTGGTACCGATTCTGACGGATCAGGGTTTCGATGCCGACGCCAGCGGCGCCGCAGAGGCCGATTGCTCGCTCTCCGCCTTATCAAGCATCGCCAGCACGTCGATATCTGGCGGCATGTCCACGCCGCTTCCCTGCACACGTGCCTGAAGCTGATCGAGCGCAAAGCCCATTTTCACATCGTAGGTGCGCTCGGTCTGGTTACGAAGTCGCTGCTCGGCCGCATACCATGCCTGCTTGATGTCTCCATCGGGACAGGTCGCAAGCTCCTCTCCGCGCGCGCCCCAGCGTCGTTCGGGACAGTGATAGGGATCGAAGGAAAAGTCGAAAAGACGTTCGCGCGCTTCCTCGAAACTCATGCGCCGCTCGCTCTGGTCGCTTGCCGTCCAGACGACGCTGCAGGCCGTCGCTTCCTCGCGATAGGCGGCGGCGAGATCGCGGGCGAGATTGGCGCCGCCATAGGCGATATTGCGGCTGCCGGCGCGGTGCATCTCGAGAAATTTCGCCATCTGGTCCTTCAACTCCTGAAAGGACACCTTGAGGCGGGCGTCGCGCGAGGGCGTCGAGTAAGTCTCCCAGTCGCCCGATGTGCCGTAGATATTGTCCGGCAATCGCGAAGGCTGCGACTGGTTGTTGAGCCCCGCCTTCATGGCGACGTCGATCGCCATGCCGCGGTAGTGAAGATCGTCGCACAGCCCGCGCATCATGCTGCGCGTTTCGGCGACGGGATCGTAGATAATGTCGTGACCGGCCACGGCGCGGCGGACATAGTCGTAATAATCCAGCGTCTCGCCCTTGTAGACGAAGAGTCCGGACTGCCAGCTATCGCCCCGC
>NZ_DATKFR010000065.1:0-3752 GCF_035511255.1 Parvibaculum sp.
CTGGCACTACCCGCCGACCTTCCAGCTTCTCGCGGCGCCGCTGGCACTGCTGCCCTATCTTCTTTCTTATCTGGTCTTCACAGGCGTCACGCTGACGGCTTATGCGCTGACCACGGCGCGGCTCCTGAAGCAGAAGGAGGCGGTGCTTCTTCTTCTTGCCTTTCCCGGCGCCTTCATCTGCGCCTTCCACGGCCAGAATTCATTTCTCTCCGCGGCGCTTTTTGCCGGTGCTGTCCTCGCCATGGAACGGCGTCCGGCACTTGCCGGCGTATTGCTCGGTCTCCTCGCCTTCAAGCCGCAACTCGGATTGCTCATTCCGGTCGCGCTCATCGCATCGCGGCAATGGCGCGTCTTCTTCGTTGCCGGCGCGACGGCGGCGGGCTTCGCGCTTCTCTCGACGCTGGTGCTCGGGACCGATCTCTGGCTCGCCTTTCTCAAGAATGCGCCGCTCGTCCGCGAAATCCTGGAACAGGGATTCCTGCCCTGGAACAAGATGCCGACGGCCTTCGTCTTCTTCCGCCTGCTCGGGTTGCCCGAGTGGTTCGCCTATGGCGCGCAGGGTCTGATGGCGCTCGGCGCAACGGCTGCGGTTGCCTGCGTCTGGTACAGAGCGGGCCCGACTCGGCTCGCCTTCGCGGTGCTGATCTCCGCGACGCTGCTCCTTCTACCCTATCTCTTCGATTACGAATTCGCGATCATGGCCGTCCCCATCGCCATTCTTGCAAGCGACATGGTCGAGCGCGGCGCGACGCGCAACGAGAAGATCGCGCTCATCGCGCTCTATGGCATGCCGGCGCTCGTCTCGCCTGTGGCCGGCGCGAGCCATCTTCAGATCGGCTTTCCGCTGCTCCTGCTCGCACTCGGATTTTCGGCGCGGCGCGCGCTGAATTCCCGCGGCCGGGCATAATTCCTCCTGCAAAATTCCTTTCGCGGCCTTTTCGGCCCGGTCCCTTTATGCTCCAATCCCGCGGCGCGGGTTCGGCAAGCGCCCTCGGCAGAAGGGCGCGGGGACCTGCCATTGTCATGGGAGGAGTATCAAGTGGATCAGCTCAACCGGGAGAGCGGCGACGAGCCGTTGCGCATTCAGGTACCGGGGCAGATCGGCTCCCAACTTCTGTCGGCGACGGGCGACGCGGCGGCGGACGGCAAGGGCCAGTGGAGCTGGGCGCTGTTCGAATGGGCGCGCAACCCTTACGTGATCCTCATCACCATCTATATCTTCTCGCCCTATTTCTCGAATGTGGTCGTCGGCGATCCGGTGAAGGGCCAGGCGATCTGGGGCCATATCAACGGCATTGCCGGTTTCTTCATCGCGGTGCTCGGGCCGGTGCTCGGCGCGATCGCGGACACGGGCGGCAAGCGCAAGCCGTGGATCGCCTTCTTCGTCGCGATCATGGTGCCGGCGACCTTCGCGCTGTGGTGGGCGCTGCCGGGCGGGCAGGGGCTTTCCATCCTCGGCATCGCGGCGCTGGTCGTCGCGGTCTCGATCGCCTTTGAATTTTCCGCGGTCTTCCACAATTCGATGCTGCCGGCGGTCGCGCCGCATCACCGCATCGGCTTCCTGTCGGGTCTCGGCCTGGCGCTCGGCAATGCCGGCGCGCTCATCATTCTCTGTTTCATGCTCTGGGCCTTCATGCTTCCCGGCATGGTCGGCTGGAGCTTCATTCCGGCGAAAGCGCTCTTCGGCATCGACGTCGCGCAATTCGAGAACAGCCGTATCGCGGGGCCGATCTGCGCCCTATGGATGGCGCTTTTCACGCTGCCGCTCCTTCTCTGGACGCCGGATGTGAAGGGCGCGGGTGTGCCGCTCGGCGTCGCCGTGAAGCGCGGGCTCGGCACGGTCGTCAAGACGGTGGTCAAGCTCCGCAGCTACCGGAACGTCGCCGCCTATCTCATCGCCCGCATGTTCTACAATGACGGCAAGACGGCGGTGCTGGTCTTCGGCGGCGTCTATGCGGCGGGCGTCTTCCACTGGGATGCGCTGACGCTCACCATCTACGGCATCGTGCTCTCGATCTTCGCGGTGGGCGGCGGCATTTTCGGCGGCTGGCTCGACGACACGTTCGGGTCGAAGCGCGCCATCATGATCTCGATCGGCGGCACGGCGCTCGGCGTCGTCCTCGCGGTTTCGATCACGCCGACCGAGCTCTTCTTTTTCTTCCCCCACGATCCGGCGACGCCGCCGCTCTGGGATCTGCCCTTCTTCCGGACGCTGCCCGAGCTTCTCTACCTGACGGTCGTGCTGCTCGTCGCGATCTGCATCACGGCCGCCTATGCCAACAGCCGTACGATGCTGGCGCGCATCGCGCCCGTCTCGAAGATGTCGGAATTCTTCGGCATCTATGCGCTGTCGGGCACGGCGACGGCCTTTCTCGGGCCGACGCTGGTCGGCATTACGACGGATATATTTCAAAGCCAGCGGGCGGGCTTTGCTTCCGTGCTTGTTCTTCTTGTCATCGGGCTCGTCGGTATGCTCTTTGTGCGGGAGGAACGCGCGGAGGCGATCGATTGACAATACGTACAGAGCGCGAGCCTGCGTCCACGCTGGCGCAGGCCGCATGGGTTTGTTACGAGTGGGCCAACCAGCCTTATTTTTCACTCGTCACGATCTTCCTCTTCGCACCCTATCTGACCGCGACCGTGGTCGGCGATCCGGTGAAGGGCCAGGCGATCTGGGGCTATACGCAAGCCATCGCCGGCATCATCATCGCGCTGTCGAGTCCGCTTCTCGGCGCGATGGCCGACGCGGCCGGGCCGCGCAAACCGTGGATCGTCTTTTTCACGATCTTCTGCACGGTGGGATGCTTCGGCCTCTGGATCGCGGTGCCGGGCGAACCCGTGCTGCCGGTCATGCTGGCCCTGATCGTCGCCTCGGTCGGCATGGAATTCGCGATCATCTTCGCCAATGCCATGCTGCCGACCATCGCCTCGGAGCGCCGCATCGGGCTTCTGTCGGGAATCGGCATCGGCGTCGGCCAGCTCGCGGCGATCTTTGCGCTGGTTCTGGTGCTGATCTATCTGCAATTGCCGGGCGTCGTCCATGCGCCCCTCATTCCCGACGCGCCGCTCTTCGGCTTGTCGAAGGAAGCGCATGAAACCGACCGCATCGTCGGGCCGATCTCCGGCACGTGGTTCTTCGTCTTCATGCTGCCGCTTCTCTTCTTCGTGCCCGATCAGGCGCATCGCGGGCTCTCGCGCATGGCGGCCGCCAAGGCCGGTCTCGTCCGGCTCGCGCATACGATCAGCGAGGCCTGGCATTTCCGCAATGTCGCGCTCTATCTCATTTCGCGCATGGCTTTTTACGACGGCATGAACGCGATCTTCGTCTTCGGCGGCATTCTCGCCGCCTCGATCTTCCATTGGGGAGCGATGGAGATGGCGGTCTACGGGCTCTGGGCGACGTTCTTTGCGGCGCTGGGGGCCTTTGTCGGCGGCTGGACCGATCAGCGCTTCGGTTCGAAGAAGACGCTCATCTGGTCGCTCGTCTTCGCGCTCGTCGCCTTCATGGTGCTGATCTCCTTCGATCGCGATCAGCTCTTCTTCTTCATCCATGTCCCCGCCGCGCCGGATGCGAAGGCTTTCTCGACGCTGCCGCAGCAGGGCTTTCTCATCACCGTCGCCTTCTTCGGATTGATGGCGGGGCCGACCATTGCGTCCAGCCGCACGATGCTCGCGCGCATCGCGCCGGTCGAGATGATGACCGAGTTCTTCGGCCTCTATTCGCTGGCGGGCAAGGCGACGACTTTCGTCGC
>NZ_DATKFR010000066.1:0-2935 GCF_035511255.1 Parvibaculum sp.
TCGCCTGCGGACACGGTGCGCTCATCAGCCTTCCGGGCGGCGGCGCCGATGCCTCGGCCCTGGTTCGCACAAACCTGGCTTCTCCCGCCTGTTCGGACGACGCCTTCCTGCTGCTCGCCAATGCCAGCCTTCATCGCAGCACGGACATCGACACTGCGCAGGTCCTGACGCATACCGGCCTCTTCACGCATTTCGACTCCGTCAACGCCGGAGCGCCAGAAGCTCTCGACCCGTCGCGCCGCATCCGCCTCAAGCCGGGCGAGGTTCTGGTCTTCAAGGGCAGCCGGCCGCATCCAGTCATCGTCGAGACGTCCGGAAAGCAGGCGATCCTGGAGGCGATGCACGCACCGCGCATCGCGATCGAAAACGTCACACCTTCCGTCGACGAGGGGCGCTTCCCGGTAAAACGTATCGTCGGTGAGCGCGTTATCGTCGAGGCGGACATTTTCGCCGACGGGCACGACGAACTGGCCGTCGAGCTTCTGTGGCGACCGGCCGATCAGGCGGAGTGGAACCGCATCCGCATGACCGCAACCGAGAACGACCGCTGGCGCGCCGAACTGCCTCTCGAACGGCTTGGCGCGCATCTTTTTACCATCGAAGCCTGGTGGGATGATTTCCGGACGCTGAAAGTGCATCTGAAGAAGAAGCTCGCCGCCGGCGTCTCGCTGCACAACGAGATCGAGGACGGCCGCGCGCAACTCGTCGCCGCCATCCCCCATGCGGAAGGCGAACCGCGCGACGCGCTGGAATCGGCTCTCGCCGGCCTCGACGCTGCGGCGGACGACACGGCGAAGGCGGGGCTTTTGCTCTCCGACGCCCTCTCCGCCGCGATGGACGCCGTTCAGCCGCGCCGGTTTCCTTCGCGTCATCCATCGAGCTTTCCGATCTGGGCTGAGCGTCTCGAGGCACGCTTTGCAAGCTGGTACGAACTCTTCCCGCGCTCGCAAAGCGGCGACCCGCAGCGTCACGGCACCTTCGACGACGTCATCGCCCGCCTGCCGGCCATCCGCGACATGGGCTTCGACGTTCTCTACATGCCGCCGATCCATCCGATCGGCCGCACCAACCGCAAGGGCCGCAACAACGCCCTGACGACCGAGCCCGGCGATCCGGGCAGCCCCTATGCGATCGGGGGCGTCGAAGGCGGGCATACCGACATCCATCCCGAACTCGGCACGCTCGCCGATTTCCGCCGGCTGCGCGACGCTGCGCGCGATCAGGGGCTCGAACTTGCGCTCGACTTCGCGATCCAGTGCTCGCCCGATCATCCCTGGATCAGGGAGCACCCGGATTGGTTCAGATGGCAGCCGGACGGCACGCTGCGCTATGCCGAGAATCCGCCGAAGAAATACGAGGACATCACCAACGTCGAATTTTACGCCGAAGGCGCTATTCCCGATCTCTGGCTGGCGCTCGAAAGCGTCGTACTCTTCTGGGTCGTCGAAGGCGTCAAAATTTTCCGCGTCGACAACCCGCACACCAAACCCTATCCGTTCTGGGAATGGCTGATCGCGAGCGTCCGGGCGCGGCACCCGGATGTGATCTTTCTGTCGGAAGCCTTCACCGCGCCCAAGCGCATGAACCGTCTGGCGAAGCTCGGCTTCTCGCAGTCCTATACCTACTTCACCTGGCGTCACACCAAGGAAGAGCTGACAGATTATCTCACCGAACTCAACGGCGAAGGCGTGCGCGACTATTTCCGGCCGAACTTCTTCGTCAACACACCGGACATCAATCCGCCTTTCCTGCAGACGGCCGGCCGGCCGGGCCATCTCATCCGCGCGGCGCTCGCGACGCTGCTGTCGGGCCTCTGGGGCGTCTATAGCGGCTTCGAGCTCTGCGAGGCGACGCCGCTGCCCGGCCGGGAGGAATATCTCAACTCCGAGAAATACGAAATCCGCGCCTGGGACTGGGCGCGGCCCGGCAACATCGTCGCCGAAATCTCGCAGCTCAACCGCATTCGGAAAGCCAATCCCGCGCTCCACACGCATCTCGGATTGAAATTCTACAACGCCTTCAACGATCAGATTCTCTACTTCGCCAAGGCGACGCCCGGCCGCGACAATGTCGTTCTCGCCGCGATCAATCTCGATCCCTTCCGCGCGCACGAGGCTGCGATCGAACTCCCACTCTGGGAATGGGGCTTCGCCGACCACGCCGCGCTTCAGGCGCATGACCTGATGCGCGGCCACAGCTTCGTCTGGCACGGCAAAAATCAAACCGTAAGGCTCGACCCGGCGGAGCTTCCTTTCGCCATCTGGCGCGTCCGCCCATATGAGGAATTCTGAATGGCGAGCGTGAAAGTGCCGCTGAACGACGATCCGCTCTGGTACAAGGACGCGGTCGTCTACCAGCTCCATCCGAAATCCTTTTTCGACGCCAATGGCGACGGGATCGGCGATTTTCCGGGGCTGATCCAGAAGCTCGACTACATCGCCGAGCTCGGCGTCGACACGCTGTGGCTGCTGCCTTTCTATCCCTCGCCGCGTCTCGACGACGGCTACGACATCGCCGCCTACAAGGACGTCCACCCCGATTACGGCGTGATGGCCGATGTACGGCATTTCGTGAAGCAAGCGCATGCGCGCGGCATCCGCGTCATCACCGAGCTCGTCGTCAACCACACATCCGATCAGCATCCCTGGTTTCAGCGCGCGCGCCGCGCCAAGCCTGGCTCGCGCTATCGCGATTATTACGTCTGGTCCGACAGCGATCAGGTCTATGCCGGCACGCGCGTCATCTTCTGCGACACCGAGAAATCGAACTGGACATGGGATCCGGTCGCGGGCGCCTATTTCTGGCATCGCTTCTATTCGCATCAGCCCGATCTCAACTACGACAATCCGGCGGTGCTGAAGGAAGTGCTGCGCGTCATGCAGTTCTGGCTCGAGATGGGCGTCGACGGGCTCCGGCTCGATGCGGTGCCCTATCT
>NZ_DATKFR010000067.1:0-3718 GCF_035511255.1 Parvibaculum sp.
GGCGGGCGGCGTGCAGATGGTGATGCCGGGCGAGGTCGCGCCGGCGCATCGGCATACGCCGACAGCGATCCGCTTCGTGCTCGAAAGCAAGGGCGGAGCCTTCACCGCCGTCGATGGCGAGCGCGCAAGGATGGAACAGGGCGACTTCATCGTCACGCCGTCCGGTCTCTGGCACGATCATTCGAATGACGGCGATCGGCCGATCCTCTGGCTCGACGGCGTCGACGTGCCGATGGCGCGCTTCTTCGATGCGGTCTTCGCAGACAATTATCCCGAGACGCACCATCCGCTCCATCGCGACGAGGGCGATGCGCTGGCGCGCTATGGCAACGGGCTCCTGCCGGTCGACTGGACGCCGAAAGGGCTTCACTCGCCGCTTTTCCGCTATCCCTATGAACGCTCCCGCGCGGCGCTGGCGCAGCTCGCGAAATCGGATGCGCCCGATCCTCACAACGGGCACAAGCTTGCTTATGTAAACCCGGCCACGGGCGACCATGCCGTGCCGACCATGGCCGCGTTTCTGACGCTGTTGCCCAAAGGCTTCCGCGGCGCGCCCTATCGTTCGACGGAAAGCTCGGTTTATGTTGTATCGGAAGGCCGGGGGAAATCCGTTGTCGGAGACACCGTCGTCGAATGGGGCCCGCGAGATATCTTCGCCGTGCCGAACTGGACATGGGTCCGCCACGAGCCTGAGAGCGAGGCCGTGCTCTTCAATTATTCCGACCGCGCGGCGCAGCAGAAGCTCGGCTTCTTCCGGGAGGAACGCGGCGCGATCTGAGAACGTCGAAATCATCACAGGGAGGACAACATGAAAGACCAGGAGATCGTTGCCATCCGCGAGTTTCTCGCCTCGATGCCCGAACCCGCCGACACGGCGGAGTTGCGCCAGACCTATGACAATCTAGGCACCGTTTTCCCGACCGCATCGGACGTGACGCTTGAGAGCGTTACCGCCAATGGTGTGCCGGCCGAATGGGCTTCGACGCCCGGCGCCGCGCGCGATCGCGTCATCATGTATGTGCATGGCGGCGGCTATGTCATCGGTTCGGTGAAGAGCCACCGGCATCTCGTGACCGAACTCGGCCGGGCGGCAGGCACGCGCACGCTGTCGGTCGATTACCGCCTCGCGCCGGAGGCGCCGTTTCCGGCGGCCGTCGACGACGCGCTTGCGGCCTATCGCTATCTGCTGGCGCAGGGGTTCGCGCCCGGCAACATCGCCATCGCGGGCGACAGTGCGGGCGGCGGACTGACAGTGGCCACGTTGCTCGCCATTCGCGATGCGGGGCTCGAACAGCCGGCCTGCGGCTTCTGCATCTCGCCCTGGATCGATCTCGAGGGGCTGGGCGACTCGATGACGGCGCTCGCTCATGTCGATCCGATGGTGCAGAAGGAAAGCCTGATGGGCATGGCGGAGGCCTATCTCGGCGATGCGCATCCGCGCACGCCGCTTGCGGCGCCGCTGCATGCGGAGTTCCGCGATCTTGCGCCGCTGCTCATTCATGTCGGCGCGGCGGAGACGCTGCTCGACGATTCGATCCGGCTCGCCGGCAAGGCGGGTGCGGCCGATGTCGAGGTGACGCTTCAGGTCTGGCCGGAGATGATCCATGTCTGGCATTTCTTCCATCCGATGCTCGATGCGGCGCGTCGCGCGATTGCGGATGGCGGCGATTACATCGGCAAGGCGATGGACCGGAATGCGAAGCTGAAGGCGGTCGCCTAGAAGCTGGCGCCTGGGCTGACGCAGGGGCGGCGGGAAACATTCCGCCGCCTTTTGCATGAGCCTTGCGCCCCTGCGCTCCCCGTTGATTATGATGGTCGCAAGCAGAAGAAACGACCCAGCGGAGGAACAGGTGAAGGAACTCGATTTTTCGGGAAAGACGGTGCTCGTGGTCGGTGGATCGAGCGGCATCGGTAACGGCATCTCGCAAGCCTTCCGCGCGAAGGGCGCTACCGTGCATGTCTGGGGCACGCGACCTAAGGCGTCGGATTACTCGGCAGCGGAAGGCTCCGATCTCGCCGGACTTCACTACGATCACATGGACGTCGCCGATTTCGACGCGATCGAAGCCTACAAGGCGCCGTTCGACAGGCTCGACGTCTTGGTGCTCTGTCAGGGAACGGTGATCTATCAGCGCGGCGAATTCAGGATGGACGGTTTCCAGAAGGTGATGGACGTCAATCTCAACAGCCTGATGGCCTGCGCGATCAAGTTCCACGACCTGCTGGCCGCGTCGAAAGGCTCGCTCATCACGGTGAGTTCGACGGCGGCGTTCCATTCGACGCGCGGCAACCCGGCTTATAATGCCTCGAAGACCGGCGCCGTGGGTCTCACGCGCACACTGGCGGAGGCTTGGGCGAAGGACGGCATTCGCGTCAATGGGATCGCGCCGGGCCTCGTCGATACCAAGCTCACCAAGGTAACGACCGAAAGTCCGGAGCGGCTTGCGGCGTCCATCCAGGGGATTCCGATGCGCCGGCTCGGTACGCCGGAGGATATGGCCGGCGTCGCGCTGTTCCTTGCGTCGCCGCTCGCGGCCTATGTGCTCGGCCAGACGATCCCGGTCGATGGCGGTCTCATTCTCTGAACGTGGCCTCTGAACGCAACGAACAGGAAGGAAAGCGTGATGACGGAACTGAGCCGGTCGGTGAGGGGATTGACGGTGCTGGTCACTGGCGCCGCCAGCGGCATGGGACGCGCGACGGCGGAGGTCTTCGCCGTCGAAGGCGCGAATGTCGCGGTGACGGATTACAACGGCGAGGGCGCGGAGGCGGTGGCCGCCGGCATCGTCGCCCAAGGCGGCAAGGCGAAAGCCTGGAAGCTCGATGTCGGCGACAAGGCGGAGATCGATGCGGTCGTCGCCGATGTCGCGCGACATTTCGGCGGGCTCGACGCCGTCGTCAACAATGCCGGCATCTCCGGCTTCACGCAGATCGATAATGAAGGCTATGACGAGCTCTGGGAGCGCATGATCCGCGTTTGCCTCACCGCGCATCAGCGCATCATCCGTGCCGCGCTGCCGCATCTGCGCAAATCGAAAAGCCCGCGCATCGTCAATATCGCCTCGACGGAAGCGCTGGGCGCGACGGCGCTCGATAGCGCCTATTCGGCGGCGAAGGCGGGCGTCACGGGTCTTACCCGCGCGCTCGCCGTCGAACTCGGCAAGGAAGGCATCACGGTCAATTGCATCTGCCCCGGACCGATCCTTACCAGCATGACGAAAAGCATTCCCGACGAGCAGAGGGACATCTATGCCAAGCGCCGCACCGCGCTTCGCCGCTATGGATTGCCGGAGGAGGTGGCGCACATCACGCTGAGCCTCTGTCTGCCAGCGGCGAGCTACATCACCGGCGTGACCGTCCCTGTCGATGGCGGGCTGATGGCGCGGAATGCGTAAACCCAAAATATTGCTGTCACCCCGGGCTTATCCCGAGGTCCAGGAGCCGCAAGCTCCGCACATGACGCCCCCGGGATGAGACTTCAAGGATACAAGCGAGAGCCGCCATGAAAGCACTTCTCTATCAAGGACCGCGCGACATTCGATACGAGAGCTTCGACGATCCGAAGCTCGCCGCCGATACCGACGCCATCGTCAAGATGGACAAATGCGGCATCTGCGGAAGCGATCTGCACATCTATCACGGCGAAGGCTTCAGCCCGGATCTCGGCTTCTGCGTCGGCCACGAGGCGGTGGGCGAGGTTGTGGAAGTCGGTCGCGGC
>NZ_DATKFR010000068.1:0-1821 GCF_035511255.1 Parvibaculum sp.
GCCGTCGAGATCGACTACAGGATTTTTGACCTTGATCTTCGACATGCGGCTGAACCCTTCGAGAAAGCGTGAGCAGGGGAGCGAGCGAGGCTCGGGGGGAGGCGCTGGATAAGCGCTTGGGCCCCGTTCGTATAACATTGCGGGCCAATTGATTAAAGATGGCCAATCGCCTATTCAGCGACACATTATTTCACGAGCGAGCCCTTTCTCATGGCCGGAACGGATCAGACCAAAGCCAACCCCACGCAAGGCGAGGCGACGCCGGCCGTCATCCTGGTTCAGCCGCAGCTTGGTGAAAACATAGGCACGGCGTCGCGTGCCATGCTCAATTTCGGGCTCTCGGACCTGCGCCTCGTGAGCCCCCGCGACGGCTGGCCCAACGAGCGCGCCCGTGCCGCTGCGTCAGGCGCCGACATCGTCATCGACGGCGCGCGGCTCTGCACCCGCACCGAGGAGGCAGTCGCAGACCTCGATTATGTGATCGCGACGACGGCGCGCACCCGCGACATGGTCAAACCCGTCCTGACGCCCGAAACGGCCGCAGCGAAGCTTCGCGAGGTGATCGGTGGCGGCGGCCGCGCCGGCGTCCTGTTCGGGCCGGAACGCACGGGCCTCAACAATGACGATGTGGCGCTCGCCGACGCGGTTCTGATGGTTCCGGTCAACCCGGCCTTCGCTTCCTTGAACCTCGCCCAAGCGGTGCTCCTGATCGGCTATGAATGGTTCAAGGCCGCCGACCGGACGCCAGCCGAGCAGATCGACTATCTCCAGACGCGTCCGGCCACCAAGGAGGAGCTTCTGGGCTTCTTCGAGCATCTGGAGAGCGAACTCGACCGCTTCGGCTTCCTGAAGCCGCCGGAGAAGCGTCCCTCCATGGTCAGGAACCTTCGCAACATGTTCCAGCGGGCGACCATGACGGAGCAGGAGGTCCGCACCATGCGCGGCGTCGTCGCGGCGCTGGCGAGGCGTATCCCGAAGGGTGAGGGGCCGGAAGGCTGATTTCGCCCCGATTTCAATCGTTTGACACATATGCGGAGGCGGGCTAAAACCCGCCCCGAAGCCGGTCCCCTTGGGGGCCGCTTTCATTTTACGCACCCGTGGGAAACGGCGACGCTTGAAGCCAGTTTACCTGTCGGCTCAAGGGCTTGATAGCCCGGCGGCAAAGGAGGGGCGTTTCCATTTTTGACAGGAATCGCGATGACAAAGCGCCAGGAAGCCAAATACAAAATCGACCGCCGTTTGGGCGAGAACATCTGGGGCCGCCCGAAGTCCCCGGTGAACCGCCGCGAATACGGCCCCGGCCAGCACGGACAGCGCCGCAAGGGCAAGCTCTCCGACTATGGCGTCCAGCTCCGCGCGAAGCAGAAGCTGAAGGGCTATTACGGCAACATCTCCGAGAAGCAGTTCCACGGCATCTACAAGGAAGCCTCGCGCCTTCGCGGCGACACGGGCGCCATCCTGATCGGCCTGCTGGAGCGCCGTCTCGACGCGGTCGTCTACCGCGCGAAGTTCGTCTCGACGGTTTTCGCCGCCCGCCAGTTCATCAATCACGGCCATGTGCTTGTGAACGGCAAGAGCGTCAACATCCCGAGCTACCGCCTGCGTGAAGGCGACGTGGTCGAGGTGCGCGAGAAGTCGAAGCAGCTCGCCGTCGTCCTCGAGGCGGTGCAGAGCGCCGAGCGCGATACGCCGGAATATGTCGAAGTCGACCAGAACAAGCTGACGGCGAAGCTGATCCGCATTCCCGTCCCGGCCGATGTGCCCTTCCCGGTGCAGATGGAGCCGCATCTCGTCGTCGAATACTACTCGCGTTCGTAGTTC
>NZ_DATKFR010000069.1:0-2590 GCF_035511255.1 Parvibaculum sp.
GACTTCGCGCTTCAGGACCCCGGCCTTGATGAGTTCGAGGAAGGAGTCGACGAGCATTTCGCTCGACCCGAAGAGGCCCTTGTCGAAAGGCGCGTCCTGCATCTGGAAGCCGGCGAGCGATGCCGTGTTCAGCCGCGCGGCGGCTTTGCGGAAAGCGGCATTGTCGTGGTGACGCAGGATGAGCCCGCGCGCGACGGCGTCGCCCATGGAGCCGATGCCGATCTGCAGCGTGCCACCATCCGGAACGAGCCGCGCGACATGCAGCCCCACGGCATAGTCAGCGACGCTTACAGGCTCCTTCGGCGGGGCGAAGAGCGGGAAATCCGTCGCGGGGCTTTCGAGCATGTGACTGAAGGCGGAGGCCGGAAGTTCGGCCTCGTGACCGAGATAGGGAAGCTCGCTGTTGACCTGGCCGACGAACAGGAAATCCGTCTTGCCCCCGTCGCGCGCGGCAAGCAGGTCGAGCGTGATGTCGGTATTGCAACTGATGCTGTAATGCGCGCCGTCGGGATGCTTCGCGACGAGTTGCGCGACGACATTGGCGCCACGGTCTAGAATGTAGCGGAGCGCATGGGTGTAGTTGGCGGAAATATAACCTTGCTGTGCGGCCGGCACGTTGAGCCAGCGTCCGGCGAGAAAGAAGAATTCATTGACCTCGATGTTCGGCGGCAGCGTACCCGCGCGCAGGGCTTTCGCGTAGGCGAGGTCCGGGTAGCCGCCGAAAAGCCGGTCGATGAAGGGCGCAATGAAGCGCCGCTCGAGATCGCTCGCAGGACGCGGCTTTTCGAGCGTGAGCGCGGTGAAGATGCGCAGCGAGATCGAGGGATCGGCCGATGCGCGGGCGAAGAGCGCATTAGCGACGTGGTTTGCTTTGCCTAGCCCGAGCGGGAGGGCCAGCACGATCTCCTTACCGACCTTCGCGACGATGGCCTCCGCCAGCGCGTCGGGATCGCTGAACGCTTGCGGCGTCATGCGGCGCTGCCTCGGCGCCGTACCCCATGAAAGCTAGCGCCAGCCCGTGGCTCTGGAGATCGGTTCCTGTGCGGCGTTTTCTTCATTTTTGTCGTCGCGTTGGGGCGACAGTTCCTCTGGAGCGAAATCATCGACAGCGATCACCTCGCGCGTAGCGGCTTCCGCGTCCGCGAGTGCTTCGCTCTCCTCGGAACTTATCATGCCTTGGCTTTCCGCCTTGCGCCAGTCATGTATGCCCTGCTTGCGCAGGCGATCGTGAATGGGCTCCGCGCGCGTGACGGCGGCGAAAGCGCGTTCGAGTTTTGCCAGGCCATCATTGCTGTGGCCATGGAAAATGCCGGCGGCCACCCTATCCCGGGCCGTAGAGGGCGCGAGCAGGAGGCGCGCGCAGGTCTGGGTCAGCTTGTCCGACGGGCCTCGCTCGCGGCGTCCGAAGGGCAGAGCGAGGAAGCGCAGCAGCCATGCGGCGGGTCTGTTCGGGAGGTTCGCGAAGATCTCGTCCAGGCGGCGTTCGATCGCCTCAAAGCCCGTTTCCATGCACCAGGCGAGAAGTGGGAGGTCCTGCGGCTGGCGGCCCTCGTCCTGCCAGCGTTTGAGGACGGCGGAGAGGAGATAGAGTTCGGACAGGATGTCGCCGAGCCGTGCCGAAAGCATCTCTTTGCGCTTCAACGCGCCCCCAAGCGTGAGCAATGCGATGTCCGAGGTGAGAGCGAAGGCCGAAGCATAGCGGCCGAGCCCGCGGTAGTAGGGCGTGGCTTCGCCCGCGTCGGGAGCCGGTGCGAAACGTCCGCCCGTCCAGGCGCGGCCCCAGACGCGGAAGAGATTCTTGAGGCTATGGCCGAAATGCCGCCAGAACTGGCGGTCGAATTCCTCGAGGCCGCGCGCCTTGTCCTCGTCGGCCAGCGCGGTCATTTCCTTCAAGAGATAGGGATGGCTGCGAATGGCGCCCTGGCCGAAGAGAATGAGACTGCGTGTCAGGATGTTGGCGCCCTCGACGGTGATGCCGACGGGAACGGAACGATAGACGTTGCCGAGATAGTTGAGCGGCCCGTCGATGACGGCCTTGCCGCCATGCACGTCCATGGCGTCGTCGACGGCGATGCGCATACGCTCCGTCGCCTGCGATTTCATGATCGCCGAAATGACCGACGGCTTGTGTCCCTGGTCGAGACCCGCGCAGGTGAGGCGGCGGGCGGCATCGAGCTGATAGGCGATGCCGGCGATACGTGCGAGGCGCTCCTCGATGCCTTCGAACTTGCAGATCGGAATGCCGAATTGCGTACGGATGCGGGCATAGGCTCCCGTCGCATGTGCGCAGAAGGCGGCACCTGCCGAGGAGAGCGAGGGCAGAGAGATGCCACGGCCGGCGGCCAACGCGCTCATCAGCATCTGCCAGCCCTGTCCGGCGCGTTCGGGACCGCCGATGATCGCGTCCAGCGGTACGAAGACGTCGCGCCCCCAATTCGGACCGTTTTGAAAGGCCTGCCAGCATCCGCCGGGCGTGTCCGGGGCTTGCCAGTAGGCCGGGGCCGCCCAGCCCTGGCTTTGCACGCAGGCCCAACCATCGCTGAGCCACCAGCGCGGGTCGCGGTAGCCGCCATCGTCGATGAAGGCCAGG
>NZ_DATKFR010000070.1:0-4233 GCF_035511255.1 Parvibaculum sp.
GCCTCGGACTGCGAACGGCCGAGATCGTCGAGACCCGGATCCATATCGGCATCCCACCCCGCCGCCGCGCGGCCATGTCGGATCATGTAGATGAGGGGCATTGCCTTTACTCGCGAAATTTGTCGATGCCGAGTTCAACCACGCCTCGGCCCGAGAGGCAATGCCGCTGGCGAATCTCCCCGTGTCGTAATCGTCGCGACGATCCGCTTACTTCTGCGCCACGACGACCTTGAGAGTTTGGGACCGTGCGCGACAATCCCCTTCACAGACAACCAGCTCCGCACGTGGCGGATCGACCAGCACGCCCACAATTCCGAACGCGCCGCCATACCGGGTATCGTATTTACCTCCGAGATAGAGAATCTCGCCGGCCTTCAGTTCCTTGTGAAGGGGAATGACTTTTACACCGGAATCGCCACTCATACTGACGTCCCAGCCGAAATCGTAAGATCCTGGCGCAAGTTCGACCACCAACATCTCGCCCTTGTTGATCCCGCCGACGCTTTGGCTGTTTACGAGAAAGTTGGCGGCATTCTTCATATCGTATTCAAATCCGAAGGCGCTCACTTCTCCGGCAAGAAAGAGAACGCGGGCCTTTCCGTCGAACGGCGGCGTATCGGCCCGAACGGCCTGCTCGAGGTCGGGCGCCGCCGCGAAATTTTTCGCGGGCGTCGCGCAGGCGGCGAGAACCAGAAATGTCAGCAAAAGAAGCGGCCGAATGGCCGTCGAAATACCCGTCATGTAAGCCCCCTTCGCCCTGAGCGACGCGCCCGGGTTTCCCCCTGGCCAAGCCCTGTTGCGAGAATGACGCAAGCACGGCTTAAGCGTCAAACCCGAGCCGCCGGCGGAACCAACCTCGTGGCAGCACGTTGGGTTTTCAATCGGGGGCTACCATGTGCCAGCTTATGCAGGCGTTCGCCTGTAATTATTTACCTCATCCTCTTTTCTCGCGAGATGGAACCAACGCAGGTTTCGTTCGGCGGCCTGATCGCCTGTCCCATGGGGGTACGTCTGAGTGCGTATCCTGATCGTCGAGGACGAAGTGCTGATCGCCATGCATCTCGAAATGATGCTGGAGGATTTCGGCCATCAACCCTGCGGGATCGCCACCGATCCGCAGGAGGCGCTGGCACTTGCCGCGTCGGAGCAACCCGACCTCGCCTTGATGGATGTGCGCCTCGCCCGCGGCACCAGCGGCATAGAGGCCGCTCGCCTGCTGCATGAAAGCATCGGCCTTCGCTGCCTTTTTGTCAGCGGCAATATCGACGATCAGATGAAGGCCGCCGTCCGTGCATGCAATCCGCTCGGTTTCGCCGGAAAGCCGGTCTTGCCCGAAACCCTCCGCAAGGCGCTGGCCGCTGCCGAGGCCGATTTGCATTCGGCCCCGGAACCGCCCGCCCCGGCGGGATAGATCAGGCCGGCGTGAAGATGTTGACGCTGCCGTCCGCCGCCGATTGAACCTTGCCCGACCGGCCAAGCTGTTCGCGCTCCATCATGTCGGTGAGCGTCACCTTGTCATTCGGCGTATGGGCGACAAAGCGCGCGCCCGTCGCGTCGAGCCGGCCCATGACGATGGCGAACTCCGGTCCCTCGCGTCCGTTGACGACCGTATAGGTCTCGATCTTCGCCGCGCCGTTCGGCGTCTCGTCGACCGCCGGGTGCGGCCCGTTGTCGATCTCGGCTTGATAAGAGGCGGGTTTCTCACGCTTCCACGAACCCCTTACGGGTTCGGTCGAGTAAAGACCGATGCCGTGCTTCGTCACATACCAGCCATTCGACGTGCAGAGCCCCTTGGTGCCCGGCTTCGCGCGCAGCTTGTCCATGATCGTCGCGATGGAATGCATGACGTAGTTGTTTCCCGCGCCGCCGAAATAGGGAAGACCGCCGGTGACGGTCAGCGGACGCGGGTCGTCCTCGGCAATGCCGAGTTCGTTGCGGCCGATCTGGACGGCGGAGGGAAAGCAGGAATAGAGGTCCATGTAGTCGATGTCGGAAATCTTCCAGCCGGCCATGTCGAAGGCCTTCCTGCCGATGAGGCGGATCGCCGGCGATGAATGGAAGTTCTCGCGCTCGGTCGGGAACCAGATGTCGTTGGCGTCGCCGCAGCCGTGGAGATAGACCCACTTCGCCTCGGGAATGCCGAGCTCGCGCGCCTTCTTGACCGACATCATGACGACGGCCGCCGCCTGATCGACCTGCATGATCGCATTCATATACTTCGTATACGGAAAGCCGACATAGCGATTGTCGTCGGTCGGCGTGGCGATTTCTTCGGCCGTGCGCGCGACCGGGAACCAGGCCTGCGGATGCTTCGCCGCGACTTCGGTGAAAGGCGCCATCAGCTTGCCGATCGAAAGCTGATGCTCGCGGACGCTCCGCTTCTTCTGGCCGCGGATCGCATTCTCGAAGAGCGGATAGATGTTGACCGGGAATTGCAGCTTGTGACGCTTCTCGACTTCGGTGACGCCGAGCCGCTCATGGCCGATGTCGATGCGCTCGCCGCCGGGCTCGTCGTTCCAGGGCAGCATCTTGCCCTGCCCCAGCGCGCGCATCATGGTGCCGAAGCATTCCGAGCCGGCGACCAGCGCAATGTCGGTCTGCCCTTCGGCGATCAGCTCCGCCGTGTGGTTGACGAGATATTGCGGCGTGTTGCCGCCGGTCGGCCCGTAGCAGTTCTTCGAGGCGTTGGCGCCGACGAGGTTGCCGAGCGTCTTCGGCGCATTGGGATATTTGCCGAACGGCAGACGTCCCGAGTCGGGGCTGTCGGTGATGAAGCGCACGACGGTGATGTTGTCGACCACGGGCCAGAGCTTGTCGCCGAGCCCGGTATCGGCGGCCGCGAGACGCGCCGCATCGGCCATCAGATGCATGGGCGACTTCGCCTTCTCGACGTCCTTCTCCTTCTGGACGATCTGCCCGCAGCCGACCAGGATCGGCGTCAGGTCTTCGGGTTGGACATTCGCCATGCTCGTTTACTCCCTGTCGCTTCGCGGCCATTAGTTCGGCCTGCTAACCAATTTTACGGGAGCATAAAGCCTCGCCTCCCGATGTCCAGCGGAAGGCGAGGCATGAAGATTTACGCGGCGTCAGCCGGCACCCTGACGAGCTTCTCCGCGATCTGCACGGCGTTGAGCGCCGCGCCCTTGAGCAATTGATCGCCGGCGCAGAAGAGCGTGACCGAGCGGCCCGACGGATCGCTGAGGTCCTGCCGGATGCGACCGACGAGAATGTCGTCCTGACCGGACGCGTCCTTCGGCATCGGGAAGTAATTGTTCGCCCAGTCGTCGACGAGCTTCACGCCCGGCGCGGTCTTCATCGCCTCGCGCACCTCCGCCGCCGAAATTGGCCGCTCGCATTCGAAGGTGAGCGCCACCGAATGCGCGCGCAGCACCGGCACCCGGACGCAGGTCGCCGAAACGCGGATGTCGGGATCGCCGAAAATCTTCTTCGTCTCGGCGATGACCTTGATCTCCTCGTCATTGTAGCCCGTCTCGGGATCGATCTTGGTGTTGTGGCTGAAAAGATTGAAGGCGTAAGGATGCGGCAGCACCGTGTTCTTGTAGTCGCGGCCTTCGAGATAGGCTTCCGTCGAGGCGCGCAATTCCTCCATCGCCGCCGCGCCGGCGCCGGACGCCGCCTGATAGGTCGCGATGATGAGGCGCTTGATCGGATTGCGCCGATGCACCGGCCAGAGCGGCGTGATCGAGATGATCGCCGCGCAGTTCGGATTGGCGATGATGCCCTTGTGACGCGCGATCTCGCCCGCGTTGATCTCCGGTACGACGAGCGGCGTATCGGCATCCATGCGGAAGGCCGAGGAATTGTCGACGACGATGGCGCCCTCGCGCACGGCGATCGGCGCGAACTGCCGCGAGACGGTGCCGCTCGCCGAAAAGAGCGCGATGCCGACGCCCTTGAAACTCCGTTCGGTCAGCGGCTCGACCTCGATTTCCCGGTCGCGGAACTTCAGCTTGCGGCCCGCCGAGCGCGGCGAGGCCAGGAGCCGGAGCCCGGACAGCGGAAAATTCCGCTCTTCGAGGCAGCGGATCATCTCGACGCCGACGGCGCCCGTCGCGCCGACGATGGCGACCAGAGGTGAACTAAGATTCGAACCCATTTTTCTCTCCGTGATGCCGAAGGTCGGGGCTCTGAAACGAGAAAAGCCCCGACCTGTGCGGCGGGGCTTCAAGGATCGCTCTGATGCTTACGTCAGAAACGCGCCCTCGCCCGCCC
>NZ_DATKFR010000071.1:0-4300 GCF_035511255.1 Parvibaculum sp.
ACGTGCAGGGGGCCGGTGCCCATGCCGACATAGTCGGCGGTGAAGCGGTCGCCGCGATTGGTCTCGATCACCCAGCGCGCGTTCTCATTGTCCCATGTCAGGTTTTTCACCTCCGTGTGGAACAGCGCGTTGTCATAGAGACCGTATTGCCTGCCGATGCGCTGGCACTGGGCGAGGATTTCGGGCGCGTGCGCATATTTCTCGCTCGGCATGTGGCCCGTTTCCTCAAGCAGCGGCATGTAGATCATCGATGCCGTGTCGCATTGCGCGCCCGGATAGCGGTTCCAGTACCAGGTGCCGCCGAAATCGCCGCCCTTCTCGATGATGCGGACATCGGCGATGCCGGCTTCCGCGAGACGCGCGCCCGTGACGAGGCCGGCAAAGCCGCCGCCGACAAAGGCAAAGGTCACGTGATCGGTCTTCGGTTCGCGCTCGACGCGCGGCGTGTAGGGATCGTCGAGATAATGCGCGAACTGATCCTTGATCTGGAGATATTGGGCATTGCCGTCTGCGCGCAGGCGCTTGTCGCGTTCGGCGCGATAGCGGGCGAGCAGGGCTTCCTTGTCGAAACGGGCGCCGGCAGGCGCGGCGTTCTCTGTGATCGTCATCGGAGCGGTTCCATCCTGATAATTTGTCAGTTTAGTTTTTTTCCATTTTCCCGATCCTGAGGCGGGATGCAATGGAAACTGTGAGCCACCGGCAAAATCCGCGGAAATCCGAGAAAAAGCCGCTCAAAAGAAAGCCGCCGCGCAAGGATGTCGGCTTGCGCGGCGGCTCGCATTGTCAGGATTGGCTATTCGTTGAGGCTTCTTGCGTCCTTGGCTGCCCGCACCAGCTGCACGAATTCCGCGCGCAATCCGAATTCGTCCTCGCCCCGCGCCTTCTGGGCGAGTGCCGCGATCTCGTCGAGCCCGAAACTGTCGGACACCCAGGGCGACCCGCGCAGGCGTTCGCCGAAGCCAGCGACCGCGACGGCCCAGCGTGTCGCCTCGGGCGCGGCATCGATCGTGGTCAGGGCGTCGGATGAAATCGCCTGTCCGATCAGCTTCGACGTGGTGCCGCCCGGTTCCTTGTAACGCAGCTTGAGATAGGCAAGCTCGTCGCCCTTGCGCGGCGCCTTGCCCTTGTCCTGATAGCGCAGGGGATCCGAGGAGAGCTTCGCACCGACCGGCGTGATTTCATAAAGCGCCGTCACCGCAACGCCGGAGCCGACCTCGCCCGCGTCCACCTTGTCGTTGTTGAAATCCTCGCGCGCGAGCAGCCTTGTCTCGTAGCCGATCAGGCGGTATTCGGCGACGAAAGCGGGATTGAACTCGATCTGGATCTTCACGTCGTCGGCGATCGGAAAGAGCGAGCCCGCGAGATCGTCGTGCAGGAGCTTGCGTGCTTCCTGCATCGTGTCGATATAGGCCGCCGTGCCGTTGCCGGTCTGGGCGAGGCTCTGCATCATCACGTCGTTGTAGTTGCCGCGCCCGAAGCCGTAGACGGAGAGATAGACGCCGGATTTGCGTTTCTCCGCGATGAAATCCTTCAGCTTTTCCGGGTCGTCGATGCCGACATTGAAGTCGCCATCGGTCATAAGGATGACGCGGTTGACGGCCTCCTTGTTGAAGTTCTCCTCCGCCAGACGATAGGCAAGCGCCAGGCCCTCGCCGCCCGCCGTCGAGCCGCCGGCCGCCAGCGCATCGAGGGCCGATCTGATTTTGGTCTTCTGCCCGCCGTCGGTGGGCGCCAGCACTTCACCCGCCGACCCCGCATAGGCGACGATTGAGACATGATCGTCCTTGCCGAGTTGATCGACCAGCAGGTTCATCGCCTTCTTGGCAAGCGGCAGCTTGTCTTCGCTATCCATCGAGCCAGATGTATCGACTAGTAAAACGAGATTGAGCGGAGGTTGGCTGGTGCGCGGCAGTTCGTAGCCCTGCAAGCCGATATGCAGGATCTGGCGATCTTTCGACCAGGGCGAGGCGACGAGCGCCGTCGTTGCCCGGAAAGGCGTCTTTGCGCTCGCGGGCCGCGCGTAGCCGTAGTCGAAATAGTTCACGAGTTCCTCGATGCGCACTGCGTCGCGCGGCGGCAACTGCCCGTCATGAAGGAAGCGGCGGACATTCGCATATGAAGCCGTATCCACGTCGATCGAGAAGGTCGAGACAGGCTCTTGCGCGACGAGCTTCACGCCGTTCTGCGGCGTGTCGGGATATTTCTCGGTGAATGGCGTCGGACTGGCTGAAGCAGAAGAGGTATTCATGACCATATCGTACTGTACGCCGCCTGCGACCGGGCCTAGTTCCGCGGGCAGGACACGCGCGGAACCGGTGTAGGTCTGCGTACTTGCGCATGCACTCAGCGCCAGGAGCGCCGCCATACTCACGCCGAGGAGGCGTGCGGATAAAATCGTCATCTGGATGTCCCCATGATCTCGGTGCCCGGGCCCCGGGGATCATCAGGCGTTCCGTACACGGTAAAAATGGGGCGCAATTCGAGCGCCATTATGGCCGGACAAAATAAAACCGCCGCGAGGCTTTTGCGCCCGCGGCGGTTCCTTGTCGGACCAATCGGGCCGGTCAGGCCCTTCGGTGTTTCCTACCAGAGGCCGTGCTTCTGGATCTCGGCGCGGCCGACGACCATGTGATGGACCTCGTCGGGGCCGTCCGCGAAGCGCAGATGGCGCATGTCGGTGTAGAGGTCCGCGAGCGGCGTCCATTGCGAGATGCCGGCCGCGCCATGCATCTGGATCGCCTGGTCGATGATGAGGCAGACCCGTTCCGGGACCATCGCCTTCACCGCGCTGACATAGACGCGGGCTTCCTTGTTGCCGAGCACGTCCATGGCCTTCGCCGCCTGAAGGACCGAAAGACGCATCGCGTTGATCTCGATCCGGGCGCGGGAAATGATCTCGAGGTTGCCGCCGAGCTTGGCGATCGGCTTGCCGAAAGCTTCGCGCGTCGCCGAACGCTTCACCATCAGTTCCAGCGCCTTCTCGGCCTTGCCGATCGAGCGCATGCAGTGATGGATGCGGCCGGGCCCCAGGCGCACCTGGCTGATTTCAAAGCCCCGGCCTTCGCCGAGCAGGATGTTGTCCTTCGGCACGCGCACATTGTTGAAGCGGATATGCATGTGGCCCCAGGGCGCATGGTCCTTGCCGAAAACCTGCATGGCTTCGAGGATTTCGACGCCGGGCGTGTCCTTGGGCACGAGAATCTGCGACTGCTGCTTCGAAGGCGGCGCATCCGGGCTCGTCCTCACCATGACGATCATGATCTTGCAGCGCGGGTCGCCGGCGCCGGAGATGTAGAACTTCTCGCCGTTGATGACCCACTCGTCGCCGTCGAGCACGGCGGTGGTACGGATGTTTTTCGCATCAGAGCTCGGGATGTCCGGCTCGGTCATCGCATAGGCCGAACGAATTTCGCCGTTGAGCAGCGGTTCGAGCCACTGCTTCTTCTGCGCGGGCGTGCCGACGCGCTCGAGCACTTCCATGTTGCCGGTGTCGGGCGCGCTGCAATTGAGCGATTCGGAGGATAGCGGCGAACGCCCAAGCTCGGCGGCGATATAGGCATAGTCGAGATTCGTCAGGCCCGAGCCGATCTCGGAATCGGGCAGGAAGAAGTTCCAGAGGCCCGATTCCTTGGCCTTGTTCTTCGCGCCCTCCAGCAGCTCGAGCTGGCGCGGATGCCAGCTCCAGCGGTCCTCCTTCTGATCGTTCAGCCGGAAGAATTCTTCCGTGATCGGCTCCACATTTTCCTTGATGTGCTTTTTCACCGCGTCCATCAGGGGTCGGGCTTCCTCCGACATGGCGAGTTGAAACAGGCTTTGGTCGAGATCTGACATGGCGTTCCCATCTATGTTTCAAATTTTTGTTCGCGCAGCCTAATGCCTTCGCACGGAATGCGAAACCCAATCCGTGACACGTGAGGGCGCCGCAGATTTCGGCTAGGCATGGCGGGAGACGGAGCGCATGATCGATGGAGGGGGTACCGCTTCGGAGTGCCGAGAATGAAATCAACCAAGTCGAGCCTTAGCCGCCGTTCCGTTTTCATGGTTTTGCTCGCGTCGGTCGTCGCGCTGCCGTCGGCAGGCGCTTTCGCCGACGATCATCGCCCGCTCGGTCAGGGACAAGGACCGGGCCAACAGCACGGCCAGCCGCCGCAACAAGGCCAGCACGGTCAACCGCAGGGGCAGTCGCACAGCCCGCAACCGCAGGGAAGGCCGCAGGCTCAGCAATCTCATCGCAATGAGCCGGCCGGCCATCCCGAATTCATGCACGACGAATCCCGCTATGTGCGCGACTACTATCGCA
>NZ_DATKFR010000072.1:0-4539 GCF_035511255.1 Parvibaculum sp.
CCTACTCCTCCTCCGTCTCCAGCGCCTCGAGCGGTACGCCCGGCAGGTGCTTCGACTGGCGGATGGTGAGGGAGGTGCGGACGCTGGCGACGTTCGGGGCGGGCGTCAGCTTTTCGGTCAGGAAATTCTGGAAGGTCGCGAGGTCGGGCGCGACGCATTTCAGCATGAAGTCGATTTCGCCGTTCAGCATGTGACATTCGCGGACGAGCGGCCAGCTTCCGACCAACGCCTCGAAGGCTTTCAAATCCGCTTCCGCCTGGCTGTGAAGACCGACCATCGCGAAGACCGTCACCTCGAAGCCGAGCGCCTTGCCGTTGAGGTCCGCATGATAGCCGCGGATCAGCCCGGCCTTTTCCAGCGCGCGGACGCGGCGCAGGCAGGGCGGCGCCGAAATGCCGACCCGCTCCGACAGCTCGACATTGGTGATCCGCCCATCATTCTGCAATTCGGTCAGAATCTGGAGGTCGATGGCGTCGAGTTTGACGCGTTTCATGATGTCGTCCGGGTTGAGGTTTGCCGGGCTTTACTTACTCTGAAGCCCGGTTTAATTCAGCAATAAAATTGCTCAACAGCGCACGAAAATGACCGAAACGCCGCCTTCATCCAACGATCAAAAGCCCTCCCCCCTTGAGGGGGAGGGTTGGGAGGGGGGGAGCCGCGAAAAAGAGTCTCGCGAAGAAGCCCCCCCACCCGGATCGCTGGCGCGATCCGACCTCCCCCTCAAGGGGGGAGGTATTAAGGCCTGGATCCTGACCAATGGCATGGCCGGGTTCGAGGTGCAGGCGCTGGGCATCTGCGAGGCGCTGGGGCTTACGCCCGACATCAAGCGCGTGAAGCCCGGCGCGCCACATCGCTGGATCGCGCCTTGGGGCCCGGCCGCGCCGGCCGAGGGCATCAGCCCGCCCTGGCCTGATCTCCTGATCGCCTCCGGCCGCCAGTCGATCCCCTATGCAAGGATGATCCGCCGGAAGTCCGGCGGGAAGACCTTTGTCGCGGTGCTGCAGGACCCGAAGGTTTCGCCCGCGCAGTTCGATTTCGTCTGGGCGCCGGCGCATGACCGGCTCGAGGGCGAGAATGTGCTCTCGACGCTGACCTCGCCGCATCGCCTGACGCGGGAAAAGCTCGAGGCAGAAGCCGCGCGGATCGAACCGCAGGTTGCCCATCTGCCCCATCCCCGCGTCGCGGTGCTGCTCGGCGGGTCCAATGCCGTCTATACGTTTTCGGAAGAAACGGCGCAGCGCGTCGGCGCACAGCTCGCGGGCCTCGCCGATCATTTCCACGCCGGGCTCATGGTCACGCCCTCGCGGCGCACCGGCACAGCGCAATCTGCGATTATCCGCGAGGCGCTGAAGGACAAGCCCGCGCTGATGTGGGACGGCACCGGCGAGAACCCCTATTTCGGCTTTCTGGGCAGCGCCGACGCCATCGTCGTCACCTGCGATTCCGTCAACATGGTCGGCGAGGCGGCTTCCACCGGCAAACCCGTCTATATCATCGAACTCGAAGGCGGCTCCCCCAAGTTCCGCCGCTTTCTTGACGGCATGTACGCCCATGGCGCGGCGCGACCATTTGCCGGCCAGCTTGAAAGCTGGGGTTATGAGCCATTAAATGCTACGCATGAGATCGCCGAAGCGATCGCGTGCGGTCTCGCAGCGCGGCGCGGAAGCGGCGTTGACCAGTCCCGATAGGACAGACGATGAGCCTGCTCGATATCGACGCCTTGCGCGCGACCCCGCTGAAGCGGGAGCCTTACGACTATTTCGTCGTGGAGCATTTCGTGAAACCCGAAGTCTTCGCGAAGGTGCTGGCCGATTTTCCGACGATCGAATCGACAGGCTCGATCCCGCCGAGCGAGCTCGACATTCATGGCGCCTTCGAGCAGTTGCTCGACGAGATGAACGGGCCGGAGTTCCGCAAGGCGATCGAGGAGAAGTTCGGCCTCGATCTTTCCGACCGGCCGACCATGTTCACGGTGCGCGGCAACTGCGCGCGCTCGAACGGCAAGATCCACACGGACACGGAATCGAAGATCATCACCGTGCTCCTCTACATGAACCAGGAATGGGACAAGGATGGCGGGCGCCTGCGCATCCTGCGCTCGGCGACCGACCTCAACGACGCGGCGGAAGAAGTCTCGCCCAATGGCGGCACGCTTCTCGTCTTCCGCCGCTCGGAAAATTCCTGGCACGGCCACGAGCCCTTCGAAGGCCCGCGCCGCGCGATCCAGATGAACTGGGTGCGCGACGAGGCCGTCGTCGAGCACGAGCAGCGCCGGCACCGCTTCACGATGTTCCTGAAGCGCATCAATCCGTTCGGCGGCGTCGCCGCGCGCGCGTCCTGAGAGGCGGAATGGCGCTCGAAATCGAAACCTTCAAGAACGCCGACCTCGCGCATGGCTGGCGGCCCGGCAACAATGCGGGCGGCGCGACGCTCTTCAAGGCGCTCGGCCATCCGCTGACGGCGCCGAAGGCGCATGCGCTGATCGAGGATCTCGCCAAGGCGGGCCCCGTCGCGATCTACGACCCGACCCATGCGATCGGCAATTTCCACGCCTATTACGATCTCTCGCGCCTCGATGTCTGCGGCTATTACGTGCAGCGCGTCGAGGATCTGGGCGGCGCCTTTCTCGGACATGACGCCAAGCCCCTGAGCCTCATCGGCGCGTCGGGCGCGAAGGCGGTGCTGGTGTTGCTCTTCGACGCCGAGAAGGTTCTCGCGCCGATGCTGCATCTCTTTCCGAAGGGCGCGCGGATCGCGACGCTCGACGAGACGCGCATCCCCGACGACATGCTGACCAACAGGTCGAACTATCTCGACCCGATGAATTTCGCGACCAATTTCGCGCTGATGCGAGAGAGCGCGGGCGCGGACGGCATCCATACGCGCGTCGCCAGCGCGAATTACTGGTCGCTTCACGGCGCGGCGAACCCGGAGCTCTGGCTCTGCCTTTTCGGCGAGGACGGCGAACAGCTCGCCGAATGGCGCGAGACGCTGCCCGCCGCCGGCGCGCCCTTCGCCATCGACAGTTCGGAAATCCGCCATCGCTTCGGCCTCGGCGATTTCACGGGCTCGCTCTTCATCCATGCGATCCGGATCAAGGGCCACGACGTCGTCAAATACGCGCTCGACATGTATGGCGAGGGCGGCCGCGCGCTTTCCTGCTCGCATGACGCCAATGCCTGGCCTGCCGATTTCTATGCCGGCATGCCCGCGGGCGAGGAAGACGAGAGCGTGACGCTCTTCATCCAGAATTCGCATCCGATGCCCATCCCGCCGCGCACCGTCGGCCTCAACATCATGGGGGCGCAGGACGTCTCGTGGTTCGAGGACGAGATCGCGCCCTTCGCGACGCGGGCGATTTCTGTCGACGATCTTCTGCCGCAGGCGAAATGGCCCGATCAGGTCGAGATCGTCGCGGGCCGCTATTTCGTGCGGCCGCGCTACGAAGTGAAGCGCGCGCAAGGCCAGCGCCGCATCGCGCATGCGAATGTCGAACGCACGGACTTGAAGCCGAACCCGGCGCTGGCTTCGCTGACGGACGTCATGGGCAAGGGCTACATCATGCCGCTGCCCGTGCTGCCGCGCGCCGAATTCTCAAGCGTCATGCTGCCGACGCCGATGGCGACCGAGCAGCATGAGCTGCCGATCCGCGCCGAGTTGATCGACGCCGACGGATCGCGCGTCGCGGCGCGTTATCTCGGCCGTATCCAGCGCCGCGAAAGCGTCGAGATCGACGTCGAAAAGTGGATCGCAAATGAGAGCCTGAAGCTCCCCTCCGGCTACGGCCATGTCGAGTTTCTCTACGACTTCCGCGAAGGCGGCGAAGGCGACGGCTGGCTCCATGCGCTCGGCCGCTTCGAACAGAAGTCGAGCGGCCACCGCGCCGAAACGATCTTCGGCGCGCATATCTACAATACCGCCGTCATCTACAAGGACGAACCGCAATCTTACACCAACAAGCCACCGGGGCTGACGACGCGCCTCTTCCTGCGCATCGGCAACGAGGTTCAGGGCGCCGGCCTCGGCACCCCGACGGGTAACCCGATCTGCCCGGTTGCAAAAGTAGCGACCAATTCCGCACTCGCCCAGCGCATGCCCGACGTGATCGATTTCGACTGTGGACCTGTCGTGGATGGCACGCAATCAATCGAACAGAATGCCGAAGCACTGCTGGAATACGTGATCAAAGTTGCCAGTGGCGAGCTCACCAAAGCGCAGCAACTCGGCCAGGATGACTTTATTCCGTGGAAAAGGGGCGTTTCATTATAAACCGCTTAATCCGTTCAATTAAGTTGCGTTGTTAGTCCTTCTCCGTCGGTTAAAACCGACGGTATTAGATTGAAAATTTTAGCAAAGAAGCAAATCTATTGCCGGGGGCTTTATCCCCCGGATTGGTATTAGATTGAAAATTTTAGCAAAGAAGCAAATCTATTGCCGGGGGCTTTATCCCCCGGATTGGTAATAGATTGAAATTTTAGCAGAGAAGCAAATCTATTGCCGGGGGCTTTATCCCCCGGATAGGTAATAGATTGAAATTTT
>NZ_DATKFR010000073.1:0-2332 GCF_035511255.1 Parvibaculum sp.
TCTTACCCCTCGCCCGCTTGCGGGAGAGGGAGGGGCCCGCCGCCGCGAGGCGGTGGGAGGGTGAGGGCGGGGATAAGTTTCGCGAAAAATATTCCGTGTGCCGCGCCTCTTGACCAGCGTGACGCTGCTTCCCATCTATCCGGCTATCTCCCGAACTATGCCCGGAGGGCGAAGGTGACCGAAAAGCTGCCCGATCAGCTTCGCGAGGGGCTGAACCTCGTCTTCGTCGGCACGGCGGCGGGGCATCGTTCGGCGGCGGAGGGGGCTTACTATGCGCATCCGGGGAACCGCTTCTGGCGGACGCTGCATGAGGTCGGCCTGACGCCGAGGCTTTTCGCGCCGCATGAGTTTCCGAGGCTCGTCGAGCTCGGGATCGGTTTCACGGATATGTCGAAAATCGGATCGGGCATGGATCACGAGATCGCGCCCGAACATTTCGACGCGACGCTGTTCGAGACCAAGATGCGCCGCTTCCGCCCCCGCGCCATCGCTTTCACCAGCAAGAAGGCCGCGAGCGTCTGGCTCGGGCAGCCGACGGGGAAGATCGGGCTCGGCCGGCAGGCGCCGGCACTGCCGGATTTCCCGGAGGTCTTCGTCCTCTGCTCGCCCCCGGCGCGGCGACGAAATACTGGGACATCGGGCCGTGGCGGGAATTGGCGGATTGGCTCGGGCGCACGAAGACGTGATTGCGCGCAAGACCTGACAGGGCTTTTGCGAAGGCATAGGATTGCCCATATCCGGGCTCCAAGAATGGAGGTGCTGAATGTTCAATCTGCGCAAGAAGATCGAGATGCCCGCGCCTGACGAGGCGCTGAAGGGGCGAGGGACGCCGCTGCCGACGGCGGAGCGGCACTTCGTCAATGGGGCGCCGCTGAAGGGGCCTTATCCGGCGGGCAGCGAGACGGCGATTTTCGGCCTCGGCTGTTTCTGGGGCGCGGAGCGGAAGTTCTGGCAGGTGCCGGGCGTCGTCGTGACGGCGGTCGGCTATGCGGCGGGCTATACGCCGAACCCGACCTATGAGGAGGTCTGCACCGGCCGCACCGGGCACAACGAGGTCGTGCTTGTCGTCTACGATCCGAAGAAGGTGTCCTACGAGACGCTGCTCAAGACCTTCTGGGAAAGCCACAACCCGACGCAGGGCATGCGGCAGGGCAACGATATCGGCACGCAGTACCGTTCGGGCATCTATGTGACGAGCGCGGCGCAGCGCGAGGCGGCGAAAGCATCGAAGGCGATGTATGCGGCCGAACTCGGCAAGCAGGGTTACGGCGCGATCACGACCGAAATCCTCGACGCGCCGGAGTTCTTTTTCGCCGAGGATTATCACCAGCAATATCTGGCGAAGAATCCCGCCGGCTATTGCGGCCTCGGCGGCACGGGCGTGAGCTGCCCCATCGGGACCGGGGTGGCGGCGGAGTAAGGCCGGACCTGCCTTTTACCCTTGATGTCATCCCGGCCTTGTGCCGGGATCCAAGGGCGACAAATGCCGAGCGTGCGGCCCCTGGGCCCCGGGACAAGCCCGGGGTGACAGTTGTTTTGGGCTTGGTGTAAAACGAAAAAAGGCCGCCCGGTTCGGGGCGGCCTTTTTATTTATCTGTGGGCGGAACAATCACGCGTTGGCGATGGCTTCCTTGCGGGCATCGGACTGGTCGCGCATGGCGGCGCGCATCGCTTTCTGCAGCTTCTCGAAGGCGCGGACCTCGATCTGGCGGACGCGCTCGCGGCTGATGCCGTATTCCTGCGAGAGGTCTTCGAGTGTCGCCGGCTCGTCCTTCAGCCGCCGCTCGGTCAGGATGTGCATCTCGCGCTCGTTGAGCGTCTGCATCGCCTGGGCGAGCATCTCGTGGCGCAGGCCCATCTCTTCCTGATCGCCGAGCACGGTTTCCTGATCGGCGCTGTCGTCGACCAGCCAGTCCTGCCATTCGCCGCCTTCGGAATCCTGCCTCAGCGGCGCGTTGAGCGAATTGTCGGGACCGGAGAGACGCCGGTTCATCGAGGTGCCGCGAATGGGCGGAGGCGCCCTCGGCGCATCTGCAGGGAAGCCTCGATGGCATCGGCGACGTCGCCGCCATCCTCTCGGAAGCGCTCAAGCAGCTGCCCGACGACCGCAAGACGGTGCGTCCGCTGCGCCGCCTGGTCGAGGAGCGCATCGCCGGCTTCCACAACGCGCTCGCCGCCGTCAAGCGCGAGCACGAATTCGCCTCCATCCGCGTCATCAACCTCGCGGTGCTGGCGCGCGACATCAACAAGCTCATCGTGAACCTCGATCATGAGGTGAAGTCGCCGCAGAGCGGCGAGGTGGTGCATTGGGCGGGCGCGCTGGTGGCGACCT
>NZ_DATKFR010000074.1:0-6559 GCF_035511255.1 Parvibaculum sp.
CGTCTGTCTCGCGCGCCGATCCGGCCCTCTTCGTTCGCCTCGACGATACGGACCATCAAGCGAAGCTCGATCTCGTCGTCCAGTCCATGCACTGCGCCGGCTGCATGCGCCGTATAGAGCGCGCCCTTGGCGAGCTCGACGGTGTGACTTTCGCCCGCGCCAATCTCTCGACCAAGCGCGTCGCGGTGAAATGGATGCCGTCGCGTCTGAAACCTGCCGACATCGTCGATAAACTCGCTTCCATCGGCTTCGAGGCCGTCCCCTTCGATCCCAAGTTGATCGGCGTTCTGGACGAAAACGAAGGCCGCAAGCTGCTGCGCGCCATGGGCGTGGCGGGTTTTGCCGCCGCCAATGTGATGCTGCTCTCGGTCTCGGTCTGGTCCGGCCTCGTCACCGACATGGAGCCCGAGACGCGGGCGCTCTTCTACTGGGTCTCGGCGTTGATCGCGCTTCCGGCGATTGTTTATGCCGCGCAGCCTTTCTATCGTTCGGCCTTCGCGGCGCTCCGCAAGCGCCAGATGAACATGGACGTGCCGATCTCGCTCGCGGTGACGCTGGCGACCGGCATGAGCCTCATCCAGACCGTCGTCAATGCCGAACACGTCTATTTCGACGCCAGCATCACCCTTCTCTTCTTTTTGCTGATCGGTCGCTATCTCGACGTCCAGGCGCGCAATCGCGCCTGTTCGGCGGCGCAGAACCTGCTGGGCCTTCGCGCTATGGCGGCAACCCTCATCGAGGCGGACGGCACGCAACGTTCCGTGCCGATGGAGGCGCTCGAACCCGGCATGCGGGTCGCGGTGGCGGCGGGCGCCCGCATTCCTGCAGACGGCGTCGTCGCCATCGGCATCAGCGATGTCGATACGAGCCTCGTCACCGGCGAGAGCCTTCCCGAAGTCGTTCGTCCGGGCGGGCATGTCTTCGCCGGGACGCTCAACATGACGGCGCCCATCGAAGTGAACGTGAGCGCGCGCGATGAACATTCGCTGCTCGCGGAAATCGTTCGGCTGATGGAGGCGGCCGAACAGGGCCGCTCGGCCTATGTGCGCATCGCCGACCGCGCCGCGCGCGTCTATGCGCCCAGCGTTCACATTCTGGCGCTGACCACCGTTCTCTTCTGGCTCGCGATGGGCTCGGGCATCGCCGTCGCGATCACCAACGCGATCGCCGTCCTGATCGTGACCTGTCCCTGCGCGCTCGGCCTCGCCGTGCCCGTGGTGCAGGTCGTCGCGACCGGTCGCCTTCTGAAGCGCGGCATTCTGCTCAAGGCAGCCGACGGGCTGGAGCGTCTCGCCGAGGTGGACACGATCGTCTTCGATAAAACGGGTACGCTGACGCTGGGCTGCCCGCGTCTTGTCGATGGCGGGACCGGTGTCGCCGATTTTGCTATCGGTGCCGCGTTGGCGCGGGCGAGCCGTCATCCGCTCGCGCGCGCCCTTGTCGAAAGCGTCGGCGTGAAGCCGCTTCCCGTCCTCGCCGATATTCGCGAAGAACCGGGCCAGGGTCTCGAGGGCAGGCTGGGTGACGAGACGATACGGCTCGGCAGTCGCGAATGGGTCGGCGCCACGGAGGATGGGGCGTTGACGCATGGTGGCTCGGAGCTCTGGCTCAGGCGCGGTGCAGCGCGGCCTTCCTGCTTCCGTTTTATGGACGAGCTTCGGCCGGATGCGGTCGAGACGGTCAAGGAATTGAAGGCGCGCGGCTATGCGATCGAACTTCTATCGGGCGATCGTGAGCCGGCGGCGCGTGCCGCCGCCGAGGCGCTCGGCTTGTCCAATTGGCGCGCCGGTGCACGGCCCGATGCGAAGATTGCGCGGCTCAAGGAACTCGCCGCCGAAGGCCGGAAAGTGCTGATGGTTGGCGACGGCTTGAATGACGCGCCGGCGCTTCGCGTCGCCCATGTTTCGATCTCGCCGTCGGACGCGTCGGATGTGAGCCAGACCGCGGCGGATTTCATCTTTCAGGGGGTAAAGCTTGGTGCCGTGATCGAGGCGATCGACGTCGCGCGCAAATCGCGCCGCCTCGTCTTCGAGAATTTCGCGCTGGCGCTCGCCTACAACGCCATTGCGATCCCCCTGGCTTTTGCAGGTTTCGTCACACCGCTGATTGCTGCAGTTGCGATGTCAGCATCTTCCATCACTGTGACGCTTAATTCGTTGCGTCTCGGACAACGTTCCGAAAGGGTGGGGCAATGAATATTCTCGTTTACCTGATGCCCGCTGCGCTTTTTCTCGGATTGATTGGTCTGCTGGGTTTTCTCTGGTCGTTGAAATCCGCGCAATATGATGACCTCGACGGTGCTGCGGAGCGCATTCTGTTCGACGACGAGGATTTGCCCCATTCCTGAGGGATTTCTCGCGCAATATTCGAGGCATCCGTGAGCAAGGCGTCATTTTCATCGTTTCACGGGTGAACGGCGGCGGCGGTTCATTTCATATGCCGCACTTGCCGCGATATTTCATTTCGATTTCACGGCGCCGTTCCGCAAAACAGTCAGCTTTGTATATTTCGTCTTGACTCGCGATGGCCCGCGTTGAAAGGTCTTGCGTCCTAACGGACTAGTCTGGATCGCGGATATTCGACGGGGGTCGAGAGGCGCAATCCAAGGGGCGAGCGGATTTAGGATTTCGGATGCGTGTCGGGTCTGGTGCCTGAACATATTCACAATTCCGGCACGTAGCTGTGAGCACATGGCTGTGTCGGCAAGTGAAGATGGGATGGTGCCGGATTACGCGTTTGCGAAAACCGCAGGACTAACTCTGAGCAGTGTAAAGTAGATGTCATATTTGGAACAGCGGAACAGCTCTGGCCGGGCAATGGGGTTCGGCTTTGTGGTGCTTCTGCATCTGGCGCTGATCTGGGCGCTGGCGAGCGGTCTCGGCACGAAGGCTCTCGAGGCCGTGAAAGGCCCGATCGAAGCGAAGATCATCGACACACCGCCTGAGGTGAAGCGAGACGAGCCGCCGCCGCCTCCGCCGCCGGCGCTCGATACGCCGCCGCCGCCCTTTGTGCCGCCGCCGGAAATCACCATCAACGTGCCGCAGACACCGCCGCCCACGGCAATCAAGGCCGTGCAGTCGAAAGTGGCCGCGCCGTCCGCGCCTTCGCTGTCGCCGCGCGCCGATCCGAACCATCCGAACCGAAAGCCTCCCTATCCGCCGTCTTCGGTGCGTATGGGCGAGGAAGGCACCGTGGTCCTGCTTCTCTATATCCGCGCCGACGGCACGGTGCAGGAAGCGCGGATCGACAAGTCGAGCGGCTTCCCGAAGCTCGATCAGTCGGCAGCCAAATATGCGGTGAAGGCCTGGCGTTTCCTTCCGGCGATGAGCGCCGGCCAGGCAGTGGCGGTCTGGCACAAGATGGCTGTGACCTTCCGTGTGGACGAAGTGAACTAACGACGTTGCGCGTTGCGCCGGAGGGATATGTCTGTTCCATCCGGCCGGCGGCACATGATTTGAGAACGATGCGTCCGGCGGTCGGACGCATCGGGGTTCCCGGGGTCGGGACGAGAGATCCGAACCCGGGGGGTGTCGAACAAAAAGGTTGGGGAGTTTCCCATGACGATTGGAGCGATGACGCGCCGGGTGAACGAGGCGCGCTTTGGAACGGGCTTGCGCGCGCTGGCGCTTGCGGCGGCAGGCGGAGTGATGGCGCTGAGCTTTGTGCTCGCCACGCCGGTCAGGGCCGAGGATCCGGCACCTGCGGCAACCGCCGAGGCTCCTGCGGCGCCCGGCACTGAGGCTACCCCTGCCGCCCCTGGCGCCGAAATTGCGCCCGGCACGGAAGCTGCGCCTGGTACGCCAGCCGCGCCCGGCACAGAAGCTGTTCCGGGTGCCGAAGGTCCGCTCGCCGAGAGCGCGGTAGCGCCCGAGCAGAACCCTTACGGTCTCGCGGCGCTCTGGGCCCAGGGCGACTTCGTCGCCAAGGGTACTCTGGTGATCCTCGGAATCATGTCGATGGGCAGCTGGTACATCCTCTTCACCAAGCTTTGGGAGCAGCGCGGCATGTTCGCGCAAGGCCGGGCGGCGCAGAAGCGCTTTGCCCAGGCGGCGAGCCTCAAGGAAGCGACCGACGGTCTGGCGAAGAATTCCGCCTTCCGGGCAGTCGCCGAGGAAGGTCTCGCAGCGGCCGAGCAGCATGGTCGCGGCCTCGGCGCCGAGGTCAGCCTGCTCGACTGGACCGGCAATGCGTTGTCGCGCGCCATCGACGGCGTGGCGGCCAATCTGCAGGGCGGTCTGGCCTTCCTCGCGACGGTCGGTTCGACGGCGCCGTTCGTGGGCCTCTTCGGCACGGTCTGGGGCATCTATCACGCGCTGATCGCCATCGGCGTCGCGGGCCAGGCTTCGATCGACAAGGTCGCGGGTCCGGTCGGTGAAGCCCTCATCATGACGGCGATCGGTCTTGCCGTCGCCGTTCCGGCGGTGCTCGGCTACAACTGGCTCGTGCGCCGCAACAAGGCCGCACTCGATCAGGTTCGTCGCTTCGCGACGGAAGTCGAGGCGCGCATTCTGGCGCATCGTTGAGATCGGGGGCGCGAGGGAACACCACCCTCGCGCCTTTTGACGACGCGCGGTTCGTCCGCGCGGGCGAGCCGATGGTTTGAGGGAGTGAAGAAGATGGCGATGAATGTAGGCGGCAGCGGAGACGAAGACGAAGTTCTCTCCGCGATCAACACGACGCCGCTGGTCGACGTGATGCTCGTGCTGCTGATCATCTTCCTGATCACGATCCCGGTCGCGATCCAGACCGTCCCGGTGTCGCTGCCCAAGGCGAACAACGTCGCGACGCAGACCAAGCCCGAGAACATCGTGGTGGCGGTGGATCACGAAGGGACGATCTACTGGAACAGCGAGAAGATGGCGGACAACGCGGCGCTGCTCGCCAGGATCAAGGAAGCGGCGGTGAAGCAGCCGCAGCCTGAAATCCATGTGCGGGGCGACAAGGATGCGCGCTTCGAGTTCATCGGCAAGGTGATCGTGGACTGTCAGCGCGGCGGTATCCAGAAGGTCGCCTTCATCACCGAACCCGATCGCGGGCAGCAGTAACGAGTAAGGAGTAACGACATGGCGATGAATGTCGGAGGAGGCAATGAGGACGACGTGATGATGGAAATCAACACGACACCCCTCATCGACGTGATGCTCGTTCTGCTGGTGATGTTGATCATTACCATTCCGCTGCAGACGCATGCGGTGAAGCTCGACATGCCGCAGAACCTCAACGCGCCGCCGCCGCTGGTGGAGCCGCAGGTGGTCGATCTTGAAGTCGATTTCGACGGCACGGTCTACTGGAACGGCAGCGCCGTTCCGACGACGGCCCAGCTCGACGAACTTCTGAGTTCGGCAGCTGCCCAATCGCCGCAGCCGGAAATCCATCTGAAACCGAACCGGCTGGTCAAGTACAACTATGTCGCCGTGGTGCTCGCGGCCGCCCAGAGGCTCGGCGTCACCCGCATCGGCTTCGTCGGCAACGAGCAGTATATGGATTGAGCGCCACGGATTCGCTCCGCTACGTTGCCTTTAAAAAGAAGCTGCCGCCCGCTGATGCCGGGCGGCAGTTTTTTGGCTGGAACGTTTATCGGGAATATCAGTTTTCCCGCATGCATGATCTCTCATTGTATCGATCAGAGCCTTGTCGAACGGGCACAGACCGTCATGGCTCTTCTCAGGAGAGCCGGGCTCTCGGTCGTCACCGCGGAATCGTGCACGGCCGGTCTGATCTCGACCGTCCTGTCGCAGGCGGATGGCGCGGGACATTGCCTGCATGGCAGTTTCGTCACTTACACAAAGCCACATAAGGTCGCGGCACTGGGCGTTTCGCGCGAGCTTCTCGCCGCCAAGGGCAGTGTCCATGAAGACGTTGCAAGGCAGATGGCGGAAGGCGCCCTCCACCGCTCGACGGCGGATATCGTACTTGCTCTCACAGGCGTCATCGGACCCGAGGAGGACGAGGACGGCAATCCGGTCGGCCGCGTGATCTTCGCCTGCGGGCGGCGCCAAGACGTTCTGAACGTCGTGGAGGAGAATTTCGACGCGGCTCATCACGAGATTTTGCGTCGTGCAGTTGTATTGCGTGGCCTCGATTACATAAGAAAAGTTGCTTCAGGATAAAGCGTATCCCGGGGCGCAGCGGAGCCGCGAGCGTCATGTCGGGTTCCTCCTCCGTCGGCGGAACTCGCGACCTCATGCACCGTTGAAGAGGGGCGGCAACGGGGCAGCATCGAGAGGAACCCGCTCATGGCTCAGGCCAACAAATCTGCAAGTAACTCCAGATCAACGTCAACGAAGTCGAAAACGCGCCGAACGCGGCGAACCGGCCGGCGAGATCCGCTTGCGATCAAGCTGCTGAAGCAGGATCACCGCGAAGTCGAGCATTGGTTCGATGAATATGAGCAACTGGAGGACGAGGGCGAGAAGCTCAAACTCTTTCAGAAGATCGCCCTGGCGCTCAAGGTCCACACCGCGATCGAGGAGGAAATCTTCTATCCGGAGGAACGCGGCGACGTCGAGGACGATATGCTCGACGAAGCCTTCGTCGAGCATGACGGAGCGAAAAAACT
>NZ_DATKFR010000075.1:0-3509 GCF_035511255.1 Parvibaculum sp.
TTCCGTCTTCGGCGCGGATGGCGCGTTCTTGATCTCGACTTGCGGCTCCGGCGCCTCCTTCGCCTCCGTTTTCGGTGGCGCCCCCGGCGTGCGGCTGAGGTCCGTGCCGCCGGATTCGCGATGAAGTGACGGCTTTGGCGGTTCAGGTTCCGTTTGCGGGAGCGGCTTAGGCGGCTCCGGCTTTTTTTGAGGCTCCGGTGGCTTCGGCGCCGGAGGGGGTTTCGGCGGCACCAGTTCCACGGAAATGGCCGGCGGTTCCACGGGACGATGGGGCGACGAAGGCGGCAGCCGAATGAAAAGGGCCGCCAGGATCGCCGCATGGATGAGCAATGCCAGCAGAAGCTCGGTCGCGAACGCCGGCCCACTGGCTCGGACCGACGCCGGCTCGTCGAGGACCAGTCGGCCGGTCCCATGGGGTCCCGCCTTCAGCTCAGGCAAGCCGGCATCCACTCCGCACAACTCCACTCACGACGCCCCCGGGGGCGCAGTCTGCCGGGTCGCCGGGTTTTCCGAAAGGGGGCAAAGGTTGAAAGACGGTAACGAACGCCGTCGCAATCCGCCATCACGCCCGTGATATGTTTCAAACGGGGATCGGATTCGGGCCGATCGCGCGGGGGACGGGGCAGCGACAATCGTGAGTTTTGAGCAGGAAACAACGCTTACGGATGATCGGCGCATGCTTCGGCGGATCGACCGCATCGCCGCGTTGCGGACGCGTCTCGCGGACGATCCCTTCGCCATGACGGCCGTTGCCGCGGTCATACTTGTCGGCTGCAGCTTTCTCTCCGGTCTCGGCGGCTACGGCATCCTCGACAACAATGAAGGCCTTTATGCGGAAATTCCGCGCGAGATGCTGCTCCTTAAGCAGTACGTGGTCCCGCACCTGAACTTCGTTCCCTACATCGAGAAGCCGCCGCTGCTCTATTGGCTGATCGCTCTCAGCTACGCGATTTTCGGCGAGAATGAATTCGCCGCCCGTCTCGTGCCGGCGCTCGCGGCCATGGGCACCTGCGGCGTCGCCTTCTGGCTTGGCCACCGCGAAGGACGAAAGGCGGAAGGTCTCGTCGCGGTGCTCGTGATGGCAAGCTCGATTGCCTTCGTCGTCGTCGGCCGGACGGTCTTTTTCGAATCGTTGCTGACACTGACCATGTCCGCCGCCCTTGCCTGCCTTTATCTGTTCCTCAAGGATGGAAACAAGCTGCATCTACGTGCGGCCTGTGTCTGGCTCGCACTCGCCGTCATGACCAAGGGTTTCGTCGCGTTGCTGCTGCCGACCCTCGTCGTTCTCGTCTATCTCGCGACGATCCACGCACCGGCGCGGCGCTATCTCGACTTCTTCACCGATCTCCCCGCGCTCGCCCTGTTTCTGGCAATTGCCGCGCCGTGGCATATTTTCGCAGCCGTGCAAGTGCCGGACTTTGCCTGGTTCTATTTCATCAACGAACACCTGAACCGCTTCATTGGCCTGCGCGAGCCGCGCGACTATTATGGCGGGCCGATCTGGTATTACCTGCCGCGGCTCTTCACCTATCTGGCGCCATGGTCACTGGTGCTTCCATGGTCGCTGCGCGCGGCCTGGCAAAGCAAGGAGCCGCTCGATCGCTTTCTTCTCATCTGGCTCACAACCTTCCTCGTCTTTTTCAGCCTGTCCTCCAACAAGGCCAACTATTACCTCGTGACGGCCACCGTACCGATGGCGCTGCTCGTCGCGCGGACGATGGCGCAATGGATCGAGGAGGAAAAATTCGCGCGCCTCGGAATTGTCGGCGCTCTCTGGGGCTTGGGCTTTCTCTGCGCGCTTCTGACGCTGGGCGCGGATTGCACCCAGGCCTCTTCACGCGCCTATCCGACGTGCCTCGCCGCTACGCCGGCGACCATCGGCGCCTTTGTCGCCTACCTTGCCGCGCTTTCCGCCGTCATGCTGCTCTTCAAGAGACGCGATCACCTGGGCTTCGCGGTCGTCGCCGCACTGATCTTCCCCACGCTTCTCACCGCCCAGACCATCGCCACCGACAATGAAAACGCCATCACCGAACGAAACCTCGTCGGCATCCTTGCCGGCGTGGACGATGGACGCCCCCTCTACTTCGCGGGGAAATTCGAGGATACGTCCTCGACCCTCTTCTATCGCAAATCGCGCCTGCGCATCGTCATCGACACCATCGCCGACAACAACAGTGCCGATCTCGCCTATGGTGCGAAGCATGCGAAACCAGGCTGGTTCGTCGAGATGGCCGATTTTGCTACTATCGCAACCAGAAAGCCGGTCTATCTCTTGCTCAACCGGCGCACGGGGCCATACTTCCTCGAACGCATCGCGCCGTCGCGCTTCTGTTCCATCGGCGAAAGCGACCGCCTTATGCTGATGACCAACGTGCCGGAGGATTGTCGCGGCTAGGCGCCGTGCCTCGCCCGATAGGCGAAGGCCGATAGCAGAAACCGCGCGCCGAGAATGAGTGCGTCGGCATCGACCGCATGGGCAAGGTTCGGCATCGCCTGCCCCGCCGCGACGACGCCTGCCTCGGCGAGCGCCTTCACAGCGACATGCATGCCGTAGACGGGCGCGATTTCGTCGAGCTCGCCGTTGATGAGCATGACGGGCGGCCGCGAGGTGACGTCCTTCTTCAACTGTTCGCGACCGACGAGCCCACCCGCATAGCCGAGCACGGCGGCCGGCGCCGTCTCGCGCCGCAATCCGGCATGCAGCGCCATCACCGTCCCCTGACTGAACCCGACCAACGCCAGACGAGACCCATCGAGACCGAGCCGCGCAAGTTCGCCGTCGATGAATTGATCGACGAGCGGCTGCGCGGCCACCGCGTCCTCATAAAGACGCGGATCGTTTCCCGGCCGTTTGCCGATCCATTGAAAGCCGCCATCCTTCGCAACCGTCGGCCCATCCGGTGCGACGAAGGCAACACCGGGCATCGACGCCTGCCAGTAATCGGCAAAGGACATGAGGTCGGCGCCCGACGAACCATAGCCATGCAGAAAGACGACGAGCCATCTCGCATCGCTGCTGTCCGGATCGCGTCGAAGGGCATTGAGCATTGCAACCTCACCCGCGGGCAGCATAAGCCTTCAGCCGCGCGCTCGCTTCCATCAAAATCGCGTCCTGCTTGCAGAAGCAGAAGCGCGCAAGGTGGTGGGGCGCGGCGGTCTGGTCGCCGTAGAACGCCGATAGTGGGATCGCCGCGACTTTCGCCTTCACGGTGATATCGCGGCAGAATTCCTCGTCGGTGCCGTTGAAGCCGAGCGGGCGGAAATCGGCGGAGATGAAATAGGTGCCGTCGGTCGGCAGCACGTCGAAGCCCGCGTCGCGCAATCCCTTTGCCATCAGATCGCGCTTGGCCTCGAGCGATCCGGCGAGGCCGGCGAAATAGCTGTCGTCCTTTCCGAGCCCGAAGGCAACGCCCGCCTGCAAGCCCGGCGGCGTGGTGAAGGTCACGAACTGATGCGCCTTCATGATCGGCGTCATCAGATGTTCCGGTCCGGTGATGTAACCGATC
>NZ_DATKFR010000076.1:0-2238 GCF_035511255.1 Parvibaculum sp.
TGCGCAAGCCCGCGCCGCCCAGGTTCTCGCCCGCCTCGTCGACAATGGCGACCTGACGCCGGAGGAAGCCGCCGGCGCCCGCGAGCATCCGGCCCATGTCGCCGAACGCGACAAGCGCGACGGCCCGCAATATTTCGTCGACTGGGTGGCCTCCACCGTGCGGACGCTGCTGCCGGACGCGCATGGCCGCCTCACAGTCCGCACGACGCTCGACCCGAAGCGCCAGTCCGCCGCCGAAGCCGCGATGCGCGCCGCTTTCAAGGGCGATGCCGACAAGCGCGGCGTCGGCCAGGGCGCGATGATCGCGCTCGCGCCCGACGGTGCCGTCCTCGCCATGATCGGCGGGCGCTCCTATCTGCAGAGCCAGTTCAACCGCGCGACCCAGGCCGAACGTCAGCCGGGCTCCGCCTTCAAGCCGATCGTCTATCTGGCCGCGCTCGAACAGGGTTTCAATCCGTATACGGAAATAGAAGACTCCCCCGTCGCTCTCGGCGAATGGGCGCCGCAGAACACCAACCGCCGCTATGCCGGCACGGTGACGCTGACCGAAGCGCTCGCCCGCTCGATCAATTCCGTCGCCGTGAAGCTCGGCGAGCGCGTCGGCGTAACGGCCATCGCCAATGCCGCCCAGCGCCTCGGCATCGCCTCGCCCGTGCAGGACAATCTTTCGATCGCGCTTGGCAGCTCCGAGGTGACGCTCCTCGAGCTCACCTCCGCCTATTCGACTTTCGGAAACGGCGGCCGCCACTTCGAGCCCTATGGCATCGTCGAGATCACGTCGGCCGACGGCAACACGCTCTACGCGCACCGGCCCGCCTCGACCCAGGCGACCGACGAGGCCCACGCCCGCGAAATGACCTATATGCTCCGCCATGTCGTCACCGAAGGCACGGGCCTGCGCGCCAATCTTCCCGACCGCCTCGCCGCCGGCAAGACCGGCACCAGTCAGGACAATCGCGACGCCTGGTTCATCGGCTATACGGGCGGCGAGATCGCGGGCGTCTGGTTCGGCAACGACGACAACAAGCCGATGAAGAACGTCTCCGGCGGCAACTTCGCCGCGCTGGCCTGGCACAATTACATGCAGGCCTCGCAAGTGGGCGTCCCGCCCGCGCCGCTGCCGGGCGCCGAGGGCGACATTCCCGTCGCCGAAGCTCCGCGCGACGGATCGAAGGGCTTCCTCTCCCAACTGGCCGATCTCTTCGCGGCCGCGCCGAAAGTCGAGGCGCCCCGCGCCGAGCCCGATCGCGGCAACTGGGGCTCGGGCTTCCGCCGGGGCGGCGAAACGTTGCAGCCCGGCGGCGGCAAACCCCGTTGATGGATGCTATACTGCCGTCCCCTGGATCAGGAGCCCCGTCATGAACCGCCGCCTTGCCGCCGTCGCTGCCCTGTTCTCCCTGCTGATCGCCTTCCCCGTCGGCGCCGCCGAAACAGGTCCGGCAACCGTCCCGGCACCCGAGCCCGAACTCAAGCCGACGCCCATCTGTCTCGACCCGACCTTCATCGACCACACCCAGATCGTCGACGACAGCACCATTCTCTTCCACATGAGGGGCGGCAAAATCTGGAAGAACACGCTCGCCTCCAAATGCTTCGGCCTGAAGATGCAGGGCGGCTTCGCTTATGAAGTCCAGGGCGGCACCATCTGCTCGAACATGCAGACGATCCGCGTCCTCAACCAGGGCAGCGTCTGCGCGCTGGGCGAATTCACCCCCTACACCCCGCCCGAGAAACCGGAAGAGAAGCCGGGCAGCAAATAATCCTTTCCCGCCACTCGGAGGAGGTAAAGCGAAAAAGCCAATCTCCTTTACCTCCCCCTGCGAGGGGAGGTCGAAAAATCCTCTCGGATTTTTCGGGTGGGGCGCGTTGATACCTGAAGGCCCGCCGGGAAGCCGCCCATTGCCTCGCCCGTCCCGATGCGCCATATAGCCGGTGCCCCGCAAACCACCGGACGGTACAATTGGCCCCGCCCCTCCTCGCCCTTCGCGACATCCGCATCGCTTTCGCCGATCAGGTGCTGATCGACGGCGCCGGTTTTGCCGTGGGGCCCGGCGACCGGCTTTGCCTGGTCGGCCGCAACGGCGCCGGCAAATCGACGCTTCTCAAGGTCGCGGCCGGCCTCGTCGAACCGGACGGCGGCGAGGTCTTTCTTCAGCCGGGCACCCGTGTTTCCTATCTCGCGCAGCTCCCGGACTTCGGCGGCGCGGCGACCGTGCTCGACTATGTGACGGCGGGCGG
>NZ_DATKFR010000077.1:0-22690 GCF_035511255.1 Parvibaculum sp.
CGCGCCGCCCATTTCGGATTCTTGACGCCGGCCGCTTCGAGCCATTGCAGCCAGTGCCCCATCGTCTCTTCATGCAGCAGAGGATAATGGCGAAGGTCTTCCGGTTTGCGGATCGGCTTTTTCGGATCGATGAGAAGCGGGCTGCAGACCGGATAGACGGTCGCCTCGAACAGCTTCTCGGCGATCACGTCGCTCCAGCCGCCCAGCCCGTAGCGAATGCCAAGATCGACATTCTGGCGCTCGAAATCGGTGACCTCGGCGGAGGGAAGAAGACGAAGCTCGATCTCGGGATGGGCGCGGTAGAAGCGGCCGAGCCGGAGCACCAGCCAGCGTGCCGCGAAACTCGGCTCGACCGAAACGGTGAGCGGCCCGCCTTCCTGGCCAAGTGCCTGCGCCCAACCATCGGCGATCTGATCGAAAGCCTGGGACAGGACCGGCAACAGCGCCCGCCCCGCATCGGTCAGCTCGACGGCGCGGCCCGTGCGGTGGAAGAGCGCGACACCCGCCTCTTCTTCCAGGGCCCGCACCTGATGGCTGACCGCCGCATGGGTGACATGGAGTTCATCGGCGGCGCGCGAGAAGCTGCCATGCCGGGCGGCGGCCTCGAAGGCCCGGAGCGCGTTCAGCGGTGGCAGTCGGCGGTGGCTCATAGTGTTAGATATTCTCACATCTGCTGTGAAAAGTCATCGTTTGATTAGCCCTCTCAAAAGCACCATCTTCCCTGCAACACGAACACATTGGTGAATAAAATGAACATCTCCAGCCTTTTTGCCCGCTCCTATGTCGACGCGATCAGCGTCGCCGCAGGGTCGCTCGCGGCGAAGGCGCCCGCCCGCCCGTCCACTCGTCAGCTTGAGCGTCGTCGCAGCGAGACGCTGCCGGCCGCCGTCGCGGCGAAGAAGATCGCGGTTTCCCGCGAGGCGCTCGACGCCCGCTGGTAAGCCCGCAACCGGTAAATCATCGCAAGGGGCGCGGGTTTCTGCGCCCCTTCTTCATTTCAAGAACGCCGTTAAGTCTCGCCTGCCCTCCGCGCCCCGGCTAAAGTCCCGTCCACCCATTTCATCCGTGACGAGGAGGCCAGAGCCATGAGCGGCGAAACCATCACCATCAAGGGACAAGACGGCGATTTTTCCGGCTATCTGGCAAAGCCCAAATCGGGCACCGGTCCCGGCATCGTCGTCATTCAGGAAATCTTCGGCGTCAACAAGGTCATGCGCGACCTGACCGACTGGCTCGCCGGCGAAGGCTATGTCGCGCTCTGCCCCGATCTCTTCTGGCGCATCGAGCCCGGCATCGACATCACCGACAAGACCGACGCCGAATGGAAGAGGGCCTTCGACCTTTTCGGCGCCTTCAATGTGGATCACGGCGTCGCCGATATCGCGGCGACCATCAGGACGCTGCGCCCGATGACGACCGGCAAGGTCGGCGCGGTCGGCTACTGCCTCGGCGGCCAGCTCGCCTATCTCACCGCCTGCAAGACCGACAGCGACGCCTCGGTCGGCTATTACGGCGTCAACATCCAGACACGCCTCGCCGACGCCGAATATCTGAAGAAGCCGCTGATGCTCCACATCGCCGGCAAGGACGAATTCGTCAATGCGGGCGCGCAGCAGGAGATCATCGACGATCTCCGCGACAACCCGCTCGTCACAATCCATCAATATGCCGAACAGAACCACGCCTTCGCCCGCGTCGGCGGCGCGCATTATGACAAGCAGGCGGCCGACGAGGCGAATGCCCGGACGCTGGCCTTCTTCAAGAAGAATCTCGGCTGAGACACATCCACTCCGTCATTGCGAGCGCAGCGAAGCAATCCAGAGCCGGAAAAGCAAAGAGCTGGATTGCTTCGTCGTGGAGCCTGTCCTTGGGCGCGCCGAAGGCGCGTCCCGAGGGCTCCTCGCAATGACGACCCGAGGCAGACATGACACTCAACCTCTATCTCGCTTTCGTGGCGGCGACGCTTCTGGTCTGCATCGTTCCCGGCCCGGTCGTCACCTATCTCGTCACGACGGGCATCCGTCAGGGGCCGCGCGATGCGCTGATCGGGCTCGCCGGATCGACCAGTGCCCTCTGCATTCACATGATGCTGGTCACGGCGGGCCTCGCCTCGCTTCTCGCCGCGCTCGGCACCTGGGCCGAGGTGCTGAAGCTCGTCGGCGCGGCCTATCTCGTCTGGCTCGGATTTTCCGCCTGGCGCGCACCGGTCGAAACGGATGACGGCATCGGCGTCTCCTCACCGCGCCTGCGTCCCTCCGTCCTTTATCGCCGTGGGCTTCTGATCTCGCTGACCAATCCGAAGACGCTGGCTTTCTATGCGGCCTTTTTCCCGCAATTCATTTCGCCGGAGCGGCCGGCGATGCCGCAACTGATCCTGCTTGCGGTCAGCTTCATCCTGTTGAGCGCGCTGTCCGACGGCACCTATGCGGTGGCCGCAGGTCGGCTCGCCCCGTATCTCAAGAGCCCGCGCGCGCAGAAAATCCGCAACAGGACGACCGGCGCCGTTCTCGCGGCCGCAGGGCTCAGTCTCGCGCTTGCCCGGCGCTGAAGGAGTTATCGACATGAAGACCAGAGCCATTCGCATCCACAAGACCGGCGGTCCCGAGGTTCTGCAATTCGAGGAGATCGATCTTCCCGATCCGGGCGCCGGCGAGATCCGCGTCCGCAACAAGGCGATCGGCCTCAACTTCATCGAGACCTATTTCCGCTCCGGCCTCTATCCGGTGAAACTCCCCTTCACGCTCGGCAGCGAAGCCGCCGGTGTCGTCGACGCGGTGGGCGATGGCGTGACCAACGTAAAACCGGGCCAGCGCGTCGCCTATAATAGCGGCGGCGCCTATGCCGAGCTGACCAATGTTCCGGCGGCGCGCGCGCTTCCCCTTCCGGACGGCGTCAGCGACGAAGCGGCCGCCTCTCTTCTGCTGAAAGGTGCCACCGCCGAATATCTGTTGCGGCGGACCTTCCGCGTCGAGAAAGGCCAGACCATCCTCTGGCATGCGGCGGCCGGCGGCGTCGGTCTCATCGCGACGCAATGGGCGAAACATCTGGGCTGCACCGTCATCGGCACGGTGGGCTCGGACGACAAGGTCGCGATCGCCAAGGCCCATGGCTGCGACCACGTCATCAATTACCGGACCGAGAATGTCGTCGAGCGCGTGAAGGAAATCACCGGCGGGAAGAAAGTCCCCGTCGTCTATGACGGCGTCGGCAAGGATACGTTCCTCACCTCGCTCGACTGCCTCGCGCCCCGCGGACTTCTCGTTTCCTTCGGCAATGCGTCGGGGCCCGTCACCGGCGTCGATCTCGGCATCCTCGCGCAGAAGGGGTCGCTCTATGTCACCCGGCCGACGCTCGCGACCTATGCCGCCTCGCCGAAAGACTATGCCGAAATCGGCGCCGAGGTTTTCGACGTCGTTGCGAAAGGCGCGGTCAGGATCGAGATCGGCCAGCGCTACAAACTCGCCGACGCCGCGCAAGCGCATCGCGACCTCGAAGCAAGGAAAACGACGGGCGCGACTGTGCTGCTGCCCTAGTCTTCCGGCACGCCGAAGCCGATGTCGAGGAAGGCCGACTGGCGTAGCGTCAGCGTCCGGTCGAAAACGACGTCGACATTCCATTCGGCGATTTTCATCGCCGGAACGATAGTCCCGATGATGCGGTTTTTTCCGTCATCGCCCGGTGCGATCGGCAGCGTCAGGAATTCGCAAGGATAGATCCGGCCCGCCCGGTCGGGGATGTCGCGGATCATCACCAAGCCGCAGGGCCGTGCGTGCAGGAGGCGCATCCTCGCCTGATCCGTCGCCCGCTCGGCGGGATCGAAGGGATTGAAGACGTCATAGCCGGTGAGGTCGATGCCGCCGGCTTCCACCAGCGCGCTGCCATAGATGCGGAAGACGAGGCGCTCCTCATCCTCCCAGCTCAGATAACGCAGATAGGGAAGAAGCTCGACCAGCGCGCGCGGATCGACATCTTCGGCCGAAGGCATGGGACGGTCGCCACGGGCGGCCAGCCACCAGGCGTAGAATTCGCGGCCGACATTCGAAAATCGGATCTCGCCCGCGCCCTGAGGCGCCGCCGGCGCACTCTCGGGCAAACGCGCCTTCACTCTTTCGATGTTCGACCACTGCAGCAGCGGATGCGCCCATACACGTCGCTCTTCACCGGCGCTGCCGTTGGTCATGCCGTCCACCCGCCCATTTCCGGCCCGCATCCATCCTGGATCAAAGCGGGCGTCCCGTTTCAATCATAGTCACAGAAGATGCCGGCCGACAATGTGCGAGCGGCCGGGCGACCGTGAACGTCAGGGAAAATAGCAGGCTGAAAAAATAACGGGCGCCGCATTTCGTGATGCGGCGCCCGAATCCGTTGTAGCGCCGACGGATCAGGTATTCATCGAGTCGAAGAATTCGCTGTTGTTCTTGGTCTGCTTGAGCTTGTCGAGCAGGAACTCGATCGCGTCGACCGTGCCCATCGGATTGAGGATGCGCCTGAGCACATACATCTTCGACAGCGTGCCCTTCTCGACCAGCAGCTCTTCCTTGCGGGTGCCCGACTTGATGATGTCGATGGCCGGAAAGACGCGCTTGTCGGCGATCTTGCGGTCGAGAATGATTTCCGAGTTACCGGTGCCCTTGAACTCTTCGAAGATGACTTCGTCCATGCGCGAGCCGGTGTCGATGAGCGCGGTCGCGATGATGGTGAGCGAGCCCCCCTCCTCGATGTTGCGCGCCGCGCCGAAGAAGCGCTTGGGCCGCTGCAACGCATTGGCATCGACACCGCCCGTCAGCACCTTGCCCGAGGAAGGAACGACGGTGTTGTAGGCGCGGCCGAGACGCGTGATCGAGTCGAGCAGGATGACGACGTCGCGGCCATGTTCGACAAGGCGCTTGGCCTTCTCGATCACCATTTCGGCCACCTGAACGTGGCGTTGCGCCGGTTCGTCGAAGGTCGAGGAAATGACCTCGCCCTTCACCGAGCGCTGCATGTCGGTGACTTCTTCCGGCCGCTCGTCGATCAGCAGCACGATCAGATAGCATTCGGGATGATTGGTCGTGATCGAATGGGCGATGTTCTGAAGGAGCACCGTCTTGCCGGTCCGCGGCGGCGCAACGATCAGCCCGCGCTGGCCCTTGCCGAGCGGCGCGACGATGTCGATGACGCGCGAGGAACGATCCTTCAGCGTCGGATCGTCGACTTCCATCTCGAGCTTTTCGTCGGGATAGAGCGGCGTCAGATTGTCGAAGTGAACCTTGTGGCGCGCCTTGTCCGGGCTTTCGAAATTGACGGTCGAGACCTTGAGAAGCGCGAAATAGCGCTCGCCGTCCTTGGGGCTGCGGATTTCGCCTTCGACCGTATCGCCGGTCCTGAGCGAGAAGCGCCGGATCTGCGAGGGCGAGACATAGATGTCGTCGGGACCCGGCAGGTAATTGGCTTCCGGCGAACGCAGGAAACCGAAGCCGTCGGGCAGCACTTCGACGACGCCTTCGCCGATGATGTCGATGCCCTGTTCGGCATATTGCTTCAGGATCGCGAACATCATGTCCTGCGTCCGGAGCGTCGAGGCGTTCTCGACCTCGAGCTCTTCGGCGAGTTTCAGGAGTTCGGTCGGCCCTTTGGCCTTGAGGTCCTGCAGTTTGATCTGCGGCATTGGGTATGGATGCTTTCTTGGGAGAACCCGGTCGCGATATCCGGTCGAGTATCTGCTGAACGCGGGGGAAGGGGATAAATGAGGGAACGTGGAGTTTGGAAGCCGGGAAACTTTAGAAGTTTGGGGAGGCCCTTAGCCTTCCCTGCCACAACGCGCTCTCGGCGCGTCCGGTTTCGTCGTACCGCTCCGTCGTCTTTCGGCCCTTGTGTCAGGCTCTCACGGGTAGCGCATTCGACGTCAGGAAGACTGCCGGAAGAACTCCGGCGTTAAAACTCATATAAGCCCGGAAGCCCCGAATTTCAAATGGTTTTGTGTGGTGGCCCCTGGCCGCCTAAACCGCCTCGTCTAGAAAGGCCGGACAATCACCAGAATGACGATGAAGACGACGAGGACCGGCGGCGCCTCGTTGACGATCCGGTAGAAGCGTGCCGGTCTGTGGTTCCGGTCGGCCTCGAAATCCCGCCGCCACCTCGAGAAAAACCCGTGCAGCCCGGCCATGACCAGAACGAGCGTGAGCTTTGCGTGCATCCAGGGTTCCGCGAGCAGCGCCGGATTGGCCCAGAGCATCAACCCTCCAAAGAGGAACGTCGCCCCCATGGCCGGGTTGATGATCCCCCTCAGCAACCGACGTTCCATCACCTTGAAAGTTTCCGACTTGTCGGAGCCGGCCGCCGCCTCCGCGTGATAGACGAAGAGCCGCGGCAGATAGGCCATGCCAGCCATCCAGAAGATCACCGAAATGACGTGGAGCGCCTTGAGCCAGGGATAGGCCGCCGCCAGGGTTTCGCTCATCTCGCCTCCTCGCCGCAGGGCCGCCCGGCCGCTTCCTCGGGGCAAAGCACCCCGCCCGTCTCGCGGACCGCACGCACCAGATTTGCCAGGCCTGCGATGAAACGGGGCTCGGTCCCGAGCGCCGGCACGCGGACATAGCGCGGCACGCCCGCCTCGGCGGCCAACTTTCCATATTCCATGTCAAGTTCGACCAGCGTTTCGGAATGCTCCGAGACGAAGGCGATCGGGACGACGACGAGGCTTTTGCCCTCACGCCCCGCGCGCTCGATCTCCTTGTCCGTCGCCGGCCCGATCCATTCGAGCGGCCCGACCCGGCTCTGATAGCAGGTGATCCAGTCGAGACCCGTCAGCCCGAGCTTGGCGACCCCAAGTTTGGCAACCACCGCGGCGCAAGTCGCCTCGACCTGGGCTTGATAAGGATCGCCACCCTCGACGATCTTTTTCGGCAGGCCATGCGCGGAGAAAAGCACACGCACGGATTCGCCCGGGGCGAACTTCGTCAGCGCCTCCCCAAGCAGACCCGCATGCGCAGCGATGAACCCCTCCTCGACCGGGTAGCAGCAGATGGTTCGGATCGGCAGCGAAAGCCCGGCGACCTTCGCCGCCCTGTCCCAATCCTTGAGGGAGGATTTCGTCGTCGTTGTCGAATATTGGGGATAAAGTGGCAAAAGGACGACTTCATCCGCCCCCCATGCCTTCACCGCCTGTGCCGCCTCATCCGCGAAAGGGCGCCAGTAGCGCATGGCGAGGAAACATTTCACCTCGTCAGCTTGATCGGACAGCGCCATCTCCAATGCCCGTCCCTGGGCTTCGGTCAGGGGCACGATCGGCGAGCCCCCACCGATCTGCGCATAGATCTCTTTCGCTAATGGCGCACGACGACGTGAAACGATCTTTGCGATCAGCCACCGAAGAGGCTGCGGTACCCGGATGATCGCCGGGTCGCTGAAGAGATTGAACAGGAAAGGCTCGACCGCATCCGGTCTGTCCGGTCCGCCGAGATTGAAAAGCACGACGGCGAGCTTCTTCTTCTTGCCGCTCATCATTTTGCGGCCCGTATGAATTCGACCAGCTCCGCGACGTGATCGGGCGGCGTCTGCGGGACGATGCCATGGCCGAGATTGAAGATGAAGGGACCGTGAGACAGCGCCTTCAGGATACGCGTCGCAGCCTCCCGCATCTCTGCACCTCCCGCGACCAGCAACAGCGGATCGAGATTGCCCTGCAAACAGGCAAGCGTCTGGAGGTTGTCGCGGGCCCAAGCCGGCGACATGCCCGTGTCGAGACTGACGCCTGAAATTTCCGTCGACCTGACATAGTCGATGGCAAGGGCGCCGGCGCCACGCGGAAAACCGATCACCGGCAGACCTGGAAACTTCGCGCGAAGGCCATGGATTATTTTCTTTGTCGGCGCGATCGAATAGGTCCGGAACTGGGCCTCGGGCAGCGAGCCCGCCCAGGTATCGAAGATCTGCACGATTTCGGCACCTGCTTCGACCTGTGCCGTCAGGTGCAGGATCGTCGCCTCGGTCAGAATATCGATCAGTTTCTGAAAGGCTTCCGGTGCACGGTAAGCCCAGAGTTTCGCTGCCGCCTGATCGGAGGAGGTTCGCCCGCCTACCATATAGGTCGCCACGGTCCAGGGAGCCCCTGCAAAGCCGATCAAGGCGGTTTCAGCGGGGAGGCTGGCCTTGAGCCGCCGCACCGTCTCATAGACCGGCTGAAGCCTTTCCAGGACGCTACCTGTGTCGAGCTCGTCCAACTGTTCGAGCCGCGTGATCGGATCGAGCACCGGGCCCTCGCCTTCCCGGAAGGAAACCGTCTGACCAAGTGCGTCGGGAATGACGAGAATGTCCGAAAAGAGGATCGCCGCGTCGAAGCCGTAACGCCTGATCGGCTGCAACGTCACTTCTTCCGCAAGGTCCGGATTGTAGCAAAGGTCGAGGAAACTTCCGGCCTCGGCCCGCGTTTTTTTGTACTCGGGAAGATAGCGTCCGGCTTGGCGCATCAACCAGATCGGCGTCTGGTCGACAGACATACCCTTGAGCGCACGAATCAGGCGCTTGGTCTCGGCTCCGGTCTCGTGACTCACAGGGATCGCTCTCTTCAATAAAGCTTAGAGTCTAGGTTGGGGTAGTGAAGGATAGCTGTGGATGTCGGGGATCAAAAGCTCCGGCGACTTGTCATGCGAGCTATCCACAAGACCGCATTCTCTCCGGCGCTCACTTTCCATCCCCATTATTCCGTCCGCATCTGTGCGCGGATTTTCAGATCGCTGCGACTATCCATCTTACGCAGCGAGTTGGCTTGTGGATCGTAAACCATCGCGCCTTGTGAACAACGGGGACAGAAAGTCGCGTCCGGCCCTTCTTCATTCATCCCCATGATGCGCGCTCGGCAGGGACTTTTCATCCAGCGGCGCATGACATCGGGGAGCGATCGGCCGAAGCGGGGTGGAATTTTCAGCCCCTGCCGCGAAGCGCTGAGTTACGCCCGTTAAACACAGCTATCCACAGGCTCGACCGCATATTCGTTGCAAACCCTCTTGCCGCAAAAACTCTGGCACCGCAAGAGGCACCCCGATAACTTGACCGCGGCCGGGTAGCTTTTCGCCCGTGCAACAACCGGCGGATTCCATGGCCTCGCGGCGTGTCTTTCATCTTCATCTGGTTTCCGACGCGACCGGCGAGACGCTGAACGCGGTCGCACGCGCGGCCTGCGCCCAATATGAAGACGCCCATCCGATCGAGCACGTCTATGCGCTGGTGCGGGGCCCGAAACAGCTCGAGCGCGTGCTCGCCGAGATCGAGGCCGCGCCCGGCATCGTCATGTTCACGATGGTGAACGACGAGTTGCGCCAGCGTCTTGAAGCACGCTGCGCCGAGTTGCAGACGCCCTGCATCTCGGTTCTCGATCCGGTCATGGTCGCGCTTGGCACCTATCTGGGCCGCGAATCGTCCCACAAGCCGGGTTTGCAGCACACGATGAACGCCGAATATTTCGGCCGCATCGAGGCGCTCAACTACACGATGGCGCATGACGACGGACAATCCGCTGGCGATCTCAACCTGGCCGACATCATCTTGGTCGGCGTCAGCCGCACATCGAAGACGCCGACCTGCATCTATCTCGCCAATCGTGGCATCAAGGCGGCGAACATACCGGTCGTGCCGAGCGTCGCGCTGCCGCCCGATCTCGAAACCGCGAGCCATCCCCTGATCGTCGGCCTGACGACGAGCCCGGATCGTTTGATCCAGATCCGCAAGAACCGGCTTCTGTCGCTCCGCGAAGACACCGACACGAGCTATGTCGACCGCGACGCTGTCGCCGAGGAGGTCGCTTTCGCTCGCCGTCTCTGCGCGCGCCATGGCTGGCCCGTCATCGACGTCACCCGGCGCTCGATAGAAGAAACGGCGGCGGCCGTTCTAAACCTCTACAATGAGCGGCAGAAAGAAGTCGGTTGAGACGCGTCATGTCCAAACTCATCCTCGCATCCGGCAGCAAGGTGCGCGCGACGCTGCTCGCTGGGGCCGGCCTCGATTTCTCGGTACGCGATTCCGGCGTCGATGAGGACGCCGTAAAGCGTCTCTTTCGTGGCCCCGTCGATGAGGCCGGCACCGATGCGCTGGCACTCGAACTTGCTATGGCGAAAGCCGCTGCCGTGAGCCATGGAGAACACGATGCTTTCGTCATCGGCGCCGACCAAATTCTCTCCTGCGAAGATATGCGCTTCGACAAGCCGCGCGACATGGACGAGGCGCGGGCCAATCTTCTCAAATTCCGCGGACGTACCCATATTCTCCACAGCGGTGTCGTGCTGGCGAGAGCAGGCATGGTGCTCTGGTCCTTTTCCGATCGGGCGCGGCTCACCATGCGCGATTTCTCGGACGGCTTCCTCGACACCTATCTCGCCAGGCTGGGCGAGAAGGTGAAGACGAGCGTCGGCTGCTACCAGCTTGAAGGGCCCGGCATCCAGCTTTTCGAGAAGATCGAAGGCGATTATTTCACCATCCTCGGCCTGCCGCTTCTGCCGCTGCTCGCCGAGCTTCGCCGCCAGGGAGTGGCGCTCGCATGATCCGCAAGGTCTGTGTCATCGGCTGGCCGATCACCCATTCGCGCTCGCCCCTGATCCACAATTTCTGGATCAGGAAATACGGTGTCGAGAACGCCGTCTATGAACGCCTCGCCGTCCCGCCGGAGGATTTCGTCGCGACGCTGCGCGATCTTTCGACCTGGGGTTTCATCGGCGCCAACATCACCGTCCCGCACAAGGAAACGGCTTTCGCGGCTTTGCAATTCCACGATGATGTGGCGGCCCGCCTCAAGGCGGTCAATACCGTAGTGACGACGCCGCGCGGGTTGGAAGGCCGCAACACCGATGGCTACGGTTTCATCGCCAATCTGCGCGAGCGCGCGCCGTCATGGCGGTCGTCGCGCGGTCCCGCGGTCCTGATTGGCGCCGGCGGCGCGGCACGCGCCATCGCCGCCGCGCTCGAAAGCGAAGGCGTTCCAGAGCTGCGCATCGTCAACCGGACTCACGCCCGCGCCGAGGCCCTCGCCGCCGATCTCAGGCTCCGCCATGCACGTATCGTCGATTGGCAGGAGGCGCACACCGCGCTCAGCGGCGCGAACCTTCTCGTCAACACGACGACCCTCGGGATGAAAGGCGCGGGCGAGGTCGAGTTGCCGCTCGAAGCGCTGCCATCGACGGCGCTCGTCACCGATATCGTCTATACACCGCTCGAAACGTCGTTGTTGCGCCGCGCGCGCGCGCGCGGGCTTGCAACTGTCGACGGTCTCGGCATGCTGCTTCATCAGGCGGTACCGGGCTTCGAGGCCTGGTTCGGCATACGTCCGCAGGTGACGGCCGAACTGCGCGCACTGGTCCTGGCCGATATGGGCATCGTCGAAAACTGACAGGCGGATCGGAGGGAGAGGACATGCTGCTTATCGGTCTCACCGGCTCGATCGGCATGGGAAAATCCGAGACCGCGAAAATGTTCGCGCAGCTCGGCGTGCCTGTCTATGACGCGGACGCTGCCGTTCACGCGCTCTATGCCAAAGGCGGCGCGGCGGTCGAACCGCTGCGCAAGGCCTTTCCGTCCTGCATTATCGATAATGCCGTCGACCGCGCCGAGTTGTCGCGCTGCGTCCTCGGCCTGCCGCACGAGATGAAGAAGCTCGAGGCGATCGTCCATCCGCTCGTCGGCCAGGCGCAGATCGCGTTTCTGAAAAAGGCCGCCGCGGAAGGCCATCATATGGTCGTACTCGACATTCCGTTGCTCTATGAAACCGGTGGCGAGACCCGCGTCGATGTCGTCGTCGTGGTGAGCGCGCCCTATCACATTCAGGAGCAACGCGTTCTCGCGCGCCCCGGCATGGACGCGGCGAAATTCGCGGCGATCCACGCCAAGCAGGTTCACGACGACGAGAAGCGCCGCCGCGCCGACTTCATCGTCGAGACCGACAAGGGCCTCGATCACGCTTTTGCCGTGGTCGAGAAAATCGTCGAGGCGCTGAAAACCCGCGAGGGCAAGGTGCTGAAGGAACGGCTGCCCGGCCTCTAGGACGAGGGATTCCCCGGCTCGCCCATTTCTGCTAGACAATTTCCATGCGCCAGATCGTTCTCGACACCGAAACCACCGGCCTTTCGCCCGACGAGGGCCACAGGCTGGTCGAACTCGGCTGCCTCGAAGTCTTCAATCATGTGCCGACCGGGAATTTCTTCCACCGCTACATCGATCCCGAGCGCGACATGCCGGAAGGCGCCTTCCGTGTTCATGGCCTGTCGGCGGAGTTTCTGAGCGACAAGCCGAAATTCGCCGAGATCGTCGATGAGTTCCTCGCCTTCATCGGCGACGATCAACTCGTCATCCACAATGCCTCTTTCGACATGACTTTCCTCAATGCCGAGTTGAAGCGCGCGGGCCGCGCGCCGCTCGTCTTCGAGCGCGCCATCGACACGCTCGGCATTGCGAGGAAGCGTTTCCCCGGCGCGCAGAACAGCCTCGACGCGCTCTGCCGGCGTTTCAACATCGACAATTCCGGCCGCGTGAAGCACGGCGCGCTGCTCGACGCGGAACTGCTCGCCGAGGTCTATCTGGAAATGATGGGCGGGCGTCAGCCGGGCCTGGTGCTCGATGCAACCGCCGCCGCCGCGGCGTCGACGACGATTGTCGTCCGCGAACGCCGCCTGCGGCCCGCGCCCCTTCCCTCGCGCCTGAGCGAGGAAGAGCGCGCCGCCCATGCGGCCTTCGTCGACACCCTCGGTGCCGAGGCGCTCTGGGTTACGCTCGCCGGCTGACGGAAAATCCTATCAATTCAGCTGGCCGTTGCCTTCGCTGCGGCGCTGTTGATAGAGCGCGACGAAATCGATCGGGTCGATCATCAGCGGCGGGAAGCCGCCGTCGCGGGTCACGTCGGCAATGATGCGCCGCGCGAAGGGGAAGATCTGGCGCGGGCATTCGATGAGCAGGACCGGCTCGAGCTGTTCGGCCGGAATATTGGCAAGGCGGAAAAGCCCGCAATATTGCAGCTCGACGAGGAACATCGCTTCTTCCGCCGCTTTCGCCTCGACGCCGACGGCGAGCGTGATCTCGAAATCTTCCTGGGAGAGGCGCTGCACGTTGACATCGACGCGCACCGCGATCTGCGGCGGCTGCGCGAGGGCCCCGAGCGTGCGCGGCGCGTTCGGGTTCTCGAAGGAGAGGTCGCGGATATACTGCGTCAGCACGCGAAGCTGCGGAGCCGCCTCTTCTGAAATCTGCGGATCCTGAGCATTTTCGTCGGACATGATGCCTCGCTGCGCGACCGGAATTTGGAGCCCGCTGGCTAACACGGAACGTTGCGCGCCACAAGGCGGAGCCGGTCCGGAAGCATCTCTTCTCAGGTATTCCGCCCGTCGCCGAGCCAGGGCGAGCGGCCGCCCTTCGGTCCGCCGTCCGCCGGGGGCGTCTCCGGATCGATGACCTCCGCCTCGCCGTCGATGATAGGGCCGGCACCTCTTGCATGCGGCCCGTTGCGATGCGGTCCGCCTGCCGGCCGGGCCGACGAGGGCGGCTTGTCCATCCCGAAGACCTGCATCTGCCCGTGTGCCATCGCCCAGCGTGCCACCATCCCGCCGAGCCGGCGACGCAGCACCGGCACGAGGAGCAGAAGGCCGATGGCGTCGGTGAGCAGGCCCGGCGTCACCATCAGCAGCGCCGCGAAGATCAGCATGAAGCCGTCCAGCACCTCGGCGACCGGCATCTCGCCGCGATTGAGCGATGCCTGCGCCTTGGCGAGTGTGCCGAGGCCCTGCCGGCGCAGCAGCCATGTCCCGCCGAGCGCGACCGCGACGACGAGCCCGATGGTCGGCAAAGGCCCGATCAGCCCGCCGACCTCGACGAAGATCGCGATCTCGACAAGTGGTACGGCGATAAGTGCGAGCAGGACGAGGATTGGCAAGAAACCTCCATCGGATGGATCGTTCGCGACAGGCCGCATTCATGGAACGGGCTTCGCCGGTTTTCGGCTCCATAGGTGGTAAAACCGGGCCGGTTGGCCTACCTTATAGCGAAACCTGCTTGCGATGCCTGTGCGGGGGGCATCATTCGCCGGAAAGACCGTCCGGACCGACAAGATATCGTATCTGTGAAAGGTGGCCCTCGATGGGCGAGAGTTCGCTCCTTATCAATCTGATCCTGCTCGCGGTTGCGGTGGGTGTGTTTTTGAAACTCAGAAGCGTGCTTGGCCGGCGCACCGGCCATGAGCGCCCGCCCTACGATCCCTATGCCGCGCCGGAGAAGACCGCCGCCGGCAACGATAAGGTGGTTTCCCTGCCGAAACGCGGCGCGCCTGCCGAGGCCGATGCGAGCGGTATCGACCCCTATCCGCAGCGCGAGCCCTATGTCGCGAAGGACCGTTGGGCCGGCATCGCTCCCCAAGGTTCGCCGCTCGCCCAGACCCTGACCGAGATCGCGTTGGCGGATCGCCGCTTCGACGCCGAAGCCTTTCTCTCCGGTGCGCGGATCGCTTATGAAATGATCGTCACGGCCTTCGCCAAGGGCGATCGCCAGGCGCTCCGGCCGCTCCTCGACGAGCATGTCTATCGCAGCTTCGAAAGCGTCATCGACGGCCGCGAGGCCCGTGGCGAAGAAGTCGAGCAGAACTTCATCGGCATCACCAAGGCCGTGCTGTCGGAGGCTGCGCTCGAAGCCAAGCACGCCCGTCTGACCGTCGCCTTCACCAGCGAGCTGACCTCCTGCGTCAAGAACCGAGACGGCGTCGTCATCGAGGGCGATCCGGTCACGGTGCGCCAGGTCAACGACGTCTGGACCTTCGAGCGCGATCTCAAGATCGCCGACCCGAACTGGCGTCTCGTCGCAACCGGCGCTGGCGATTGAGCCCAGGCCTTTGAACTTGGGCCGAAGAAGCGGCGGACGGGATTTTCAGCGCGGGAAGTCGGAGGGGGCATGAAATACGGGATTGCGGCGCTGGCCGGCCTCGCCCTGCTGGCCGTCTCGGCTTGCGGCAGCGGGGAGGCCTCGATGACGGAAGGCCAGATGATGGAAGGCCCGGCCCAAACGGCATCCGGTTTCCTGACCTTCGCCGATCTCGACGGCTGGGCGGACGACGATCAGGCGGCGGCGCTGGCGGCTTTCCGGCGTTCCTGCGCGCGCATTCTCGCGCTGGAAAAAACCGAGCCGCTCGACCCGAAGGCGACGGACGCCGCCCTCTATGGAACGGCGGGCGACTGGCACGCCGCCTGTTCGGCAGCCGCCCATGTCGGACCCGGCAAGGGGGCCGCGCGCCGGTATTTCGAAACCTGGTTTGCGCCCGTCCGGTTCGCCGACGGAGCCGATGAGCGACCGCTCTTCACCGGATATTTCGAGCCTGTCATGAAGGGCAGTCTCGGTCGTCACGGGCCGTACCAGACGCCGATCCTCTCGCTTCCGCCGGCCTATGCCGCCGCCCGCGCCGCCGGCCGCGCGTTGCCGACCCGATCCGAGATTGAAACCGCGCTGGCCGATGGAACCCTCGATGCGGACCGTCTGGCGCTGGTATGGCTGGCCGATCCGGTCGACGCTTTCTTTCTTCATGTGCAGGGCTCCGGCCGCGTCCAGCTCGAGAATGGCAGCCTGTTACGCCTCGCCTTCTCGGCCAAGAACAACCGGCCCTATACCTCGATCGGCAAGCTCCTGATCGAACGCGGCGCCATCCCGCGCGACGAGGTCTCGATGCAGACGATCCGCGCCTGGCTCGAGGCGCATCCGGACGAGGTCAAACCGCTACTAAGCCGGAACGACAGCTACATCTTCTTCAAGCGGCTCGACGGCGTCGGCCCCGAGGTCGGTCCGCCGGGCGCCGAGCAGGTCAGCCTGACGCCGGGCCGCAGTCTGGCTGTGGACAGGAGCTTTCATCCGCTGGGCGCGCTGCTCTGGCTCGACAGTCGCTATCCGGATCCGGACGCCGGCCTGCAGCCGCTTCGCCGGCTGATGGTCGCGCAGGATACCGGTACCGCCATTCGCGGAGAACAACGGGGCGACGTCTTCTGGGGCGCGAGTCCCGAAGCGGCCGAGATCGCCGGCCGCATGAAAGAGCCTGGCGAGTTGATCGCCATCCTGCCGAAGCCTCTGGCCTCGGCGGCGCTGGCCGCGCGCTGAGCGCCCTGACGAGGACGTACCATGGCGGATGATCCCGATGGAAAACCCGTCCGCCGCCGTCGTCTCCGGGTCCTGAGCGAGGAAGAGCAAAAGCTCTGGCGGGCCGTGGTGAAGGATGCAAAGCCTCTTTCCGGCAGACGCATCGTTTCCGCGCCGAGCTGGCCGGAGGAATCGGATGTCCTTCCGGCACCATTGCTTGTTCCGAAACCGAAACAAACCACTCTAAGTCATTCCGTTACCGTAACGATGAAGCCGGCTAAGCCTCCGGTGCCTCCTCCCCTCAATGGTCTGGACCGCCGCACCAGCCAGCGGCTTTCCCGTGGTCAGGTGGAGGCCGAAGCCAGGCTCGACCTGCATGGTCATGGTCGCGAGGAAGCCCGTGTCAGCCTGCTTCGTTTCGTGGCCGGCTGCCGCGCCGACGGACTGCGTTGCGTTTTGGTAATCACGGGCAAGGGAGAAAGCCCCTTCAGCCGCCATACCCTGCACAGCACGCGCTACCACGAAGCCGCTGAACATTCAGGCATTTTGCGTTCGGCCCTACCGGTATGGCTCGAGGAACCAGCCTTCCGCGCCGAGGTGGCAAGTTTCCAGCCGGCCCATCCCCGGCATGGCGGCGGGGGTGCCTTCTATCTCTGGCTTCGGAAAAGGAAATGACGCCCTTTGGTCAGAAACTCAGGGAGTTGCGAGGCGCCCGCGGCATCGCCCTGAAGGACATGGCTGCGGCGCTGCGGGTGACGCCAGCCTATCTCTCGGCACTCGAACATGGTCGGCGCGGCCGGCCGAGCTGGCGCCTCGTTCAGGCGATCATCGGCTATTTCAACGTAATCTGGGACGAGGCCGAAGAAATCGAGCGTCTTGCCCGTCTTTCCCATCCCCGCATCGTCATCGATACCGCCGGACTGACACCGAAGGCGACCGAGTTCGCCAATCTTCTCTCGGAACGCATCGCATTTCTCTCCGCCTCCGAAATAGATAGGCTGATCGAGGCGATCCCGCCCAATCCGCGCCGGGCTCCGCCCAAAGCCAATTGAATCGCCCATAGAAGACATTTCTGCCCCACCGTCTTCGCATCGAGCGAAGAGCCGGAATATGGCACTTACAGAGTGAAACCACCCGCAGGCTAGTAGCGATAATCCGGTCCTTATGACATTCGCTCGACGCGAAACTACAGAATGAACTTCGACAGGTCGGCATTCTTGGAAAGATCGCCGATATGCTCATGCACATAGGCGGCGTCGATCGTTACCGTCTGCCCGCCCCGGTCGGTGGCACCGAATGAAATCTCGTCGAGGACGCGTTCCATCACCGTGTGGAGCCGCCGCGCGCCGATATTCTCGACCGAGGCATTGACCTCGGCGGCGATGGTCGCAATCGCCCCGATACCGTCCTCGGTGAAGTCGAGCGTCACGGATTCCGTTCCCATCAGCGCCACATATTGCTTGATGAGGCTTGCTTCCGGCTCTGTGAGGATGCGAACGAAATCGTCCCGCGTCAGAGCCTGCAGCTCGACGCGGATCGGGAGGCGCCCCTGAAGCTCCGGCAACAGATCCGAAGGCTTGGCGATATGGAAGGCGCCCGAGGCGATGAAGAGGATGTGGTCGGTCTTCACCGCCCCGTGCTTGGTCGAGACAGTGGTGCCCTCGATCAGCGGCAACAGGTCGCGCTGTACGCCTTCGCGGCTGACATCGGCGCCCTGCCGTTCGGAGCGGGCACAGATCTTGTCGACCTCGTCCAGAAATACGATGCCATCCTGCTCGACGGAGCGGATCGCTTCCTGCGTAAGCTGGTCCTGATCGAGGAGCTTGTCGGATTCCTCCGCGATCAGCACCTCGTAGGAGTCCTTGACGCTCATCTTGCGCGTCTTTGTCCGCCCGCCGAAGGCTTTCCCCATGATGTCGCCGAGATTGATCATGCCGACCTGGCTCCCCGGCATGCCTGGAATGTCGAAGCTCGGCATGCCGCCGCCCTGATCGGCGACCTCGACCTCGATCTCCTTCTCGTCGAGTTCCCCGGTCCGAAGCCTTTTGCGAAAGCTCTCCCGCGTCGCCTCGCCGGAGCCCTTGCCGACCAGTGCGTCGAGAACGCGGTTCTCGGCCGCCAGATGGGCCTTGGCCTGCACATCCTTGCGTTTCTTCTCGCGGACCATCGCGATGCCGATCTCGACAAGGTCGCGGATGATCTGCTCGACGTCGCGGCCGACATAGCCCACCTCGGTGAATTTCGTCGCCTCGATCTTGATGAAGGGCGCTTCGGCGAGCCTGGCGAGGCGGCGCGAGATTTCGGTCTTTCCGACGCCGGTCGGCCCGATCATCAGGATGTTCTTCGGCAGCACTTCCTCGCGCAGATCTTCCGGCAATTGCTGGCGCCGCCAGCGGTTCCTGAGTGCGATGGCGACGGCACGCTTGGCGTCCTTCTGACCGACGATATAGCGGTCGAGTTCGGATACGATTTCACGCGGGGAAAAACTGGTCATACGGGAACATGCTCCGGCGCGGCGCTTCAGACGGCGTCGAGGATTTCGACAGTCAGATTGTTGTTGGTGTAGACGCAGATTTCCGAGGCGATCTTCAGCGCCTTGCGTGCGATCTCCTCGGCCGTCAGGTCGGTGTCGGCGAGGGCCCTGGCGGCGGCGAGCGCGTAATTGCCGCCCGAGCCGATGCCGACGATGCCGCCTTCGGGTTCCAGCACGTCGCCATTGCCGGTGAGCACGAGGCTCGCCTGTGCGTCGGCGACGATCATCAGCGCTTCGAGACGGCGCAGAAAGCGGTCGGTCCGCCAGTCCTTGGCAAGCTCGACGCAGGCCCGCGTCAATTGCCCGGGATATTGTTCGAGCTTGCCTTCCAGCCGCTCGAAGAGGGTCATGGCGTCGGCGGTCGCGCCGGCAAAACCGGCGATCACCTTGCCGGCGCCCAATGGCCGGACTTTCCGTGCATTGCCCTTCATGATCGTGTCGCCCATCGAGACCTGTCCGTCGCCGGCGACCACCACCTTGCCGCCCTTGCGTACGGTCAGGATCGTGGTGCCGTGCCATGGCGCGTAGGGCGAGGAATGGGGTTCGGTCATGAGGAGGTCCGCGAGATGAGAGGGCCGGGCGCTCCGTCCGCCGGGAAGCCGCGGAGCCGCCCCAGATGTGGAGATTTTGGCGCCCCGGGTCAAGCGACCCCGCCCGGCCCGCCGCCGACGCGAACCGGCTCGATGGCACGAAGCCCGTCGCCGTTACGGCCCGATCCGTTTTCGGCCGAGTCTCGCGCGGCGCTGCGACGGTCTGCAGAGGTCAACAGCTTGTACCCTGCCTGCCTTCATCGCCTATCCATTTCAGCTCTTGCCCCGTCATTACAATAAATTGGTGAGCTTGGCGAAGAACCCACTTATAGTTATTGAAGTATCACGTGAGCATTACTTAAGAGGACTGGTTAACGTCTTCTAAGCTTTTGTTTTGCAAGTTTAATCACACAATGCCCGGCCGGAGCGCCGGCTTTGCGCTGGCTCAGCCGCCGCGCGACTGGTAATTAAGGCGGCCGCACCATGCGGGGCACCGGGCCCCGGAGGCTTCGGCGGGAACCGGGCGATAAAGCCATGATGGACGAGAGCGAAGGCCGCGTGGCCACGATCGAGCGCAAGACGAAGGAAACGGAAATCTTCGTCTCCCTCGATCTCGACGGCTCGGGCGAATATGACGTCGATACCGGCATCGGCTTTCTCGACCACATGCTTGAGCAGCTCTCGCGCCATTCGCTGATCGACCTCAAGGTCCGCGCGGTCGGCGACCTGCACATCGACTTTCACCACACGACCGAAGACAGCGGCATCGTCATCGGCGAGGCCGTTCGCCAGGCGCTGGGTGACTTCAAGGGCATCCGTCGCTATGCAACGGCCATCATCCCGATGGACGAAACCTGCACACGCGTCTCCATCGACGTTTCGCAGCGCCCCTACCTGATCTGGAAGGTGAATTTCACGAAGCCCAAGCTCGGCGAGATGGATACCGAGCTCTTCAAGGAGTGGTTCCAGGCCTTCGCCCAGAATGCCGGCATCACGCTGCACATTGAGAACATGTACGGCGAGAATAATCACCACATCGTGGAATCCTGCTTCAAGGGCCTCGCCCGCGCGCTTCGCGAAGCGATCGAGATCGATCCCCGCGCGGCGAACCGCATTCCCTCGACCAAGGGCAAGCTCGGCAGCTGAGCCCCCGTCATCTGTCATCTGCGATCTGATTTTTTTGCGGGGCTGACCGGCCCGCGGGGATGCTTTGCCTACGTGATAACCTTTGATAACTGTGCCAAAACGGCCGCTATTTGGCGGCACGAAGTCATCCCATGTAATGACGCAATGAGTGCCAATACTGATTGCGGCCGAGTTGAGTGATTGCTACAAGGAATCCGGGAAAAACGGGGCAAATTCTTTGGGGGCGGTCATGACGTTGCGTCGGGTGGGCGTGCGTGCGCGCGTGCGGGGACGGGGTTTTCAGGGCGCAGGGCTTCGGCCACTTCTTCTCTCGACGACGGCGATCGCGGCGCTGATGCTCGCACAGACGGCTGCACATGCTGATGGCGGCACGGGCGGGACTGCCAGTGAATCGATGGCGGCTGGCTCCGGCGGCGCGGGGGGAACCGGGTCGACCGGAGACGCGGGAAGTGCGGGCGGAGACGGTACGTTCTATGGCGCCGGCGGCGGCGGCGGCGGTGCCGCGGGCGGGGGCGCCGGCGGTCAGGGTGGCGCCGGCAGTGCGGGAACGAATGCTGCCGGCGGCACCTCAGGCTCGCCCGACGGGGCCAATGGCGCCGACGCGATAATTGTTTACGACACGCCTGTTGGTGGCTCCGGTGGCGGCGGCGGTTATGGCGGCGCGCATGGCACGATTGCGGGAAGCATTGCCAATACGACCTCGATCGGCGGCGATATCGGTGGCAACGGTGGCAATGGCGGCGCGGGCGGCAATACGGCCGGCGGCGGCGGTGGCGGCGGCGGCGCCGGCGGCTATGGCGCGGTCGTCACGGGTGCCGGCCCTTCGAGCAATAGCGCCGGCGGCTCCATCTCCGGCGGTGACGGCGGCAATGGCGGTATCGGCGGAACAAGCCGATCGTATGGCGGTGACGGCGGCGATGGCGGCGATGGTGGCATCGGCGTCGCGCTGACGGGAACCGGCGCGATCTTCACAAACTCCGCTACCGTTGCCGGCGGTGCTGGCGGCAATGGCGGCAATGGCGGCACGAGTACAGTGACCGGCGGCGGCAATGGTGGCGACGGCGGTGCGGGCGGCGCCGGCATATCGGCGGCGGATGCCACGATCGACAATTCCGGCACCATCATCGGCGGCAATGGCGGCAATTTGGGCGCAGCCGGTACAGGCGGATATATTGTGTCCCCGGTTGATGGCGTCGACGGCGCGGGCGGCGCGGGCATCGTCGGTTCCGACCTCACCATCATCAATAGCGGCACGATCAGCGGCGGTCTCGGCGGCGATGGCGTGACGCGCGCGAATGCCATCACCTTCACCGGCGGCGACAACAAGATCACCTTCGGCAACGCGACCTCGGGCCTCACCGGCAATGTCGATGTCACCGGCACGCTGACCTTCGACCAGTCGGCGAACGACGTGACCGTCGGCAACACGATCACCGGCACCGGCTCGGTCGCGAAGACCGGCACCGCGACGGTCACGCTTTCCGGCACCAATACCTATTCGGGCGGCACGACGGTGAGCGGCGGTACGCTCGCGATCACCAATGCGAATGCGCTCGGCAGCGGCAATGTCGCCTTCGAGAACGGCACGACGCTCACTCTCGACGGCACGGGCATCGACCTTGCGAACGACGTGACGGTCGCCGGCGATCCGACAATCTTCGTCGACACCGGCAATGCCGACACGATCTCGGGCACGATTGCCGACGGCGCGACGGCGGGCGACCTTGTGAAGACCGGCGGCGGCACCCTTACCCTCTCGGGCGCCAACACCTATTCGGGCGGGACCACGATCAGCGAAGGTACGCTCCAGGCGACGAACAACAGTTCGGTTGGCACCGGCAAGGTGACGCTCGACGGCGGCACGTTCCAGGCCGGTGCGGCGACGCTCACCTTCACCAACGATTTCGCCGTCAACACGACAGGCGGCACTATCGACACGAATGGCGGCAACACGGTCACTCTGGGCGGCGTCTCCGACGGCGACGGCGTGGGTGGCACGCTCACCATTCTCAACAGCGGCTCGGACACCGGCGTCGTCAAGATCGGCGCGGCCAGCGACTATTCGGGCGCGACGATCGTCGGCGACGGCACGGGCAAGGTCGCTCTCGAAGCCGAAGGCGCTGCGGACGTGTTGAGCGCCAACTCCGCGGTTGCCGTCAAAGCCAACTCCTATCTGAACACGGGCGGCTTCGACCAGACGATCGGGTCGCTCGCCGGCGCCGGCACGGTGCAGGGCGCGGGTAGCGTCGCCCAGACATTGACGACCGGCGGCGACGATAGTTCGACGACGTTTTCGGGCGTCATCGAAAATGGCGGCGGCACCCTCGCGCTGACCAAGGAAGGCACCGGCACCTTCACCCTCTCGGGCACCAACACCTATTCGGGCGGCACGACGGTGAGCGGCGGCACGCTGGCGATC
>NZ_DATKFR010000078.1:0-3329 GCF_035511255.1 Parvibaculum sp.
CCCCTTCGGCGGCATGACGACCAATTTCGGCGAAGGCATCGCGCAGCGCACCTGCGCCGCCGCCGACCGTACCGGCCATGCGATGCTGCATACGCTTTACGGCCAGTCGGTGCGCCACAAGGCGGAATTCTTCATCGAGTACTTCGCCATCGACCTCATCATGGATGGCGGCAAGTGCGTCGGCGTCGTCGCGCTCGACATGGCGACGGGCGAAATCCACCGCTTCCGTTCCAGCATCGTGATCCTCGCCACCGGCGGTTACGGCCGCGCCTATTTCTCGGCGACGTCCGCGCATACCTGCACCGGCGACGGCAATGCGATGGTGCTGCGCGCAGGGCTGCCGCTCCAGGACATGGAGTTCGTGCAGTTCCATCCGACCGGCATCTATGGCTCGGGCTGCCTCATCACCGAAGGCTCGCGCGGCGAGGGCGGCTATCTCGTCAATTCCGAAGGCGAGCGCTTCATGGAACGCTATGCGCCGTCGGCGAAGGATCTCGCGTCGCGCGACGTCGTCAGCCGCGCCATGACCATTGAAATCCGCGAAGGCCGCGGCGTGGGCCCGCACAAGGACCACATCTTCCTGCATCTCGACCATCTCGATCCGAAGATCCTTGCCGAGCGTCTGCCCGGCATTTCGGAATCGGCGCGCATCTTCGCCGGCGTCGACGTGACCAAGGAGCCGATCCCGGTTCTGCCGACCGTCCATTACAACATGGGCGGCATCCCGACCAATTATCACGGCGAAGTGCTGACGCTGACCGACGGCAATCCGGACACGGTCGTGCCGGGCCTGATGGCGATCGGCGAAGCGGCCTGCGTCTCCGTGCATGGCGCGAACCGCCTCGGCTCCAATTCGCTGATCGACCTCGTGGTCTTCGGCCGTGCCGCCGGCATCCGTGCCGCGGAACTCCTGAAGGACAAGGCGAAGCCCGAGCTGCCGAAGGGCGCCGGCGACGAAGCGATTGCACGCCTCGATCATTTCCGCAACGCCAAGGGCAAGACGCCGACGGCGGAACTGCGTCTCCAGATGCAGCGCGCGATGCAGGAAGACGTCGCCGTCTTCCGCACCGGCGAGGTGCTGGAGCAGGGCCGGAAGCGGATCGCCGAAGTCTTTGCGCGCCGTCCGGAAATCCGCGTCTCGGACCGCTCGATGATCTGGAATTCCGATCTCATCGAGACGCTCGAATTCGACAATCTGATCGTTCAGGCCATCGCCACCGTCGAGGGCGCGGTCGGCCGTCAGGAAAGCCGCGGCGCCCATGCCCGCGAAGATTTCCCGAACCGCGACGACGAAAACTGGATGAAGCACACGCTGTGCTGGGTCGACACCAAGACGGGCAAGCCTTCCGTCGATTATCGCCCGGTCCACACCTACACGCTCTCGAACGACATCGAATATATCAAGCCGAAGGCGCGCGTGTACTGACGCCTCGAGTTTTGGCGTTCTCCGCGTTGGCGCGTAAAGGGTCCGATCATGGTCCAATTCAATCTGCCGAAGAATTCCAGGCCCACCGAAGGCAAGACCTTCAAGGCCGAGGGCGCGACCCGCGTGAAGCGGTTCCGCATCTATCGCTGGTCGCCCGACGACAACCAGAACCCGCGTATCGACACCTATGAGGTCGATCTCGACAAATGCGGGCCGATGGTTCTCGACGCGCTCATCAAGATCAAGAACGAAGTCGACCAGACGCTGACCTTCCGCCGCTCCTGCCGCGAAGGCATTTGCGGCTCCTGCGCGATGAACATCGACGGCGCCAATACGCTGGCCTGCACCAAGGGCATCGCGGAGATCAAGGGCGACGTCGCGATTTATCCGCTGCCGCACATGCCGGTGGTGAAGGATCTCGTGCCGGACCTCACGACCTTCTACGCGCAGCACGCCTCGATCGAGCCCTGGCTGCAGACCAAGACCGAGGAGCCGAAGAAGGAGTGGCTGCAGACGCATGAAGACCGCGAGAAGCTCGACGGGCTTTACGAGTGCATTCTCTGTGCCTGCTGCTCCACGTCGTGCCCGTCCTACTGGTGGAACGGCGATCGCTATCTCGGCCCGGCCGCGCTGCTGCAGGCCTATCGCTGGCTCGCCGACAGCCGCGACCAGAACACGACCGAGCGCCTCGACTTCCTCGAGGACCCGTTCAAGCTCTATCGCTGCCACACCATCATGAACTGCGCGAAGACCTGCCCGAAGGGCCTCAATCCGGCGAAGGCGATTGCCGAGATCAAGCAGATGATGGTCGAACGGGCGTAAGCTTCCGCCGCATCGAATTGAAAAGGCCGCTCATGACGAGCGGCCTTTTTTGTCGGTGCCTCGGAGGGATCACTCCTTCACATACTCGTTGTCGGGCGCGGATACCTTTACGAGTTCGCGCATGGCGCGCTTCAGATCGTCATAGTTCGAAAAGGCGCAGTCGTTGCCGCTCGGTGCGATGTTGAAGGTCTCGCGGCTCATGCCCTTGGCTGCGATGGCGCGGGCGAAGTCGCTGCAATTGGGCGAATAGCGCAGCCAGCCGTCGCCTTTCTTCCGGAAGAGGCTGTAGAGAACCTCGCCGGGTTTGCTCATGTCGCGGCCGAGGACGATGTAATCGCCGTCGCCGACGTCGTCCATCAGCCCCGCGACCGGCTCCTCGCCATCCAGCGTATAGAGATAATCAGCACCCTTGCGCGAAACAGTGAGGTGGCGCGGCGCATCGTTCGTGCGCTCGCCATTGTCGTCGAGCTTGTGGACGGTGAAACGCGCGCCATCCGGTACGGGGTAGTCGGCCTCCGCCGGCCCGAAAAGCGGTGTCTTGCTGACGAAGCAGGCGGCGAGCATCAGGCAGCCCGCAACTACGGCGGCGAAGCGATGTCTGGGCATGAAATCCTCCCGATTGTCCGGTTCGATGCGTGGGGCCTATGCTGCTCCTGAAGCGTCGTTCCAGCAAATGTCGGAGGAGACTATGCTCGATCATGTCGGCGTCAGTGTGACGGACTATGAGACATCGCGCGCCTTTTACGAGAAGGCGCTGAAGCCTCTGGGCTATGCGCTGCTAATGGAGGTTCCGAAGGAGCATACGGGCGGCATCGGCGTCGGCGGATTCGGCGTTGCGCCCAAGCCTGACTTCTGGATCGACGGGGCAGGCAAGGTGTCGCCCAAGATTCATCTCTGCTTCCGCGCGGAGAGCCGGGCGGCCGTCGATGCCTTCTACAAGGCGGCGATGGCGGCGGGCGGCCGGGACAATGGCGGTCCGGGCGTGAGGCCGCATTACCATCCGAATTACTATGGCGCCTTCGTGCTCGATCCCGACGGCTACAATGTCGAGGCGGTCTGTCACGATCCGGCGTGAGCGGGC
>NZ_DATKFR010000079.1:0-2888 GCF_035511255.1 Parvibaculum sp.
CGACCGCTTCGGGCGTCAGCGCCGCGGCGATAAAAGGCAGGAACTCCACGCGGCGCGCCAGCACACCGATATTGGCGGTATCGCCCTTGTCGCCGCTCCGCCCATGGGCGAGGCGGATCAACGGCACCTCGACCGTCGCACCGTCGAAACGCGGTGCGGCCAGCGCATGCGATGTGCGCGAAGCCGGCGCGGCTTCATTGGAGACGGCGGGCATATCGAAGGTCTCCCGCGCGCCGTCGACCTCGATCTCGATCCGCACCATCGACTTCGGCACGAGACAGGAGACGAGTCGAACGATGGGCTGCACGCCGGGCCGCCCGCCGGCAAAGCCGGTGATCCCTTGCGCCATCGAGGTGGCGGAGGGAAAGATTTCTCGCGCGAAGATTTCGAGTGCGCGCTTGTCGTCATGCGCGACGGCGATCTTGAGCAGCACTTCGCGCGACGCGCCCATCCGCGCGCCGATGCCGTAATTCGCTTCACCGCCGAGCACCTCGACGGAGGTTTCGCGGAAAGGCGCAAAGCCCTTTTCGCCCATCAGCCGTTCCGACCGCGCAAGGATCGCCTCGCCGACGCGGGCCCCCTTCGCCACCGCGTCGCGCCCGACGATCATCATGGTCGCCATGCAGCGGAACCCATGCGCATAGGTGAGGCTTGCCTTGTAGTCGGCCGTCGGTGCGAAGCCCTTCGCGCCCGAGACGCGCACCCGGTTCTCTCCCACCGCTTCGAGCCGCACACCCGACCAGTCGCAGACAACATCGGGCAGGATGTAGCGGTTCGGATCGTGGACCTCGTAGACGATCTGTTCGGCGACCGTCATCGGCGAGACGAGCCCGCCCGTGCCTTTCGGCTTGCTCAGCACGAAGCTCCCATCTTCCTCGCAAATCGCAATCGGGAAGCCCATGTCGCTCCAGTCGGCGGCGACGCTCTCCCAGTCGGTGAAGATGCCGCCCGTCGCCTGCGTTCCGCATTCGATGACATGACCGGCGAGGCTTCCCGCCGAAAGCCTGTCGAAGTCGGAAGCGCCCCAGCCGAAATGCGCGATCAGCGGTCCGAGCGCCAGCGCGCTGTCGACGCAACGCCCAGTGATGACGATGTCCGCGCCCTTCGCCAGCGCCGCCGCAATCGGAAAAGCACCGAGATAGGCGTTGGCGCTCGCGACCTTCTCCGGCAGCCCGCCACCCGTTTCCATATCCGTGAGCCCAAGCGCGCGCAGACGGTCCAGCTCGCCAGAAACATCATCGCCAAGCACGGTCGCGACCTTCAGCGCCACGCCCTTCTTCGCCAGCAGCGCGCGCACGGCCTCCGCGCAAGCCGTCGGATTGACGCCGCCCGCATTGGCCACGACCTTGATCCTGCGCGCCGCGATCTCCTCGGCCAGATCGCCGATCACGAGATCGACGAAATCGGTCGCATAGCCGAGGTCCGGCTTCTTCTCCTTCGCCCGCGCGAGGATCGACATGGTGATCTCGGCCAGATAATCGAGCATCAGCACGTCGACCTCGCCGCTGCGGACGAGCTGCGCCGCGCCCGAGGCGCTGTCGCCCCAGAAGCCCGCTCCACAGCCGATGCGCAAGGCGGCTTTCATCTCACTTCCCCGTCCAGTTCGCCTTGCGCTTCTCGCGGAATGCGGCGAAGCCCTCGATGGCGTCCTTCGATTGCGCCATCATTGGCAGCATCAGCTGCGCATAGTCGAAAGCCTGATCGAGCGTCATGTCGCGCATCGCATGGAAGCCGATCTTGCCGAGGCGCACCGCCGTCGGCGACTTGTCGACGATGCGCGCAAGCAGCCACCCGGTTTTGGCGTCGAGCTCTTCCGGCGGCGCGATGTAATTGACGAGACCCATGGCAAGCGCCTCTTCCGCCGTGAAGAGTTCGCCGGTGATGCAAAGCTCCATCAGCGCGCGGGGCGTCAGCACGCGTTGCAGATAAGGCAGGATCATCATCGGAAAGAGGCCGACGCCGCTTTCCGGCGTGCCGAAGCGCGCGGAGGAGGACGCAACCGCCAGATCGCAGGCGCAGAGAAGTCCCAGCCCGCCCGCCAGTGCCGGACCGTTGACCCGCGCGACGATCGGAAGCGTGCATTGCTCCATGCGGCGGAAAAGCCGGATGATGAAATTGCGCGGATCGGAGGGATCGACGGTAAAAGGCGCGCCATTCGCATCGGGCTGCAGGTCGCCACCCGCGCAGAAGGCCTTGTCGCCCGCGCCGGTCAGCACGATGGCCCGCGTTGCTGGATCGGCTTCCGCCGCGTCGAAAGCCGCGATCAGCCCCTCGGCCACGCCCTGGTTCAGCGCGTTCCGCCGCTCATGGCGGTTGATGAAGATCCAGCGCGAAGCTCCCCGCGCTTCGCTCACCACCAGTTCCGACATCCACTCCCTCCGCGCTCTTCATTCCAAGGGGCCTTTCCGGCCTCTTAATGAACGGCATTCATCAGGAATGATTATTGGATCAGGGCTCTCCGGGGCCGGCACGTCCAGATGGACTATGACTTCATGAATTCCCCTCATTAGCGTCGGAAAAACCGCCGAACCGGTGCCGAGGGAGGACAAGATGGAAGGATCGATGGGGGCCGGGCTTGCCGGCGCGGGCCTGCAATTCGAGCTGACCTCGGAGCAGCGGGAAATCCTGGACACCGCCGACCGCTTCGCCAAGGCCGAGCTTTACCCCCTCGCCCCCCGCATGGATGCCGAGGAATGGTGGCCGGCGGACATCTTCCCGAAGATCGGCACTACAGGCTTCTGCGGCACGACCGTTTCGCCGGATTACGGCGGCGCGGGCGTCGACCTTTTCACCAGCGGCCTCATCCTCCAGGCCTTCGCGCGCTGGAACCACGCGCTGGCCTTGAGTTGGGTTGCGCATGACAATCTCTGCGCCAACAACATCTTCCG
>NZ_DATKFR010000080.1:0-13235 GCF_035511255.1 Parvibaculum sp.
CGCTTCCACATGGCAGCCGGGCGCGCCGCGCCCCTGGCCCCATACCTCGCGGAGAGGTGGCTGAGTGGTTGAAAGCACCGCACTCGAAATGCGGCATGGGGGCAACTCCATCGGGGGTTCGAATCCCTCCCTCTCCGCCACCGCACTTCAAGCGAAGAGGCACGGCTGAAGCTGTCGGATCACGCGGCGGTTCCGAGCGGGGTTGCCCGTTCGATCCGCTCACGCTCGCGGGGACTGTTCATCGCCTCCCATAGATCGCTGCGGCGCTGGACGTTGAGCCAGAAGTCGGGGCTATTGCCGAACACACGCGCGAGGATCAGCGCGGTCGCCGCCGTCACGTTTCTGCGGTTGTTGCACAGTTCGTTGACGTGTTTGCGCTGGACGCCCATCGCCTCCGCCAACGCGGCCTGGGTCAACCCCATCGGCTGCATGAACTCCTCAACCAGGATTTCGCCGACCGTGGCCGGCTTGCGCTTCGTCGTCAGCATGGTTCGCCTCATCTGTAGCTGTGATCGTCGAGATAGACGCCTTCCGCCTCGCCGCGGCCGCCGTCCCACCGGAAGATCAGTCGCCACTGACTGTTGACGCGGATTGAGTGGAGCCCCGCCAGAGTGCCACGCAGCTTCTCGAAGTGATTGCTGGGTGGCACCCGCAGGTCCTGATCGGTCGTCGCGTCGTCGATCATCTGGAGCTTGCGAAAGAGCCGGCTTTCGAGGTCGGACGGGATGTGCCGCGACCGCTCGTCCTCGATAAAGAACGCGCGCAGCCACTCGTCCCGAAAGCTCACGATCATCCGGCGGCTCCGTCTTTGTGTCTATGTACCACTCATAGGCACAAAATGCAATGCCGAAGCCTGCGTCAAGACGGATGGCGGTCGGCGGGTTGATATGATTGAGATTTCGACTGGAAGCGCCAGCAGAGGGTGTCCGGCGGGAGTGTAAAAACCTCAATTTCCTCAGAGTCATCCGACCAACAGCCATCCAGCCTTTTACCTTGCCGTCCTCCGTCGCGGCCATCTAAGCGGCTCCACAGACTATTGACATTAGCCCGTTTAGTAATTAGCACTAAAATACAATTCATAGTTCAGCATCAGCGCGGCGACGGCGGAGGTCAGGATGCAGCATCGGCAGATCGAGATCGACGTGGAGGTCAACCGTTGGATCGAGAGCAAGCGGGCTTCCTTCAATCAAACCCACAATGACATCCTGAGAGCCGAAGCGGGTTTGCCGCCGCAGTCGGCGCGATCGGCGGCAACAATCGGCATGCAATCGAACGACGAAGCGGTCGGCGCTTGGTCCGCAAAGGGAGCGACATTGCCGGCGGGAACGCGGCTGCGGATGTCGTACAACGGCAAGACCTTCAGCGGCGTGATCGAGAGCGGAACCTGGGTCGTAAACGGGGCGCGATACGTCAGCCCATCTGCAGCGGCAAGCGCGCTCGCCGGGGTGTCGCTTAACGGATGGATTTATTGGGAAGCGCAGCTACCTGCCACGGGTAGGTGGCAGCCAATTTCGAAGTTTCGGACGGAGATTGCTCGGCGGCGAGCGCGCAAATGAACGACGTTAAGTTCAAGCTTGAACGCGTCCAGGGTGCGCCTGTCGCAGATCAAGAGCTACTGGTCGACATGCGACGCGCGGCAGAGTTGGCAGGCACCGGCGTCCTCTCTCAACGGCTATATTCAGAATTCGGCCGCTACGATCCGACGACAGCATCAAGACGTTTTGGATCATGGAATAAGGCAGTAGAGGCTGCCGGCTTACAGATCGCAAATGAGATCAATATCTCAGATGAGCGGCTGTTCGAGAATCTCATGCTTCTTTGGGAGCACTACGGCCGCCAACCGCGGCGCGCAGAGCTTGCGTACTCTCCGTCCAAGATTTCTCAAGGAGCGTACAGACGAAGGTTCCGTACTTGGATGGATGCACTCACGCAGTTCGTTGTTTACGCGAACGCTCAAGATGCCCGACCTCCCAATCCGGCCAAGGCAGCCAGCGGCCACAGGACGAGTCGGGACCCTTCGCTGAGGATGCGGTTCCGGGTACTGAAGCGCGACAATTTCTCCTGTCGTGCTTGCGGGATGAGTCCTGCTCTTAGGCCGGGCCTCTCTCTGCACGTCGATCATATCAAGGCTTGGAGCCTCGGCGGGGAAACGGTCGATGAAAACCTTCAGACTCTGTGCGAGCCGTGTAATCTGGGTAAGAGCAACGCCTTATAGCGCTATAGCTTAGACATAGTGCTCATCATCGTCGGTCGTGGCCCGCCACGAAGCCGCCGATTGGATTGCGCAAGCATGGCGAGTGCTTCGGTGATCAGCCGACTGATCGCGGGAATATCGCCGGCAGTTTCGTTGCGGATCAGCATGTCAGGCTCCCTGATTGTCGAGTTGCGCGCGAACGGAGATACGGCCGCGTTTCGAGATCCGATACGGGCTGCCTGACCGGGATTCGATCAGTCGTTTCCGACGCAATCGGTTGAAGACAGCCAGGTCGCAGTCGGCAAGGATCATCCCGTCGCGCGTGACGCATGTCACCGACGTGATTTTAGGGCCGTCACTGCGCTCGTGCAGAATGCAGCCGCCAAGGGCCAGAACGTGCAGCGCACGTTGTTCATTTCGTGAGATGTTCATGGATGTCTCGTATGACAGACGTGAAAAAACACCCCGAGCGCGCATGCGCCCGGCGGTTTTGAATTCACGAGGCTCTCTGAGATTCAGAGAGCCTTGTCACACAAGCTCTAACATCCAGTCTCCATTGACCGCGCAACGAGCATTGTCGCCGCGCACCTTCCAATATAGGGAGGCGCGCGCCCCTGACAATGCCCATCACTAAGCGTTTCGGAATCGTCGGTTGTCTGCGTCCGACGCTTTTTGACACGTTTTGACGCAAGGTCGCTGTGGCTTTGCGTGGCTCCGCCTGAAACCATTTCGGTCCACGACGCGGAATGCGCTAGGCTCCCGCGCAAAGAAAATGATCTTGCGGAGGAGCGGCGACATGAGCGAGCGGATTTCATTGACGATCGAAGGCGGCGTGGCGGATGTGCGGTTGACGCGCGCCGACAAGATGAACGCGCTCGACGACGCGATGTTCGAGGCGCTGATCGAAACCGGAGAACGGCTGTCGAAGGACAAATCCGTGCGCGCCGTCGTCATTTCGGGCGAGGGCCGCGCCTTCTGCGCCGGCCTCGACATGGGCAATTTCGGCAAGATGGCGGCGCCGAAATCGGACGATAAAAAAGACGAAAGCATTATTGGTCGCCTCGAAAAGCGCACGCACGGCATCGCCAACCGGCCGCAACATGCCGTCTGGGTCTGGCGTGAGCTGCCGATACCGGTGATCGCGGCCGTCCACGGCGTCGCCTATGGCGGCGGCTTCCAGCTGATGCTCGGCGCCGACATGCGCTATGTCGCGCCGGACACGAAGCTCTCGATCATGGAAATCAAATGGGGTCTCGTGCCCGACATGGCCGGCACGCAGATCATGCGGCATCTCGTGCGCGAGGACATCGTCCGTGAGCTGACCTATACCGGCCGTATCTTCACCGGCGAGGAGGCCGGGCGCTATGGCTTTGCGACGCGCGTGACGGCCAATCCGCTCGAAGAAGCGCTGGCGACGGCGCGCGAAATCGCCGGCAAGAGCCCGAGCGCGATCCGGGCGTCGAAGCGCCTTCTCAACGCCGCCGTGGTGGTCGAGCCGGTCGAGGGGCTCATCATGGAGTCGGTCGAACAGGACAAGCTCATCGGCAGTCCGAACCAGATCGAGGCGGTGATGTCGAACCTCGAAAAGCGCGCGGCGAACTACGCCGATTGACGGGCTTTCCGCCGGCTGGAAGCGAGCCGGCGGCATTGGACGCAGCGTATTCCTGCCCTCCCGTGGAGGCGATGGAAAAGGCCGTGCCGATTGGACTAGGATTTCGGAAATCGCCCAACAAGGGCGAGCCGACATATCGGATATCTCTCGGGAGGAGATCATGAGCAGCAAACCGTCCGTGGCGGTCATCGGAGCAGGTCTGGGCGGATTGTGCGCCGCGATCAAGCTCAAGGAAGCCGGCTTCGATAGGGTCACGATCCTGGAGAAGGCGGAGAAGGTCGGCGGAACCTGGCGCGACAATTCCTATCCGGGCTGCGCCTGTGACACGCCGGTCGCACTCTACCAGTTCTCCTTCGCGCCGAGCCTCGGCTGGAGCCATCTTTTTCCGCGCGCACCGGAGGTGCAGGCCTATACGGAATACATGGCCGACAGTTTCGGCCTGCGGCCGCATCTGAAGCTCGGCACGGAAACGACATCCGCTGTCTGGGACGAGACGAAATCCGTCTGGCGTCTCACCACCAAAACCGGCGAGACGATCGAGGCCGATGCAATCGTGCCGGCGCTCGGCCAGCTCAACCGGCCGATGATTCCGGAGATCAAGGGGCGCGACAGTTTCAAGGGGCCGGCTTTCCATTCGGCGCGGTGGGATCACAAGGTCGACCTCAAGGGTAAGCGCGTCGGCGTCATCGGTTCGGCGGCAAGCGCGGTGCAGCTCATACCCGAAGTCGCGAAGGAGGCGGGGCATCTCACCGTCTTCCAGCGCACGCCGAACTGGGTCATCCCGCGTCTCGACCGGGCGATCACCGAGGAAGAGAAGGCGCTGGCGATGACGGCGCTCGAAATCGCCCATCTCGGTCGCGAGCAAATCTACGCCAATGCCGACCATCTCTTCTGGCAGGTTTTCGCCTGGACCAAGGAGGGCCGCGCCGCCTACACGCGCGTGGCACTCAATCACCTCGAAGAGCAGGTGCCGGATGCCGAACTCCGCAAGAAGCTCACGCCCGATTACCCGATCGGCTGCAAGCGCATTCTCATCACCGACGATTTCTATCCGGCGCTGATGAGGCCCAATGTCTCGCTCGTCACCGAGCATATCGACGGCATCACGCCTTCCGGCGTGAAGACCGCCGACGGCGCGATGCACGATCTCGACGTCATCATCTATGCGACGGGTTTCGAGACGACCGGCTGGCACTGGTCGATGGATGTGATCGGCCGCGGCGGCAAACGTCTCGACGATGTCTGGCATGAGGCGCCGGAGGCCTATCTCGGCATCACGACCTCGGGCTTCCCGAACATGTTCATGCTCTACGGTCCCAACACCAATCTCGGCCACAACACGATCACCTTCATGATCGAGCGTCAGGTCGAATATGCGGTCAAGGCGCTTCAGGAGATGGAAGCGCGCGGCGCCGCTTCGATGGAGGTGACAAAGGCCGCGCAGGACCGCTTCAACCGGGAGCTTCAAGCCTCGCTCGCGAAAACCACCTGGGCCGATCCGGGCTGCAACTCCTGGTACAAGACCGCCGACGGCCGCATCACCCAGAACTGGGGCTCGCATACGCGCGACTACGCCAAGGCGACGGCAGCCGTGGCGCTCGACGACTACACGCTCGGCGCAAGGCAGGCTGTGCCGGCTGAATAAGCGAAAAGCGAGGCGAGTGCTTTCAGGCGCTCGCCTCACCGCACCGGCGGGACGCCCTTGGTCGTGAATTTCTGGATCTTGTGCTTCTTGCCGAGGCGCTTGCCTTCGCCGCCACTGAGGCCGGTGCCGGCGGGTTGCCAGGCGGGGATCAGCTGGTGCTTGCCGGGGCCGATGAGGTCGGCGCGGCCCATGCGCTTCAGCGCATCGCGCAGGAGCGGCCAGTTTTCGGCGTCGTGATAGCGCAGGAAAGCCTTGTGCAGCCGGCGCTGCTTCAGCCCCTTGATCGTGTCGACTTCCTCCGATGCGCCGCGGCGGACCGCCTTCAACGGGTTCTTGCCCGAATGATACATCGCGGTCGCCAGCGCCATCGGCGAGGGCAGGAACGTCTGCACCTGATCGGCGCGGTATTTGTTGCGCTTCAGCCAGAGGGCGAGGTTCATCATGTCCTCGTCCGTCGTGCCCGGATGCGCAGCGATGAAATAGGGGATCAGGAAATATTCCTTGCCCGCCTTCTTCGCCGCCTCATCGAACATCTTCTTGAAACGGTCGTAGGTGCCGATGCCCGGCTTCATCATCTTCGAAAGCGGGCCTTCCTCGGTATGCTCCGGCGCGATCTTGAGGTAGCCGCCAACGTGATGCGTCACCAGTTCCTTGACATAGGTCGGGCTCTCGACCGCGAGGTCGTAGCGCACGCCTGACGCCACCATGATCTTCTTGATGCCTGGCAGTTCGCGCGCCTTGCGATAAAGGCCGATCAGCGACTCATGGCTCGTGTTGAGGTTCGGGCAGATGCCGGGATAGACGCAGGAAGGCTTGCGGCACAGGGATTCCGTGCGCTTGTCCTTGCAGGCCATGCGGTACATGTTCGCCGTCGGCCCGCCGATATCCGAAATGACGCCGGTGAAGCCTTCCACCTTGTCGCGGACCGTCTCGATCTCCTTGATGATCGAGGCTTCCGAGCGGCTCTGAATGATACGGCCTTCATGCTCGGTGATTGAGCAGAAGGAGCAACCGCCGAAGCAGCCGCGCATGATGGTCACCGAAAAGCGGATCATCTCCCAGGCGGGAATCTTCTTCCCTTCATATGCGGGATGCGGCGCGCGCGCATAGGGCAGGTCGTAGACCGCGTCCATCTCGGCCGTTTCGAGCGGAATGGGCGGCGGCGTCAGCCAGACTTCCTGATTGCCGTGGCGCTGGACCAGCGCGCGGGCATTGCCAGGATTGCTCTCGCGGTGAAGCACGCGCGAGGCGCGCGCATAGGTTTCCGGATCGGTCGAGACCTGCTCGTAGGAGGGAAGGCGCACGACGGTGCGCTCGTTGCGGATGCGCCCGCCTTCGTCGCCTTCCTCGATGTCGTCGGCATGAGCCTCGAACCAGCCCTCGGGCACGGCAGGCTTCGTCACCGCGACGCCGCGCACGTCGTCGAGTTCCGCAGGCTTCGCGCCTTTCGCGATCCGGTGCGTCACTTCGACGACCGCCCGCTCGGCATTGCCGTAAAGAAGAATGTCGGCCTTGGCGTCGATCAGGATCGAACGGCGCACCTTGTCCGACCAGTAATCGTAATGCGCGATACGGCGCAGCGAGCTCTCGATACCGCCGAGTACGATCGGCACGTCCTTGTAGGCTTCGCGGCAGCGCTGCGCATAGACGATGGTCGAGCGGTCTGGCCGCGCGCCGCCTTCGCCGCCCGGCGTATAGCTGTCGTTATGTCTGAGGCGGCGGTCCGAGGTGTAGCGGTTCACCATCGAATCCATGTTGCCGCCGGTCACGCCGAAATAAAGCGCGGGCTTGCCCAGCACCTTGAAGGGTTCGGCGCTCTGCCAGTCCGGCTGGGCGATGATGCCGACGCGGAAGCCCTGCGCTTCCAGCAGACGGCCGATAATAGCCATACCGAAGCTGGGGTGATCGACATAGGCATCGCCGGTGACGAGGATCACGTCGCATTGATCCCAGCCCAGTTCGTCCATTTCCGCGCGCGACATGGGGAGATATGGCGCCACGCCGAAGCGGTGGGCCCAGTGCTTGCGGTAGGAAAAGAGGTTTTTGGCGGCGTCCATGCGGCGGAAGATGAGGTCGAATGCCGCAGCGGTCAATGGCTGGATTGAGCGCCGCGCCAATGGCGGATTTCAGCCGTTTGGCTCGGCCTCTTTACTCTTGATGTCGATCAATGCCGCTGCGCTGCCCGGCTGCAAGGATGAAATCCTCATTCCTCAGCCGCAGGGCAGACGATGTCGCGCCGCGCCGACCATGCCAGAGAGACGCACAACACCCGGCCTCGCCCGCGGGGGCGGTCAGTTATGCGCGGCGTGTTTCAATTGGCCGTCCAGCGTAAGAAGCTCGCCATAGATATCGACGCGGCGGTCGCGGAAGACGCCCCATTCGAGGCGGGCGCGGCGGTTGGCCTCGATATCGAAACTCGCCGTCAACACGGCTTCCTCCGTTTCGCCCGCTTCGGCGACCTTCTTGCCGGTGTTGTCGGCGATGAAGGACGAGCCGTAGAAGGTGATGTCGCAGGTGCGGCCCGCTTCATGGCCGATCCGGTTCGACGCGACGACCGGCACCATGTTCGCGGCTGCATGGCCCTGCATGGTGCGCTGCCAATGGTCGCGCGAATGGATCGTCGCGTCGTGTGGCTCGGAGCCGATCGCGGTCGGGTAGCAGATCACGTCGGCGCCCTTCAGCGCGAGGATGCGCGCGGTCTCCGGAAACCACTGGTCCCAGCAAACGGCGGCGCCGACGCGGCCGACATGCGTCTGCCAGACATGGAAGCCGGTGTCGCCGGGCGAGAAATAGTATTTCTCCTTGTAGCCGGGCCCATCGGGAATATGCGACTTGCGGTAGATGCCGAGGATCTCGCCGTCGGCGTCGATCATCACGAGGGTGTTGTAAAGCGCGTTGTTGGCCCGCTCGTAGATCGAAACCGGCAGAACCGCGCCAAAACGGTGCGCCAGCGCGCGCATGTGATTGACCGCGGGATTTTCGTTCACGGGCAGCGCCAGATGCAGCAGATCGGGATGCGTGTCCTTGCAGAAATAGGGCGTCTCGAAAAGCTCCTGCAGCAGGATCAGACGCGCGCCTTTCTCGGCCGCCTCCGTCACCAGGCGTTCCGCCTTCGCGATGTTCTCGTCGCGGTCTCCTCCGCATGCCATCTGCGTGGCGGCGACGGTCAAGCTTGTCATCTCAAGGCCCACTGGAAAAACGTTCTGCGCGCTTCGCTCGAAGCGGTGTGGGGCGACTCTAGATCGTGGTCGCCCCTCTTCGCAACCGGATCGCACATCGTCGTTTTGTAACAGGATTTCAAGATGCGCCACTTCATCGATACGCAGGACTTCACCAGGGCGGAACTGCTCGATCTGATCGAGCTCACCCGCATCACCAAGGCCGCCGACAAGCAGGGCGCTCTGCCGCGCCTTCTCGAAGGCGCCTCGCTCGGCATGATCTTCGAGGAGCCATCGACGCGCACGCGCATCTCCTTCGAGGTGGCGATGACGCGGCTCGGCGGCCATGCGCTTTATCTTCGTCCCGGCGAAATCCATCTCGGCGCGCGCGAATCGACCAAGGACACGTCCAGGGTCATCAGCCGCATGGTCAATGCGATCGAGGCGCGGGCGCTGAAGCACTCGACGGTTCTCGAACTGGCGAAATACGCCACCGTGCCGGTCATCAACGGCCTCACCGATTACAACCACCCGACGCAGGTCGTCTGCGACGTCTTCACGATGCTGGAGCACAAGCTTCCGGAAAAGAAGCTCGAAGACCTCAAGGTCGTTTTCGTCGGCGACACCACCAACGTCTGTTCCTCGTTGATGCTCATCTGCACACAACTCGGCATGCATTTCACGCAAGCCTCGCCGAAGCAGTATCAGGCCTCCGCCGAGCTGCAGGCGCTGGCGCGCAAGAATTGCGCGGCCTCCGGCGGCACGCTCACCATCACCGACGATCCGGTCGCCGCCGTCAAGGATGCCGATTTCATCTATACCGATCTCTGGTGGTGGGTCGGCCAGGAGGCCGAAATCCCGGATCGCAAGGCGGCCTTCATGCCGAAGTTCCAGGTCAATCTCGATCTGTTCAACAAGGCGCCCGCCCACGCGAAGATGATGCATTGTCTGCCCGCGAGCCGCGGCGTCGAGGCGACCGACGAGGTGCTCGATCATCCGCGCTCGATCATTTACGACCAGTCGGAAAACCGCCTTCACACCGAAAAGGCGATCCTGATCGAATTCGTCTATCCGCATATCCGCAGGCCGCAACAGGCGCTCTGCGATTTCCACGCCGGCCGCATCCAGGCCTTCCTCGGCGCGAAGCTGCTACCTCCCTACGACGCCAACTGAACCCCGCATCTCGCAAGGAGATATTCTCATGACTGTCATCAATTCTCCCGTGACGCAGGGCGGCGGCTTCAAGCGCGTCCTCAATTCGCTCGACATGACGCTCTTCACCGTCTGCGCGATCCTCGTCATCGATACGCTGGCGGCGTCCGCCAAGGTCGGCGTCTCGTCGCTTTCCTGGTGGGTCATCACCTTCGTCTTCTTTTTCGTGCCTTATGGCCTCATCGTCGCCGAGCTCGGCGCCGCCTATCCGGGCGAAGGCGGCATCCAGAAGTGGATCCGTCGCGCCTATGGCGACAAATGGGCGGGCCGCACGGTCTGGTATTACTGGGTCAACGTCGCGCTCTGGATGCCGTCCGTCTACATCCTTTTTGCCGGCATGTTCGCGCAGCTCTTCGCGCCCGAGATGAGCCTCTGGGCCAAGATCGCCATCGGCGTCGTCATGACATGGATCACGGTCGGCGTCGGCATCGCGAGCCTCGCCACCTCGAAATGGGTGCCGAATGTCGGCGCGGTGGTCAAGGCCGGCATCATGCTGCTGATGGGTGTCGCCGGCATCTGGGCCGCCTTCACGCATGGCGTCGCCAACGAAATCAATCTCTCGACCATCCTGCCGAGCTGGGATGTCGGTTTGGCCTTCCTTCCGGTCGTCGTCTACAACTTCCTCGGCTTCGAGCTGATGTCCGGCGCGGGCGAGGAAATGGAAAATCCGGCGCGCGACGTGCCCGTCGCCATCGTCACGGCGGGCGCCGCCATCGTCGTCTTCTACCTGCTCGCCACCTTCGGCATTCTGGCGGCGCTTCCCGTCTCGGAGATCGGGCTCATCGAGGGCGTTCTCGACACGGTCGGCAAACTCCTCGGTGACTCCGAACTCGCAAAGACCGTGACGATGATCGTCGGCCTCGGCGCGCTCTACACCTTCTTCGCGAACATGGTCACCTGGACGCTCGGCGCGAACCGCACGGCGCAGGCCGCCGCCGTCGACGGCGAACTTCCCGCCGTCTTCGGGACACTGCACAAGACCTACAAGACGCCCGTCGGCGCTTTCCTCTGGACGGGTGTCGTCTCGACGGTGGTCATCGTGCTCTATGGTCTCATGGCGGGCACGGCGGAGGATCTCTTCTGGTCGCTCTTTGCCTTCAGCTCCATCGTCTTCCTGCTGCCCTATCTGCTCGTCTTCCCGGCTTTCCTCAAGCTGCGCCGGACCGACGCCGCCACGCCGCGCCCCTATCGCGTACCGGGCAATCGTCTCGCAATCGTCGCGATGGCCTCGATCTGCTTCCTGTTCGCATTCCAGGCCATTATCTTCTTCGTCTGGGTGCCGGGCGAACCGATCGATTGGGCGACGGCGGGGCCGATCGTCGGCGGTGTCGTGCTCACCATCGTTCTCGGCGAGGTGATCCTTCTCCTTCAGGGCCAGCACAAGAAGGCGTGAAACGCGAAGGGCGTGAAAAATGAGTAAGCTTCTGACCTCGACGCCGGCGGCGGACGGTTTTGCGATGCCCGCCGAATGGGCCCCTCATACGGGCACATGGATGATCTGGCCCGAGCGCCCGGACAACTGGCGGCTCGGCGGAAAGCCCGCGCAGGCGGCTTACGCCGCCGTCGCCACGGCCATCGCCGAGACCGAGCCGCTCACCATGGGCGTCTCGCCCGCGCAATATCAGAATGCGCGCCGCGTGCTGCCGCCGCATATCCGCGTGGTCGAAATTGCCAACAACGACTCGTGGATTCGCGACAGCGGCCCTACCTTCGTCCTCGACGGCAAGGGCGGCGTGCGTGGCGTCGACTGGATCTTCAACGCCTGGGGCGGGCTCGAGGGCGGGCTCTACTTCCCATGGGATCAGGACGACCTCGTCGCGCAGAAGGTGCTCGAGATCGAGGGCGTCGATCGCTACAAGGCGCCGCTCGTTCTCGAGGGCGGCTCGATCCATGTCGATGGCGAAGGCACGTTGCTGACGACGGAAGAATGCCTGCTCAATCCCAACCGCAATCCGTCGCTCGAAAAGGACGAGATCGAGGCGCTGCTCAAATCCTATCTCGGCATCCGCCACACGATCTGGCTCGAGCGCGGCGTCTATAATGACGAGACGTCGGGGCATGTCGACAACATCGCCTGCTTCGCCAGGCCCGGCCTCGTGCTGCTGAGCTGGACCGACGACACCTCTGATCCGCAATATGAGCGCAGCAAGGATTGCTTCGACCGCCTCTCGAAAGCGAAGGATGCGAAGGGCCGCTCGCTCGAAGTCGTGAAGTTGCATCAGCCCGGTCCGCTTTTCGAAACGGCGGAGGAAGCGGCCGGCGTCGATCACGTCGAAGGCTCGCAGCCGCGCGAACCGGGGCTGCGTCTCGCCGCCTCCTATGTGAACTTCTATATCGCCAATGGTGCCATCATCATGCCGCTGCTCGATCCGAAGCGCGACGGCGCGGCGGCGGAAATACTGGCGAAGGCCTTCCCGGACCGGAAAGTGAAGGGGGTCGATGCGCGTGAAATCCTGCTCGGCGGCGGCAATATCCATTGCATCACGCAGCAGCAGCCGGCGGGGCGCTGATCCATGCGCATCGTGGTGGCGATCGGCGGCAACGCGCTTCTGAAGCGCGGAGAGACGCTGAGCTGGGAAAACCAGCGCATCAATATGCGCGAGGCGGCGGCGGCGCTCGCCGAAGTCGCCGCATCGAACACGCTGGTGCTCGTACATGGCAACGGGCCGCAGGTCGGGCTTCTCGCGCTCGAAGCCGATGCCTACAAGGCCGTGCCGCCCTATCCGCTCGATGCGCTGGGCGCGGAATCGCAGGGTATGATCGGCTATCTGATTGCTCAGGAAATGCGCCGCGCGCTTCCCGCCCGCAGCATCGCCGCCTTGATGACGCAGACCGTGGTTGATGCGAAAGACGCCGCCTTCGCGCGTCCCTCTAAGCCCATCGGGCCCGTCTATGCCGAGGAAACGGCGGGCGGTCTCGCGGGCCCACGCGGCTGGACGATGGCGAAGGACGGCGCCGCCTGGCGTCGCGTCGTGGCTTCGCCCGCGCCGCAGCGCATCGTCGAGGCGGACGCGATCCGCGTTCTGGTCGAGGCGGGCACGCTCGTCGTCTGTACTGGGGGTGGCGGCATTCCCGTTGTCGAGAAGGACGACAAGACCCTCGACGGCGTCGAAGCGGTGATCGACAAGGATCTGGGCGCGGCGCTTCTCGCGCATGATCTCGATGCCGGCCGCCTCGTCATCCTCACCGATGTCGACGGCGTCTATGAGAATTGGGGAAAGCCCGAGCAACGTCTTCTTCGCGAAGTCTCCGCCGGCGCGATCGATGCGGGTACTTTCGCCAAGGGGTCCATGGGGCCGAAGATCGAGGCCGCATGTCGCTTTGCAAAGGCGACCGGACGTCCCGCCTTTATTGGCAGCCTCGCTGAGGCGCGCGCCGTCATCGAAGGCAAGGCCGGCACGCGGATAGATCCGT
>NZ_DATKFR010000081.1:0-15986 GCF_035511255.1 Parvibaculum sp.
CCGATTCCCGATCTCTTCGCGATGCTGCCCTACGAGATGCCGCAATATCTCTTCCACGACGTGGAGGCCGGCACGAAGCTGATGACGGCGGGCGTCGCACTCGACGATCCGGAATGGCTGAAAGGCTTCCTCGTGCAGAACGCGCGGCAGATGGGCATGGCCGGAAAAATTCTTTTTCCGATTCCCGATCGCGGTCTTTCGCAAAGGCTTTATCGCGTGAGGGCGAAAACGGTGCTCGTCTGGGGTGACAGCGACAGGCTGATCCCGCCTGCCTATGCACATGCCTGGAAGAAGGCGATCAAGGGCGCGGAGCTCGTCTCCATCGCCGAGGCGAGCCACATGGTAACGCTGGAAAAGACCGATCAGGTCGTCGCCGCGCTGGCGAAGCTCGCCTAGACAATTTGAATTCGGCGTCGAAAAACAAGAAACGGACGTTGGATAGGAGCGAAGGGCCGGTGGAAACACCGGCCCTTCTGCTTTCTCGAGAGTCAGCTATGCGCGGCAACCGCCGCCATGGCCAGCGTGACGAGAGCGCCGAGCAGCAACACCACCGTCGCGAGACCGCCGATGGCGAAACCCAGGCTGCGCTTGTCCGCCGCCTTGTAATAGCCGAGCGCATAGACGACGCGTCCGATCGGATAGAAGATGCCGATGGCCGCCGCCCAGAGATCATGCGTCGTCAACGCGAAAAGCCAGAGCGCGGGCAAGAAGAGCATCAGCCCCTCGAGCGTGTTCTCGTGCACGCGAATGACGCGCATCAGCTCGTCCGGACCGGTCATGGCCGGTGCCGGCACGTTATGCTTCATGCGGGCTTTGCCCACGCGCAGCGACATCCAGAGACAGACGAGCAGCGCGAGAAGGGTCACCAGACCCGTATGTGGATAGGCAAATGGCATTGTGATTCTCCCCCTGATTGCCGGGCGCATTCTAGCGACGGCAGAGGATCGGAAGTCAAGCGCCGGCCGGTGCTCCGCACTGGCGCAAGGCCGGCCCTTCGCTCTATCCTTCCCGCAAAGAGAGGGAGAACCCGGATGCAGCTCGCATTGAGACCAGAGGACGAAGCCTTCCGCCGGGAGGTTCGGCAATTCCTGAAAGAAAGCCTGCCGCGCGACATCGCGGAGGCGCGCGCCGTGGGCGTTTCCGTGTCGAAGCCTCTTCTCAAGCGATGGCACAAGACGCTTTACGAAAAAGGCTGGGTCGCGCCCGGATGGCCGAAAGCGGCCGGCGGCACGGGCTGGAGCGTGACGCAGCAACACATCTTTCAGGAAGAATGCGCGCAGGCGAATGCGCCTTCGCTGATGCCCTTCGGCCTTTCGATGGTCGGCCCCGTGATCTATACCTTCGGCAACGATGCGCAGAAGGCGCAGCACATTCCCGGCATCCTGTCCGGCGATGTCTGGTGGTGCCAAGGCTACTCCGAACCGGGCTCGGGTTCGGACCTTGCGTCGCTGAAGACGAAGGCCGTTCGCGACGGCGACACCTATGTCGTCAACGGCCAGAAGATCTGGACCTCCTACGCGCATGAGGCGGACTGGATTTTCTGCCTCGTCCGCACCGACGACCAGTCGAAGCCGCAGGAGGGTATTTCCTTCCTCCTGATCGACATGAAGACACCCGGCATCACCGTGCGACCGCTCGTCTCGATCGACGAGCTGCACCATCTCAACGAAGTTTTTTTCGAGGATGTGCGTGTGCCGGTCGCCAACCGCATCGGCGAGGAAAACAAGGGCTGGACCTATGCGAAGTTCCTGCTCGCCCATGAACGCACCGGCATCGCCGGCGTGCCGCAATCGAAGAAGGCCGCCGAAGAGCTGCGCCGCATTGCGGAGACGGAACGGGCCGGCGACGGCAAAAGGCTCGCCGACGACCCGACGTTTCAGGCGACACTTGCCGACATCGAGGTAAAGCTCGCCGCACTCGAGATCACCAACCTGCGCATTCTCGCCGAAACCGAAAAAGGCACCAGCGTCGGCGTCGAGGCGTCGGTTTTGAAGATTCTCGGCACCGAAGTGCAGCAGGCATTGCAGACGCTCGCCGTCGAAGCGATCGGTTACTACACGCTCGCCTCGCATCGCGACCGGCTCGAAGGCCGCGGCAACGCGCCCCTGGTCGGGCCGGACCATGGCGAGACGATTTTCGCGAGCTACGGCTTCGGCCGCGCTGCCTCGATCTATGGCGGCTCGAACGAAATCCAGCGCAACGTGCTCGCGAAAGCGGTGCTCGGCCTCTGATCAGCGCGCGAAGAATCGCGCCAGCGACCCGGCCAGGCTGAGCCCGGCGATGGTCGCGGCCATCGGCATCGCCGTGCCGTCGTTGAGCGCGCCGACGATGCCGCCTGCCGCTGCCGCCAGCGCGAACTGGATGATGCCGGTGAGCGCCGCCGCGGCCCCGATGTGCAACCCCGCCCGCGACATCGCCGCCGCCGTCGCATTGGCGCCGATGAGGCCGACACTGCCGACAACGATGAAGAGGCAAATCATCAGCGGCGCGAGCGCCGAGGGCATGAAGAGGCTGAAACCCAGAAGCGCGAGCGAGGCGAGAAGATGGATGCTCATCAGAACCTTGAGGATGGTGCGGCCTGAGATCGACGCCCGGCGGAGGATGAACGCGTTGACCTGGGATGCGGCGATGAGGCCCAGCGCATTCATGCCGAAGACCATCGCGAAATGCTCGGGGCTGAGCCCGTGCAGCTCGATAAAGACGAAGGGTGAGCCGGTGATGTAGGCGAACATTGCCCCCGAGATGCAGGCGTTGGCGAGCGAGAAAGCCATGAAAGGCCCATCGGCAAAGAGCGCCATATAAGCCCGCAGCACATGCACGATGCCGCCCTTGTGGCGCTTCTGCGCCGGCAGCGTCTCGCCGAGGCCGAACATCACGGCCGGCGCACAGGCCAGACCGAAAGCCGCCAATATCCAGAAGATCACCGACCAGTCGTAATGCGCGATGACAAAGCCGCCCATCATCGGCGCGAGAATGGGCGCGATACCCATCACCAGCATCAGCATCGAAAAGACCTGGGCGGATTCGCGTTCGTCGAAGAGGTCGCGCACCATGGCGCGGCCGATCACGATGCCCGCGCAGCCGCCCAGCGCCTGAACCAGGCGCGCGGCGACGAGGCTTTCGATATCCGCTGCGTTTGCGGCCCAGATGGAAGCCAGCACATAGGCGCCAATACCGAGGAGGAGCGGCGGCAGCCGGCCCGTACGATCGGACAGCGGCCCGAGCACGCCTTGCCCGAGCGCCAGACCGACGAAGTAAATGGCAAGCGTCGCCTGCACCGCGCCGTCGCTCGCATGGAAATGCGTCGCGATCGACGGGAAGGCCGGTAGATACATGTCGATGGAGAGCGGCGCGAAGGCCGTCAACGCCCCCAGGATCGCCACAAACTTCAGATGGTCTTTTCGCGCCCGCGACACCGGCATCCAGACTTACCTCGTCAAATCCGCCGTACGCTTCTTACAAGCAAACGCGCCGCTTTGCCAAAGCGGCGCGCAAGCAGGCGCCCGGAACCCACGAGCCCAACTTCAGATTTTCTTGTCGCCCTGCCAGTAGCGATCGCGGACCGAACGGCGGACGATCTTGCCGGACGGCATGCGCGGAAGATCGTCAGTGAAGTCGACCGAGCGCGGACGCTTGTATCCCGGCAGCCGCTCGGCGGCGAAGGCAAGCAACTCCGTCTTGAGCGCCTCGCTCGGCGCAACGCCCTCATTGAGCTGCACGACGGCCTTCACCTCTTCGCCCCATTCCTCGTTCGGCACACCCACGACGGCGACGTCGAAGACGGCTGGATGTTGCAATATCTCCTCGTCGATCTCGACCGGATAGATATTGACGCCGCCCGAGATGATGACTTCCGCGCTGCGCCCGGTGAGGAAGAGAAACTCGTCCTCATCGAGATAACCCATGTCGCCCATCGTGTAATATTCGCCGCGATAGGCGCCTTCGGTCTTTTCCGGCGCCTTGAAGTATTCAAAGCGCCCCTGCTCCGGCGCCTTGAAATAGATGGTGCCGATCTCGCCGGGGCGAACTTCGCTCCCTGCTTCGTCGACGATCATCACCTCCACGCCGGGCAGCACACGGCCCACGGTGCCGGGCTTTTTCACCCATTCGTGGCTGTCGATGAAAATGCCGCCGCCTTCCGTCGCCGCGTAATATTCGAAGACGACCGGGCCGAACCACTCGATGGCGCGCTGCTTGACATGCGCGGGACACGGCGCGGCGCCGTGCAGAATCCAGCGCAACGTCGAATAGTCGTATTTGCCGCGGACCTCGGGCGGCAGGCTCAGCATGCGGTGAAGCATCGTCGGCACGACATGCGTATGCGTGATGCCGAATTCCTCGACGAGCCGGAGCGTCTCCTCGGCGTCCCACTTGTCCATCAGCACCGAACCGACGCCGGAATTGAGCGGAAAGACGAGGTTGAGACTGAGCGGCGCCGCGTGATAGAGCGGGCCGGTGACGAGCGACATGTCCTCGCCCGGGCGAAAAGCCGCCGTCTCGGCAAGCTTGACGTAGAGCGGCGTGACCGGCGGCGCGTTGCGCCGGAAAACGCCTTTGGGATGCCCCGTCGTGCCGGACGTGTACATCATCAACGTACCGAGCATGGGATCTTCGAGATCATGCGCGACTTCGGCTTCCATCGCGTCTTCGTAAGGAACGAAGCCCGCCATATTGCCGCCGATCGCGAGCCTGACATGCGTGCCGGGCGCCATCGACGCGGCCTCGGAGGCGGCGCTCGCGAAACGCGCATCGGCGAAGAAGGCTTTCGCCTCGCAATTCTCGACGATGTAACCGATCTCCGATCCCTTGAGATGCCAGTTGATCGGCGTCAGGCGGAACCCGCCGCGCTGGCAGGCGACGAAGACCTCGGCGAATTCGGGCCGGTTCGAGCAGAGAAGCGCGACCGCATCGCCCGGGCGGAGCCCGGCCCGGCGAAGAGCCCTGGCGAGCTGGTTCGCGCGCGCATTGAGTTCGCCATAGGTGCGGTCGCCCGCCTCCGAGATGATGGCGGGACGATCCGGGTCCTGCGCGGCATGCCACGCGACGACCATTCCGGCGGCAGCGGCAGCTTCGCGATCGAGATTGGAGATTTCGGTAAGGCTCATGTTTCCCTCCCCAGGGCAGTCGCTTCTTGTTTTAAATTCCGACTGCCGCCATTGGAAAACCCTCGCCCGCCGCCCGTCAAGCATGCTCGTGGGTGCCGAGACTTGGCGCCGTCTTTATGCTTACATGGGCCGGGGGTATTGCATGGAGTTTCCACCGAATGGCTTCCGCCTGCCGTGCTCTTGTCGCGACCGCATTCATCTGCGCCCTGTCCACGCTCTGCCTCGAGGCGCCGGCCGCGGCCGAGGAACCCGATAACGGCTTCATATCGCTGCAGGTCGAGAACGACCTCTTCGCCAAACTCGCCAACACGGATCGCCACTACACGAACGGCCTGCAAATCTCCTGGCTTTCGGCGCCGCGTGACGACATGCCGGACTGGCTGAAGAACCTTTCCGCGCCTCCCCTTTTCGGAACTTTCACCGACGATGCGAATGTCGTGAAGGTGAGCCGGCGGATCGGCGTCAATCTCGGTCAGGAGATCTTCACGCCGGACGACACCGACGCGACGGGGCCGATCGCCTATGACAGACCCTATGCGGCCTGGCTCCACACGACGTTCACGCTTCAAAGCGTCCGCGAGAACGCCGAGGGCGCCGCCTGGCAGGATCAATGGAAGCTCGACCTCGGCGTCGTCGGTCCCTGGGCGCTCGGCCGCCAGGTGCAGAACGGTTGGCACAAGATCATCGACGTCGAGCAGGCGAACGGCTGGGCGAACCAGTTGCGCAACGAGCCGACGCTGAATGTGAGCTTCGAGCGCGCCTGGCGTTCGGCACCGACGGATACGCGCTTTCTCGGCCTCGACACCGACACCATCCCCTATGGCGTGGTCGCGCTCGGCAACGCACAGACCTATGCGGGTGCCGGCGCGATCGTCCGTCTCGGCCCCAACCTCCCCGACGATTTCGGCCCAAGCCGCATCTATCCCGGCATCGGCGGCTCCGACTGGTTCCACGCATCGCCCGGGTTCGACTGGTATGTCTTCGGCGGCGGCGAGTTGCGCGGTGTCGTGCGCGACATCTTTCTCGACGGGAATACGTTTCGCGACAGCCAGAGCGTCGACAAGAAGCCCTTCGTGGCCGACATCAAGCTCGGCGCCGTGGCGCTTTATGGCGACACGCGGCTGAGCTTCACCCATGTTTTCCGCAGCAAGGAATTCTATGGCCAGCCGAAGGCGGATCAGTTCGGCTCCATCACCCTGAGCTTCGGCCTCTGATTGCGGGCTTTCGCGACGAGGTGAAGGCGGACTAGAATGAAGAGGACCGGCAACGACCGGCCGCCTGCCAATCACAAAAAATCGGGGAGTCACATCATGGCCGTCATGCCCATCGGGCGCATTCCCGCCTTCTGGGCGGCGCGCGATCCGAACGCGCCCGCCATCACCCACGAAGGGCGGACCGTCAGCCGCGCCGAATTCGACGCGCGCACCAACCGGCTCGCCCGCGCCTACGAGATGCTCGGCGTGAAGGAAGGCGACCTGGTCACCATCGGTCTGCCGAATGGCATCGAATTCTACGAAGCCTGTTTTGCGACATGGAAACTCGGCGCGACGCCGCAGCCGATTTCCGCACGTCTGCCGCGTCTCGAACGCGAAGGGATCGTCGAGGTGGCGAGGCCCTCGCTCGTCGTCGGCGCCGCGCCGGGTTCGCATGGGGCCACGACCTGCATCGAGGCGGGCTTCGAGCCCGATCCATCTCTCTCCGACGCCGAATTGCCCGAGCGCATTGCGCTTTACTGGAAGGCGCCGACATCGGGCGGCTCGACCGGCCGACCGAAGATCATCGTCTCGAAGGAGCCGGGTGCCTTCGATCCGCTGGAAATCCGCCTGCAGCAGGAAATCGACCGTGCGCAGCTCGTGCCCGGACCGCTCTATCACAACGGCCCCTTCAGCTTTTCGATGACGGGCTTCACCCGTGGCAACCATATCGTCGTGATGACCCGCTTCGATGCCGAGGAGACGCTGGCGCTTCTTGATCGCCACCAGGTCGACTGGGTGATGCTCGTCCCCACGATGATGCAGCGCATCTGGAACCTGCCGGAAGAGGTCCGCAACAAATACGACCTGTCGCATCTGCGGATCATGCTGCATCTGGCGGCACCCTGCCCCGCCTGGTTGAAGGAGAAATGGATCGAATGGCTCGGACCGATGCGCGTCCATGAACTTTATGGCGGCACCGAAGCGCAGGGCGCGACCTGGATCAACGGCGAGGAGTGGCTCGCGCACAGGGGTTCGGTCGGCAAACCCGTACCCACATGCGAAATGAAGATCGTCGGCAAGAACGGCGAAACCCTGCCGCCGCGCGAAGTCGGCGAGGTCTATATGCGTCCGCTCACCGGACCCGGCACGACCTATCATTATCTTGGCGCCGATCCGAAACAGATCGACGGCGGCTGGGAGTCGATCGGCGATGTCGGTTACATGGACGAGGACGGCTATCTCTATCTCGCCGATCGCCACACCGACATGATCCTGTGCGGCGGGGCCAACATCTATCCGGCGGAAGTGGAAGCAGCGATCGACTCCTTCCCGGGCGTACGATCGAGCGCCGTCATCGGTCTGCCCGACGACGATCTCGGCAACATCGTCCACGCCATCGTCGACGCGCCGGCGGGCTTTGACGAGAAATCGCTGACGGCCTATCTCGCCGAAAGACTCGTCCGCTACAAAATTCCCCGAAGCTTCGAGATTGCTCACGAACCGCTGCGCGACGACGCAGGCAAATTGCGCCGCTCGGCGCTAAGGGCCGAGCGGATCAAGGCGGGCGTCTGACCGGCGAACGCGCCCTTCAGTGAAGCGGCTTTAGTGGCGTTGCTTATAGTCGCGCGTCTCTTCGGGGTCGTGTTCCTTGGCATGGGCAGCGGCCTTGTCGTGAGCCGCGTCGAGCTCTTTGCCCTCGGCGCTGTTCATGGCGCGCTTCGCTTCCGCCGCGGCCTTGTCGACCTGTCCCGAACGAACGAATTCCTGCGTTTCTTTATTATACTCCTTCGCGGCGGTGCGGTTGCCTTCGCCTTCATTCTGCTGCTTGCCCATGCGAACTCCTCCAGATGATATGCGGGTACAGTTCGAAAACGCCCGGAGGTGACGCCGCGTTCCGTCTCATGGCGAAACGCAGCGGTACTTGTATTCGGCGGCGCGGCCCGCATGATGGACATTCAATCTTCCTCACGCGGGCTTGCTCATGGACGGTTCCCTCATCTCGCCGGAAAACGGCTTCGGCCTCGTCGCCGCCTTTCTCTCCATCGCCGCCTTCGGCTTCTGGTCGGAAGGAACGAAGCTCGGCAAGCTTCTCTCGGGCGTCATCCTGACGATCGGCGCGGGTGCGCTGATGTCCAACCTGCGCGTCATCCCCTTCGCCTCGCCGGTTCACGATCTCGTCTGGAGCTACGCGGTGCCGTTGGCGATCCCGCTCCTGCTCTTCAAGGCCGACCTCAGACGCATCATTCCCGAGGCCGGACCGCTGCTCCTCGCCTTCACCATCGCTGCGGCGGGAACGCTGGCAGGCGCGATCGCCGGATTTCATCTGATCGATCTGGGCCCGCTCGGACCGAAGATCGCCGGAACGCTCAGCGCAAGCTGGATCGGCGGCTCGATGAATTTCGCCGCCGTCTCACAGGCGCTCGAACTGAATGACGGGCCGATGCTCGGCGCCATGGCGGCGTCGGACAATGTCGGCGGCACGCTCTTTCTGACGTTGCTGGTGCTTCTTCCAGGCTCGGCGCTGATCCGCCGCTCCTTTCCCTCGCACGTCATGGACGAAGCACCCGGCGAGGACGAAGCGATCGAGGCCGAGGAACGCAAGCATTTCCACATCGCCGATCTGGCGACGGCGCTCGCGCTGTCCGCGCTTTGCTGCCTCGCGGGCTATACGATCGCGGGCCTCGCTGGCATCCCGCAATTCGGCGTGCTCTTCGTCACCCTTGCCGCCTTGCTGCTCGCGAATGTCTTTCCCGCCCGCATGCACGGACTCAACGGCGATTTCGATCTCGGCATGTATTTCATGTACATCTTTTTCGGCGTCGTCGGAGCGGGCGCGGACGTCCTGCTGATGGTGCGGACGGCGCTGCCCGTTTTCGCCTTTACCGGCATCATGGCGACGGTGCATCTCGCCTTCGTACTCGGCGGCGCGAAACTCTTCCGCATCGATCTCGCCGAAGCTCTCATCGCCTCGAATGCCTGCGCGCTCGGCCCCGCGACGGCGGCGGCCCAGGCGGCAAGCCAGCGCTGGCGCAGCCTCGTCACGCCCGCCATCATGCTCGGCATTCTCGGCTATGCGACCGCGAATTTCATCGGCGTGGCGCTGGCGAAATTTCTGGGATAACCGTCAGACTTCGGTCTTGGTCCCGAGTTCGACGACGCGGTTCGGCGGAAGCTGGAAATACTCCGTCGGCGAAAGCGCGTAATCCATCAGCAGGATGAAGAGCTGCGACTGCCAGCCCGGCATCTTCGAGGAATGCTCGTGAACGAGGGTCTGGCGGCTGACGAAGTAGGATGTTTCCATCGGCGGGAAATCGAGACCGAAGGTCCGGCAACGCTCGAGCTGTTCGGGCACATCGACCTGCTGCATGAAACCGTGGCGGATTTCGATCCGGGCAAAGCCGTTCGGCAGCGTTTCGACCTTGAGCTGTTCCGACAGCGGCACCCGCGGCGTGTCCTCGGTGCTGACGCGGAGCAGCGCGACGCGCTTGTGCAACACCTGATTGTGCTTGAGGTTGTGCAGAAGTGCGGTCGGCACCGCGTCGAGATTGGCGGTGAGGAAGACCGCCGCGCCCTTGACGCGTTGAATCTTCTGATCGGCTGCCTGCTTCAGCAGGGTCTCGAGTGGAACGGCGCCGTCGAGAAACTGTTCGGCGAGCAGCTTGCGGCCGCGCCGCCATGTTTCCATGACGATGACGAGGCCGAAGCCGACTGCGATAGGAAGCCAGCCGCCTTCGAGAATCTTGGTGAGGTTCGAGGTCAGGAAGCTGAGATCGATCGTGAGGAAGATCGCCGAGACGAGCAGCACCGGAATGAGCGGCCACCCGGCGATGCGGCGATAGTAATAGAATCCGATCAGTGTCGTGATGACCATCGTGCCAGTGACCGCGATGCCATAGGCATAGGCGAGCCGCGACGAGGATTCAAAACCGACGACGGTTGCGAGCACGCCGACCATCAGCGCTGCATTGATCTGCGGCACGTAAATCTGGCCGGCCTCGCGCGCCGACGTATGCCGGATGCGGACGCGCGGTAGCCAGCCGAGTTCGACCGCCTGGCTCGTCACCGAGAACGCACCGGAGATCACGGCCTGCGACGCAATGATCGCCGACATTGTGGCAAGCAGCAGCAGCGGCACCCGCAGGATTTCCGGCGCGAGGAGATAGAACGGATTTTCGACGGTGGAGGGATCGGAGAGCAGCAGCGCGCCCTGACCGAAATAATTGAGAATGAGCGCCGGCCAGACGAAGGAGATCCATATCCTACGGATGGTGGCGCGACCGAAATGGCCCATATCGGCGTAAAGCGCTTCCGCGCCGGTGATGGCGAGCACCACGGCGCCGAGCAGCAGCAATGGATGCGTATGGCCGGCCATCAGCAGGTAGAAGCCGTGGCGCGGATCGAGCGCAACCAGCACACCCGGATGCTGGGCGATGCCGTAAACGCCGAGCGCAGCGAGCACCGCAAACCAGACCCCCATGACCGGACCGAAGAGGGCACCCACCCGGGCGGTGCCATTGCGCTGGGCGAGAAAAAGTCCGACCAACAGCACGGCGGCGATCGGCACCGTCATGCCGTGGAAGACGGGCGAGATGACCTCGAGACCTTCGACGGCGCCCAACACGGAAATGGCCGGCGTCAGGATGCCGTCCCCATAGAAGAAGGCCGCGCCGAACATGCCGCCACCGATCAACGCCGTCGCAAGCCATGAGCCCGGCTGCGCCCGCTTGAGGGCGAGCGCCGTCAGTGCAAGCACGCCGCCTTCGCCCTTGTTGTCGGCCCGCAGGATGAAGATCACATATTTGATCATCACCACGAGCGTGATCGCCCAGAAGACGAGCGAAAGCACACCTACGACGGTTTCCGGCATGACCTTCAATCCGACGGCCGGATCGAAGCATTGGCGGATGGTGTAGAGCGGGCTGGTCCCGATATCACCGAAAACGACGCCCATTGCGGCGACGTGGAGAGCAAGCCGGAACGGCTGTTTCTCTCCTTCGGCTGCGGCGATGCTCAAAAGGCGAGCCCCCTAGGTTGCGAGGGGGCGCATGCTGTCCGATGAAGGCGGCAAGGTCAACCTGTGCAGGTGCACAATTTATCCGCCCAATTGCGACCATCTGTCCCCTCTGTTAGAGCAGTCGGCACCGCCTTTGACAGTCCAAATTCAGGCATTATGGAGATTACGATGGCCGACAGCAGTCCCGAACCCGTCATTCTGGTGGAAAAGGCCGGGGGCGTCGCCCTTGTCACCCTGAACCGGCCCACCGCCATGAACGCCCTGTCGCGCGAACTCCGCAGCGCCATCGCCGAAACCTTCGAAGCGCTGGAAGCCGACCCTGAGGTCCGCGCCGTCATCCTGACCGGCGCCGGCAAGGCCTTCACGGCCGGTCTCGACCTCAAGGAGCTGGGCTCCGGCGCGAGCACCGTCAACGGCACGGTCTCGGACAAGGACCCAGTGACCTCGATCGGCCAGTTTTCAGGCCCCGTCATCGGCGCCATCAATGGCGTCGCCATCACCGGCGGTTTCGAACTGGCGCTCGCCTGCGACGTGCTGATCTGCTCGACCAATGCCCGCTTCGCGGACACCCACGGCCGGGTCGGCATCCTGCCGGGCTGGGGCCTCAGCCAGAAGCTCTCCCGCGCCATCGGCATCTACCGGGCCAAGGAACTCTCGCTGACCGGCAATTTCCTCTCCGCCGAGCAGGCCTATGAATGGGGCATGGTGAACCGCGTGGTCGCGCCCGAGGACCTCCTCCCCACGGCCCGCAAGCTCGCGGACGACATGCTGTCCCTCGTCCCGGACTGCCTGCCCGCCTACAAGAAGCTGATCGACGAGGGCTTCGCCCAGAGCTTCGGCGAGGCGATCCGGACCGAGCGCCGCTTCTCGACCGAGCGGAACGCGGCTGTCGGCGCCGACGCCATCGAAGCCCGCCGCGAAGCGATCCGGCAGCGGGGCCAGCAGCAAAAAAACTAGGGTGAAAGCCCGACACTTATCCCCGCCCTCGTGAAATCCGCTAAGCTTCCCTCAAAGGCTACTGAAAGCATTCGAGGAGAAACGCCATGCATGATCTCGTGATCCGGGGAGGGACTGTTTTCGACGGTACCGGTGGAAAACCCGTCGAGGCGGATATCGCCATCGACGGCCGCACCATCGTCGCCATCGGCAAGATCGCCGAAACCGGCCGTGAAGAAATCGACGCCCGGGGTCAGATCGTGACCCCCGGCTTCGTCGATGTGCATACGCATTACGACGGCCAGGTGACCTGGGACCCCTATCTCCAGCCCTCGACCTTCCACGGCATCACGACGGCGGTGATGGGCAATTGCGGCGTCGGCTTTGCCCCCTGCAAGCCGGCTCAGCGGGACTGGCTTCTCGGCCTGATGGAAGGAGTCGAGGACATTCCGGGGACCGCGCTGGCCGAAGGCATCAAGTGGAACTGGGAAAGCTTCCCCGACTACATGGACGCGGTCGAGGCCTCGCCGCTCGCCCTCGATGTCGGACTTCAGATCCCGCATGCCGCCGTCCGCGCCTATGTGATGGGCGAGCGCGCGCCGGCGCTCGAACCGGCGACGGCCGCCGAGACCGAGCAGATGGCGCGGCTCGTCGTCGAGGCGCTGGACGCCGGCGCGCTCGGCTTTTCGACCTCGCGCACGCTGAAGCACAAGGACAAACACGGCGCTTCAACGCCGACGCTGAAGGCCGAGGCCGAAGAGCTCCACGGCATCGCCCGCGCCATGGGCAAGGCCGGCAAGGGCGTCCTCCAGCTCATCGCCGACTTCAAGGACACGGATGCCGAATTCGCGATGCTGCGCGGCATGGTCGAACTGTCAGGACGTCCGCTCTCGATCACCATCGAGCAGGACGACCGCTGGCCGACCGTCTGGAAGCGTGTGCTCGACAACATCGCCGCCGCAAACGACGCCGGCCTGCCGATCAGGGGCCAGGTGCCGCCGCGCGCCACCGGACTTCTGCTCGGGCTCACCGCCTCGCTCAATCCGTTCGTGTTGCATCAGACCTTCCGCCGGATCTGGGGGGCGCCGCTCAGCGAACAGGTGAAGGCGCTCCGCGATCCCGCCTTCCGCGCCGAACTGCTGGCCGAGGAACCGGCCTATCCGGCGGGCGAAATCATCGAGATGCTCTGCACCGCCTATCACAAGATGTTCGCGCTGGGCGAGGTGCCGAACTACGAGCCGGCGCCGGACGAAAGCGTGAAGGCGCTCGCCGAGCGCTCGGGAAAGAACCCGCGCGAAATCCTGCTCGACATGATGCTCGAGCGCGACGGCAAGGCACTCATCTATTTCCCGCTGATGAACTACTATTGCGGCAGCCTCGCCGATGTCGAAACCATGCTCACGCATCCCAACACGGCTTTCGGCCTGTCGGACGGCGGCGCGCATTGCGGCATCATCTGCGACGCGAGCTTTCCCTCGACGCTCCTCACCCATTGGGGCCGCGACCGGACGAGGGGCTCGAAGCTGCCGCTCGAATGGCTGATCCACGGCCTTACCGGCCGCAACGCCGACCTCGTCGGCCTCAACGACCGCGGCATTCTGGCGCCCGGCATGAAGGCCGATGTCAACGTGATCGATTTCGACCGGTTGAAGCTTTACTCGCCGCACATCGTCAACGACTTGCCGGCGGGCGGAAAACGGCTGATCCAGCATGCCGACGGCTATACGGCAAGCATCGTTTCGGGAACGGTCGCCTTCCGGAACGGTCAGCCGACGGGGGCGTTGAACGGACGACTGGTCCGTGGTGCACAGGCGCGGCCTGCGGGGGCGAGAATTCCGGTCGCTGCCGATTGAGCCTGATATCTCCCGCGATGGAGGGGGTCCCGATGACGCGCCTGAAAACAATTGCGGCCCGCAAGGGCAATGGATTTTCGCATTCATCGACCGTTCATGCGGGAACTTCTAAATCTGTTCTCGACCGGAACCTCAAATGCGGTATGCGTTATCGCATAGCAGGCAAGCCCTCAGGCGGGACCGACGGAGCTGGGCCGTCGGTTCGCTTGCCAAGTTTCTCGTAATCCCCAAGCGGCACTTTCAACGGGACTTAGATGGACAACCCCGAACTCCGTCCTTCGAGCAAGAAATCGCTCGCGCGCGTCGCGGCTTTTTTCATCTTCGTGCTTCCGCTCGTCATCGCGGCCAATCTCGCCATCTGGGCGGCCTTCAACCAGCCGCATGAGGCCGAAGCCTGGACCGGCGAAATCGTCGGTTTTTCCTACAGCCCGTACCAACTCGGCCAGGATCCGACCAAGAACCAGCATCCCACGCAGGAACAGATCGACAAGGATCTGACGCTGCTGTCGGGCACCGTTCAGGCGATCCGAACCTATAGCGTGATCCGCGGCCAGGAGAACATTCCCGATCTCGCGGCCAAGCATGGCCTCTCCGTCGCGGTCGGCGCCTGGATCAACGCCGACGAGAAGCGCAACGACGAGGAAATCGCCAACCTTCTGAAGATCGCGCCGAAGCGCAACGTCGTACGCGTACTGGTCGGCAACGAAGCGCTGCTGAGAAACGACCTGCCGGTGAGCGAACTCATCGACAAGATCCGTTACGTGAAGACGAAAACCTGGAAGCCGGTTTCGACCGCCGAACCGCCGCATATCTGGCTGAAGGACCCGGAACTGGCCCAGGCCGTCGACTATATCGGCGTGCAGATCCTTCCCTACTGGGAAGGCATCCCGGTCGACCAGGCTGTCGACGCCGTTTTCGAGCGCCTCGACGAGCTGCGCAAGGCCTATCCCGACAAGCCGATCGTCATCACCGAAGTCGGCTGGCCGAGCCGGGGCAAGATCATCCCGCGCCGGGCCTATCCCGGCATTCCCGAAGCCGAGCTGTCGACGGAGGCTGTGCCTTCGCTCGTCAACCAGGCGACCTTCATGCGCGAGTTCCTCAACCGCGCGAAGGATGCCGACCTCACTTATTACGTGATGGAAGCCTTCGACCAGCCCTGGAAAGCCAGCGAAGAAGGCGCGGCCGGCAGCTATTGGGGCATCTACAACGCCGAGCGCCAGCCGAAATTCCCGATGGCGGGCAGCATCATCGAGGCGCCGCACTGGCGTTTCTGGGCCTCGGTCGCGGCCGGCCTCGCGCTCGTGCTCGCCGTGCTCTTCATGCTGCGCCGCCAGAATGTGAAGACGGCGGGCGTCATCATCTTCACGATTCTGACGCAGATCGTGGCCTCGGCGGTCGCCTGGGCGGGACTGTCGGTGACGGGGCTTTATCTTACCTCCGTCGATACGATCGTCTGGAGCTTTCTCTTCCTCGCGCAGGGCCTGCTGCTGATCGTGCCTCTCGCCGAAGCGATCGAGTTCGTGGAGGTGATTTGGACACGGCACGGCGAGCGGCATTTCGCGCCCTTCGAACACACGGGCGGCTACCCGAAGAACAAGGTGTCGATCCATGTGCCGATCCACAACGAACCGCCGGAGATGGTGCGCGACACGCTGACGGCTCTCTCGAAGCTCGACTATCCGAATTTCGAGGTGCTGATCCTCGACAACAACACCGTCGATCCCAATGTCTGGCAACCCGTGCGCGACTACTGCGCGCAGCTCGGACCCCGCTTCCGTTTCTTCCATCTCGAGAACTGGCCGGGTTTCAAGGCGGGCGCGCTGAACTTCGGATTGAAGATGACGGCGCCGGACGCCGACATCATCGCCGTCATCGACAGCGA
>NZ_DATKFR010000082.1:0-26273 GCF_035511255.1 Parvibaculum sp.
GCGGAGAAGGGCCGTGTCCTCCTCGCTCAATTCGCTGCGCGCCGGCACCTTGCCGTCGCAATTCTTCGCGATCATCGACAGCGAGCGTTGCGCGAGGTTGCCGATGTCGTTGGCGAGATCGGCATTGACGCGGTTCACCACCGTTTCGTGGCTGTAGCTGCCGTCCTGGCCGTAGGGGACCTCGCGGCAGAAGAAATAGCGGATCTGATCGACGCCATAGGTGTCGAGCAATTCGAACGGATCGATCACGTTGCCGACCGATTTCGACATTTTCTCGCCGCGGTTATAGAGAAATCCGTGGCCAAAAACGTGTTTCGGCAGCGCGATCTCCGCGGCCATCAACATGGCCGGCCAGATCACGGCATGGAAACGAACGATATCCTTGCCGATGATGTGCGCGTCGGCCGGCCAGAATTTCTTGAACAGCTTGCTGTCCACATCCGGATAGCCGACGCCGGTGATGTAATTCGTCAGCGCGTCGAACCAGACATACATGACGTGATCGGGATCGCCCGGCACCTCGACGCCCCAATCGAGCTTCGAGCGCGCGCGGGAGATCGAAAGGTCCTTCAGCCCACGCTTGACGAAGGCCACGACCTCGTTCCGCCGCGTCGCGGGCTGGATGAAGTCGGGGTTCTTCTCGTAGAGCTCGAGAAGCTTTTCCTGATAAGCGGAGAGGCGGAAGAACCAGGTCTCCTCCTCCATCCATTCGACGGGCGTACCCGTTGGCGCAAAACGCTGACCCTGTTCGTCCTTGGTCAGTTCGTCCTCGCCGTAGAAGGCTTCGTCGCGCACCGAGTACCAGCCCGAATAGGCGTCGCGATAGATGTCCGGCCCCTGCGGCCCGGCATTTGCCGCGATCTTCTTCCAGAGGTGCTGGCAGGACCGCACATGCCGATCCTCGATGGTGCGGATGAAGTCGTCGTTCGAGGCGTTGAGCCGCTGCGCCATGGCCTGGAATTTTGGGGCCATTTCGTCGGCAAGTTCCTGCGCGGTGATGCCGCGCGCCTTCGCCGTCTGCACCATCTTCTGGCCGTGGTCGTCGACGCCCGTCTGAAAACGCACGTCGAAGCCGTCGAGCCGCTTGAAGCGCGCGATGACGTCGGTCGAGATCATCTCATAGGCATGGCCGATATGCGGCGGGCCGTTCGGATAGGAGATGGCAGTCGTTATGTAAAAGGCCTTGGGAGCCGTCATCGTGGGCTAACCTGTCGAGATTGGCGCCCGCGAAGGGCGCGGAGCATCACGCTCCAATGCGCTCGCCGGCGACACTTTCCAGCATCGAAAAAGCGTTCAGGATCACGAGCTTGCGATCCGTATTGAGCGCCTCGGCCCGGGCGACCGATTGATTGATCTTTTCCCATACCTCGACCCAGCGATCAAGGCCGGGCCCGGCGGCGAGGCGGGCCATCGCTGCCCCCTCGCCGGCGACAAGATCGGCGCCCCCGCCTGCACCTGCCCCGGTCCGCACAAGGCGCTGGAGCCAGTCGGAGAGGAGTTCGATGAACGTTTCGTAAGCATCGTCCGCGCCGCGCCGCCCGACCTTGTCGGCGAGCGCATGAAGCGCCTTCACGTCGAGCCGCGGCAAAGGCATCAGCAGCGCGACGAGCTGCCGGTAGAGATCGAGCCCGCCGCCCGCGGCTATCGACAGCGCCCGGCCGGCGCTGCCCTCGGCCAGACGCGCGATGGCGACGCGCTCCTCCTCGCTCGCCTTGACGGCGTTCGCGGCGAGCACGTCGGCGATATGCGCGGTCGACAATGGCTTCATCGTCAACACGCGGCAGCGCGACCGGATGGTCGGCAGCAATCTACCGGGCTGATGGCTGATGAGAATAAACAGCCCTCGCGCCGGCGGTTCTTCCAGAATTTTCAGAAGAGCGTTCTCGGCATTGACGTTCATCTCGTCGGCAGCATCGACGATCGCAATCCGCCAGCCGCCCGCGCCTGCGCTCATGCCGAAGAAGTTAGCGGTGCGGCGGACCTCCTCGACCGGAATCACGCTCTTCAGACGCTTTGCCTTGTCGTCATAGGGGCGGCGGATGACGAGCAGATTGGGGTGGCTTTGCGCCGCTATTTGGCGGAAGACGCCGTCCTCGCCCGGCACGGAAAGATCGCGTATGCGCGCCGCTTGCGCCACGTCCGGAGACCCGTATTTCAGCACGAACCGCGCGATGCGGTAGGCGAGCGTTGCCTTGCCGATACCCTTCGGTCCCGTCAGCAACCAGGCATGATGCATCCGGCCGCCCATGAAGGCGTCGAAAACCGCACGCTCGGCCTCGTCCTGGCCGACAAGCGTCGATACCTCCCGCGGATGCGGAAAATCGTCGAGCCGGTCGCTCTCGGGAATATCGCTCATGCCCTTTTCGTAACACAGGGCGGTGGCGGGATCATAGGCCCCGTAAGGCTGGGATCACGGCAGTGGTGCGTTCTGGCTCACTTGCGTGACGTAGGACTGGAACTTCACCAGGGAGCTGCCGTCCAGGTTCACCTGAACCATGACGTTCTGCAGCGGATCGACCTGCTGGTTGTCGACCAGCACCTCATAATAGAGGTGGTTGCCGGTGGCGAGACCCGACGCGCCGATATAGGCGATCACCTGCCCCTTGCGCACCTTGGAACCCGCATGAAGACCGGGCGCGAATTTGGCGAGATGGGCGTAGGCCGTGGCGACACGATCATTGTGCGCGATCTTCACGTAACGACCGTAATTGCCGCGCCAGCCTGCGGTCTCGACGATGCCGTCCTCGGCCGCGTAGACGGGAGTGCCTTTCGGGGCCGCGAAATCGACGCCCTTGTGGAATTTGCGAACCTTGAGCACGGGATGAATGCGCCATCCCCAGGGCGATGTCATTCGGGCGTTCTGCACCGGGGCGCCGAGATTGAACGGCATCACGCCGCGGCCGTCCTGCTCGATGAAGGCGACGATGCCTTCGTTGGTCTCGTAGCGGTAGATGCGATGTTCCTGGCCATGGACGGTAAGCTGGGCGTAGCGCAGCACGTGATCGGCCGTCTTCTTCCCGGACGAGGTTTCATAGACGACGGCGAATTTCGAACCCTTGGCGGGCCGCGCGGGAATATCGGGATCGTAGGTGAAAGCGGCGACGACGTCCTTTGCCACGTCTTCCGGCACCTTGGCCGCGAGAAGATCGGCCAGCAGGTCCTGACTGACCGCGCCGTGGCGGGCCGTCACGCCGATGGACCAGTCGGCTGCCGTCCCGTCTTTCCCGGCGGATCGCGCGCTAACGGGCGCGTGGAAGACGCCGTCGTTCCCGGCGACGACGGTCAGATCCTGGGACGCCCCAGTCCGCACATGCAGGGCGACGAGCTGACGTTTTGCCGGATCGGTGCCGCGAACCGAGAGCTCGATGCGGTCGCCGGATTTGAGCGTCGAAACATCGACGAGATCGCCCAGCGCGCGCAGCGCAGCGTCGCGCTGATCCTTCACGATGCCTTCGCGGACGAGAAGGCGAGCCAGCGTGTCGCCGGCGGCGAGCGTCACGGTGCGGCTCGCGACCAGGTCTTGGCGCTGGATTGCGGAATTCAGGATGGCGGCATTGAAATCGCCGCCCGCGTCAGAAGGGGCGCTCGACGACGGGATGCTCAGCGTACCGAGCGTATTGGCCTGCGCGGGAAATGTGTGAAGGAGCAGGAAGGTGGAGGAAAGGGACGCGCCGAGTATTGGCAACAGATTTTGTCTGTTCGTCAGTCGCTGTCGCATCCCGAGGATTCCCTGTTTTCGAGCCCTCCCCTGCCACGCGGAGTGCTTTCGCTCAATGCTCTATAGTCGAAGCCTCCCGGGCCGGTCAAACGGGAATTTACCATGTGAGTCAATGCATTATGTGACCAAACGTGATGTCACACTGTGCCAAATTTGCCGCGCGACCTCATCCTCGCTTCGTGTCGCATCAATGACGACGCAGCGTTGCGGCTCCGCCTGAGCGATGGAAAGAAAGGCTTCCCGCAAGGTGCGATGAAACAACTGTTCCATTCGCTCGTAGCGATCTTCATTCGAGTTATCGAGTCCGGCGCGGTGACGCGCGCGCGCCAACCCGACCTCGACAGGCAGGTCGAGGATGATGGTGAGTGTCGGCATATCCTCGCCGATCACCATCTCCGACAGTGTTTTGATCGCCTTCCCGCCGAGCCCCTGGGCCATGCCCTGATAGGCGAAGGTGGAGTCGACGAAGCGATCCGAAATCACCCAGGCATTGCGGGCCAAGGCCGGCCGGACGGTGTGCGAGAGGTGATCTTCGCGGGCGGCGAAGTGCAGGAGCGCTTCCGTCCGTGCGGTCCAGCGGCCGGTTTCGCCCGTCACCAGAAGCTGACGGATCGCTTCCGCCCCCGGCGAACCGCCCGGCTCGCGCGTCAGGACAACCTCGTGGCCAAGGCCCTCGAGCCGGCTCGCGAGGACCCGGGCCTGCGTCGACTTTCCGGCACCTTCGCCGCCTTCGAGCGTGATGAAGCGCGGCTGGGTCAAAGGTTAGCTACCGAAAATCAAATGACGAAGCGAGCTTGTCGCGCGGCCGAAGACGCCGAGGCGTTCGACATCCGCGCCGGCAACCAGCGGAATTTCCTGCAGGGGCTTGTCGGGCGCTTCGATGCGAAGTGTGCCGATGCGCTGGCCGGCGGCGATCGGGGCTTTCACGGGCGCCGAATAATCGACCGAGACTTTCATGCCCTTGCGCTGATCGGGGGTCATGATGAGCGAGACGTCGCTCGTCGTGACCAACGGCACCTGCGAATAGGTTCCCTGCCAAACCGGCGCATTGTCCACGGCTGCTCCCGCCGCGAAGAGCTTGTAGCTCTTGAACGACCGGAAGCCCCAGTCGAGAACGCGGACGCTCTCCTCGGCGCGAGCCTTCTCGCTCGGCATGCCGTTGAGCACGAGGACCAGCCGCTCGTCGCCGCGCTTGGCCGAAACGACGAGGCCGTAACCCGAGGCCTGCGTGTGGCCGGTCTTGAGGCCGTCGACACTCGAGTCGAGGAACAAGGCCGGATTGCGGTTGTGCTGGGTGATGCCGTTCCAGGTGAACTCTTTCTCGCTGAAGAAATGATAATATTCCGGGAAATCGTAGATGATGTGCCGTGCGAGACGCGCGAGATCGTGCGCGGTCATCATCTGGTTGGGATCGGGCCAGCCCGTTGCATTGGCGAAGGTCGAATTCGTCAGACCGAGTTCTTTGCCGCGTTCCGTCATGGCGGCGGCGAATTCGGGTTCCGATCCTTTCAGCGCTTCGGCGATCGCGATGCAGGCGTCGTTGCCGGACTGGACGATGACACCCTGGATGAGCGTTTCCACTGGAATGCGCGATCCGACCTGCGCGAACATCGTGGAGGAACCCGACGTCGTGCCGCCGGCGCGCCAGGCGTGTTCGCTGATCGGGAATTCGTCGGTCATCTTCACCGTGCCCGATTTCAGTGCATCGAAGAGCATCGACAGCGTCATGAGCTTGCTCATGCTCGCCGGATGCATCTGCGTATCGCCATCCTTTTCCCACAGCACCGCACCCGTCGCGCCGTCCACCAGCACGCCATACTGCGCCGTCGTGTCGAAGGCCAAGGCCGGTCTCGTCGCGACGAGAGCGAACAAAAGGGCGACGGCGGCGAGTCGGAGGCCGTTGAGGATCGGCTGCATTCGCTTCATATCGGGTCTTCCTTTCCGGTCGAATCGGAATTCATCTTGTGCTTGCGAGGGCTGCATTCGCAGCGATGCCGGAGATCGGCGATGTCGGTCAAGGCGCGCACCTTATCCGACTCTCGTCTCAATCGACAATGATCCGCGCCCCGGCATGGCCTTTCTGGATGACGTTCTGCAAAGAGGCGTCGGCGGAGGGCACATCCGACAAGGGGCCCACGCGCACACGATAATACTGGGCACCGTCGATCATCGTCGGCTGAACCTGCACGTTGCCGATCCCCTGTGCGAGGAGTTGTTGATGCACCGCTTCCGCATTGGCGAAGCTGCGGAAGGAACCTGCCTGCACAAAAAGATTTGTCCCGGTGGGCACAGGCACGTGTTGCACGGCGGCAGGCGTCGGCGGTTGCACGTTGGCGGACGCGACCTGCGGTTCGTCGGCGATGGGTTGCATCGACCGGGCCGGCGATCGTGCTCCCAACGTGGACGGCGTGACCGGCGTTGTCGCGACCGGCGTCGAGGGCGCGATCTTCACGCCAGCGACCGGCGCGAGCGTCACTGCGGTCACCGAGGATTTCGGCACCGCCCCGACCTGACGCTCGCTTTCGTCGGTCACCGGTTTTGGCACCACAAAAGTTTCCTGCCCGCCGGTCGATGCGACCTGCGTGTTCATGGTGCCGGGGATGCCCGGCAGAGGCGCGCGGCCGACATACTGTACACGGACTTTGGCGGTGCCCTTGCGGTCGTAACCCAGGAGTTCGGCAGCCTTGCGCGAGAGGTCGATTTCGCGTCCGTTGACGAAAGGCCCGCGGTCGTTGACGCGAACGACGAGCGACTTGCCGTTTTCGAGGTTGGTGACGCGGACAAGCACCGGCATGGGCAAGGTCGGATGCGCGGCCGTCAGAGCCTCCTGGTCGAAGACTTCGCCATTCGCCGTGCGCTTGCCGTGGAATTGCGGTCCGTACCAGGAGCCTATGCCGGTCGAATCGTAATTTTCGTCCTCATGCGGATAATACCAGACACCCGCAATCTGATAAGGCTTGCCGATCTTGTAGGCTCCGCCCTCGCCCGTCGGAACATGATCGGTTTTGGCCGTGCCGCAAGCCGCCAGCATCAGGGCCATCGCGGCCACGGCCGGCCAGCGCCACGGCAGAAACTGCGGCGCGATTTGCACCGGCCAGATCGTTTCGGACGTCGAACGATTCATTCGGATACCCCTCGTTCCGTGCGGATCTGCGCCCTTGGACGGATTGTCCCGCCCGTCCCGGCGACTCACGCACGCGAACATCCAAAAGCTTATAATCAGCCACGGTTTAAGCGGCAAGAAGTGGCGTCGGTCCTGTCGCATGTCTTTCCTTTATGCCTGACCCACGTTAACGATTGGCGTCGACTTTAACCGCCTGAAGTGGACCGGGGATAAGTATGAGCAATGCCAGTACCAGATCGGCTGGAATGCCGCAGACCGTTGAGGATCGCTCCCTGACACAAGGATTGGTGGGCTTGATCCGGGGGAAGTCCGTCGCGGCTTCGGATCTCGATGCGGCGGCTCTCTTCACGCTCGACGCCGTGGCGAATATTCTCGCGGGCCGCAATTCGGTCCCCGGTCGTATTCTGCTCGCCTGGTCGCAAGAGAAAACGCGCGCCAACACGGAACCCGATCCCGCCCACCTTGCTTTCCTGATGGGCGGGCTTTGCCACATTCTGGAAACAGACGACCTTCACCGAGAGTCCGTCGTTCATCCCGGGTGTGTTGTGGTGCCCGCCGCCTGGGCGCTGGCGCGGCACAGGCGGGCCGGCGGGCGCGCTTTGCTGGAGGCCGTGCTTCAGGGCTTCGAGGCAACCACACGGGTCGGCATGGCCGTCGGCCCCGCCCATTATCGCATCTGGCACAACACGGCGACCTGTGGTCCCTATGGCTCTGCCATGGCCGCCTCCGCGCTCATCGGCCTTTCCGATGCACAGACCGTCGATGCGCTGGGTAACGCCGGCAGTCAGTCTGCGGGCCTCTGGCAGTTCCTCGAAACGGGCGCCATGACCAAGCATCTCCACGCCGGCCATGCGGCCGAGGCGGGGCTCAAGGCCGCCGAACTCGCCGCTTTCGGTTTCACGGGGCCGCCCCGTATTCTCGAGGGCGAAAAAGGCTTCTTCCGAGCTGCCTGCCCCGACGCCGATCCCGAGGCCGTGCTGCGCGCGCCCGATGCGCCGTGGCAGCTCGTGCGGACCTCTATCAAGCCGTGGCCGTCCTGCAGGCATACCCACCCGGCCATCGACGCTGCCGAGGAGTTGCGAAGCCGGATCGCGGGCCGCGAGATCGTCGGAGTCGAGGTCGACACGTATCAGGCCGCGCTCGACGTCTGCGATCGCCCGGTGGTGACGACCGACTACGAAGCCAAGTTCTCGCTGCAGCACGCCGTCGCGGCCGCGTTGACGCGCTTCCCGGTCGATTTCGAGGCGTTCGGTCCCGCCGCGCGGAGTGCCTGCGCGGCATTGGCGCTGAAAGTGTCGATTGCCGCTCGCGAGCCCTATCTCTCCGCCTATCCGACGGCCTGGGGAGCCGAGGTGCGCGTGCGGCTGGCCGATGGAACGACGCTCAAGGTCGCGCGGCGTAACGCCAAGGGCGACCCGGAGGCGCCACTCTCATCCGACGAGATGATCGCCAAGGCCCATATGCTCCTGGCGCATGGCGGCGTTGCGGATGCCGGACGGATCGTAGACGGCATACTGGGCCTCGCCACGGGCGGCGCCCTGCCCGATCTCACGGTTGTCTGAAAAACCTAGCTCGCGGTCTTTTCGAGAAGCGGCTTCACCACGTCGAGATAGGCCTGTCCCGCAAATCCGGCAACGAAGGGTAGCCAGATCCAGGCCGCCCGCCAGACAAGGCTGGACTTTCTGCGGGGCGCGGCCGCGACGGCGGTCTCTACCGGAGGTATGGTAGCGATCGGCGCGACGGACGGCTCGGCGGCGGGTTGCGCGGCCTCGACTGTTGCGTCTTCCAGCGTCCGGGGTGTCGGGGCGCTCATCGCCTCGGCCGCTGCCAGAGCCATGGATTCCCGCCGTTCCTGAAGGAACAGACGGACCATGTACAGCAGAAGAACCCCCAGAAAACCTAACGGAATCCAGGTCGACGTGAGATCCACATTCGGCAACGACACTACTATCTCCCCCCATGTCATTTACGGGTTGCCGAGGAAACCATCCCGGCACCGTCTCGTTTTGTGCCATTCTGGCGCGGCTTGGCCTCGCTGGCCAACTGGATTTTTAAAGGCCCTGCGCCCGAGAGGGACTTAAAAATTCCGTCGAATGGCTTGCGGGTCACAATCGCGCCGGTCTAGAAAGCCCCGATCGGCCTCTCCTCCGAACGCCCACACGATGACCTGGCCCCGAAAGCGCCAGGCGGTACTGGGCGGCTTCCCCCGGTGTCCAGAATGGCCTCGACCCAGCCCGAAGCCGCGCGAGCGCGGCAGTTTCTCGTTCCCCTGATCGTCGCCTGTGCGTTGTTCATGGAGAATCTGGATTCGACCGTCATCGCGACGTCGCTACCAGCCATTGCCAGGTCCTTCGGCGAGGACCCGCTCCGCCTCAACCTTGCAATCACGTCCTATCTCCTCAGCCTCGGCATCTTCATTCCGCTTTCCGGCTGGATGGCGGACCGCTTCGGCGCGCGCTCCGTCTTTTGTTCGGCCATCGTGATTTTCACGCTCGGCTCGATCGGTTGTTCTGTCGTCAACGGATTGCCAGAACTCGTCGCCGCCCGCATCGTCCAGGGGATCGGCGGCGCGATGATGGTGCCTGTGGGACGGCTCGTAATTCTGCGCACGATTCCGAAATCCGAACTCGTCAACGCGATGGCCTGGCTCACCGTGCCGGCGCTTCTCGGCCCCGTGCTCGGCCCGCCCATTGGCGGCTTCATTTCCACCTTCGGGAGCTGGCGCTGGATTTTCCTGATCAACATTCCAATCGGCATTCTCGGCGTCGTGCTGGCGTTGACTTTCATCGCCAACACGAAGGAAGAACGCACCGAACGTTTCGATAGCTACGGCTTCGTGGTCGTCAGCCTCGGCGTCGCCGCGACCATGTTCGGCTTCGAGAATGTCGGCCGCGGCATTCTTCCGACTTCCGTCATCGCCTCGCTCCTCGTCGTGGGTGTCGGTCTGCTGACACTCTACTACCGGCATACGCGCGTCACGGCAGTCCCGATCATCGACGTCTCGCTGCTGCGCGTGCAAACCTTCGGCGCCAGCGTGACCGGCGGGTTCCTGTTTCGTATGGGAATCGGAGCCCTGCCTTTTCTCACGCCGTTGATGCTGCAACTGGGATTCGGACTGACACCCTTTGCCTCCGGCATGATCACCTTCGCCGGCGCCGCCGGCGCCATGACGATGAAGTTCACGGCAGGCCCCATCATCCGCCGCTTCGGCTACAGGCGCGTGCTGTTGACCAACACATTTGTCTGCGCCTTCTTCATGGCGCTCTATGGCTTCTTCACGCCCGAGACGCCGCATCTCATCATCATCGGCACGCTGCTCGTCGGCGGATTTTTCCGGTCGCTGCAGTTCACCAGCCTCAATACCATCGCCTATGCCGACATCCAGACGCCGGCAATGAGCCGTGCGACGACATTGTCCAGCGTTGCGCAACAGCTTTCGCTGAGTTTCGGTGTCGGCGTCGGCGCGCTTCTCCTGCACATGACGCTGACGATGAGCGGCAGGCCGGAGCTGACGGCGAGCGATTTCAGCCCGGCGTATTTCGTGATCGCGCTAATCGGATTGAGTTCGCTGCTGTTCTTCTGGCCGCTGCCGCCCAATGCCGGCGATGAGGTGAGCGGTCGTATCGTCGTGCCGCCGGCCGGCAAGCCACGGATCGACGTGCCCCACACGGCGGATTAGGTCGAGGGCGTTTTTGTCGAACGCCTATACCAAACGAGACCGCGCATCTGGCGCGAGGCGAAACTCCAGCTATAGCCTTTGACAACCCGGGGCGTGAAAACGAGGCTGAGTAGACCCCTTGTGATGTGAAACAACAGGCGCCATCCGGGCGAACAGGATTTCGGCTTGTCGTAGCAGCCGCGAAGATCGAAGACCGTGAACAGAAACAGATAGACATAGGCGACGAGACCGAAACAGGGGCCGTGGTTGCGCACGACCTGAAACATCTCCCGCACGACTTTCTCGCCGCCCGTCGATGTCAGGTTCGTCGCGGAAAAATGGTAAATGGAGACGACGCGAGGGATGGTCATGAAGCGCCCGCCTGCCCGGCGGAAGCGGCACCAGAGATCCCAATCGAAGGCTAGCCGAAGGCTGGCATCCAGCGGTCCAGCCTTCCTGTGCAGAGCCGCGCGCCACAAGGTGCTGGGCTGTTCCATAACGTTGTTAAAAAGGACCCGGTCGGCCGCGTCCTTGCGCGGCTCCGTAACTTGCTTGCTGCCGTCCTCATAAATACGCAGGCAACCGCCCGTTATCACATCGACATCCGGATGCTTTTGGAAAAGTTCATTCCAATGATGGAGTGCTCCCGGGACAAGTTCGTCGTCAGCCGCCAGCCAGCCGAACAGATCGCCGGTTGCATGGGCAAACGCCTTGTTGAGCGCATCCGCAGGTCCATCGTCCTTCTCGCTGATGATGAATGCAAAGCGTTCCCTCTGCTGGTTGCAAATCAGGATCGACTCGTCGGTGCTGCCGCCGTCGGCCAGAATAAGTTCAAGATTCGGATAGTTCTGGTTTGCGATCGATTGAAGGGCGCGCTCGATGGTACGGCCCGAATTGAAGTTCGGAACGACAAGCGTAATTTTCAACGCGTCGCGGGGGACGGTAAGTCTGGACACCATGCTGGAAGTGGTCTCCGATGTGCTCGCAACGACGTTCATCGAAATCGCTTTGCCGTTTGAAATGTCCGTATGAGAAATAGTGCTTCGTGCATGGAATGAAAGTGATGAATGTACAGGTGATCAATCTCGACCGTCATCCGTCGCGCCTTGAGCGGATGACGGGGGCGCTGAATGACGCCGGCATTATTTTCCAGCGTGTACCGGCCATGGACGGCAAGAGTCTCACCGACGCGGATATCTCCGCGTTTGTCTCGCAGGAACTGAAATTACGCCTGTCGCCGTCCGAAGTTGCCTGCATGCTGAGCCATCGCGAGGCGTGGAGGAGATTTCTGGCGACGGCCGGCACCTTTTGCTGTGTCCTGGAAGACGATGTGCGGCTCAGCCCGGATTTCGGATCTTTTCTTTCCTCTTTCGACGAGACGACCCTTCCCGCCTTCGACGTCATCAAGATCGAGACCATGGGCGTCAAGGTCCGCCTCGGTCGAAAGAGGTTTCCTTGCGGCCCCGGCTTCGCATCGGCACGTTTATGCTCGCATCACCATGGTACGGCTGGCTACATCGTCGGCCGCCGTGGAGCGGAACGTCTGCTGGCTCTGACGACGAAAATGGACAGGCCGCTCGACGACATGATGTTCGACGAAATCGCACCCAACCGCGGCAGCATCAAGATCCTGCAACTTGTGCCCGCCCTGTGCATTCAGGAGGAGCGGTTGGGCAAGCCCTTGCCGAACGAGGAGTTTGCGAGCTCGATCGATCCGGACCGGGTCCCCTTGCGCCAACCACGGAAGAAGCGGAAGAGGTTTGCCAAAATCGTCCGCGAAATAGGCCGACCTTTGGAATACCTCTATCACCTGCCGGCGAGGTTCGGGACGGAGCGTGTCGAAGTCGCCTTCGGCAAAGGGCGGATTCTTCAGCCGGAGCCGCTTTTCCCGGTTGAGTCGACTGCGCGGAGAGGTTAATCCCATGGCATCGGAAGGGTGGCCGAGCGGTTTAAGGCACCGGTCTTGAAAACCGGCGTGGGTTCACGCCCACCGTGGGTTCGAATCCCACCCCTTCCGCCACCTCCCAAGGCCTCTCGCTGGTTCGTTTGTCTACAGACGGATAGTACTGTGCGGCGCCCCGCGCATCCGCCTGGGGTACTTCGGAAATGGCGCCCGCGTATTGGATCCGGGCTGGTCCGGATCGGGCATATGGATTAGCCTTCCGGCTCACTTCCATCGGCGGGAGGGGCCGGAGCTTTTCCGCCAGGTGGCCTAAGGGGTTGGGGTGATGTCAGGAGTACTCGTCACGGGAGGCGCGGGCTTCATAGGGTCGGCTGTTTGCCGTCATCTGATCGCGGCGACCGACATCGAGGTTGTTAACGTCGACAAGCTGACTTATGCCGCCAATCTGAGATCGCTTGCGTCCGTTGAGGGGCACGAACGGTATCGTTTCGTGCGGGGCGATATCTGCGATGCATCCCTCATGGAGGAGACATTCCGCCGCTTTCAGCCCGATGCGGTGATGCACCTTGCCGCCGAATCCCACGTCGACCGTTCAATCGCCGGTTCCGCCGATTTCATCCAAACCAATATCGTGGGGACTCACGTCCTGCTGGAGACGGCGCGGCGTTATTGGGAGGGACTGGCGCCGGATCGGCACGCCGCGTTCCGTTTTCTCCATGTCTCGACCGACGAGGTCTACGGTACGCTCGGCGCAGAGGGGCTCTTCGCCGAAACGACGTCCTACAGTCCCAATTCGCCCTATTCCGCCAGCAAGGCTTCGGCGGATCATCTCGTCAACGCTTGGCACCGCACCTACGGTCTTCCCGTTCTCATCACCAATAGCTCGAACAATTACGGGCCTTTTCATTTTCCCGAGAAGCTGATCCCGCTTGTCATCCTCAATGCGCTGGAGGGAAAGCCCCTGCCCGTCTACGGCAAGGGCGATAATGTGCGCGACTGGCTGTATGTCGAGGACCATGCCCGGGCACTTGCACTCGTTCTGCGCGAGGGGCGGCCCGGCGAGAAATACAATGTCGGCGGGCGCAACGAGCGTACCAATCTCGAAGTGGTGAGGGCGATATGCGATGGCCTCGACGACCTCGTTCCATCGTCGGAGATCGGACGCCGCCGCGGGCTCATTACTTTCGTGGCGGACCGGCCGGGGCACGACAAGCGTTACGCCATCGACGCAGGCAAGCTTGAGAAGGAACTTGGCTGGCGTGCGAAAGAAACCTTCGAGTCCGGTCTGCGCAAGACGATAGAGTGGTACCTTGCCAATGAGGACTGGTGGCGGCCGTTGCGCGAGAAGGTCTATGGCGGGGAGCGCCTCGGACTTCTCCCGGCGAGGCAGATGCGGGCCGGTGGCGCGGCCGGACGCCCCGTCCTTGTCATCGGCAAGACCGGTCAGGTGGCGCGGACGCTCGATGCGAAGGGTTTCGACGGCGTGCCGCATATCGCGCTCGGGCGCGAGAGCATCGATCTTTCATCGCCGGATATGCTGGTCGAGGCTTTTGCGGTCCATCGTCCTTGTCTCGTCGTCAACGCGGCCGCATATACCGCCGTCGATCGGGCGGAAAGCGAGCGTGATCTGGCTTATGCAGTCAATCGCGACGGACCGGCACATCTCGCCGAACTATGTGCCGCCGCGGGCATCCCTCTCATTCACATTTCGACGGATTACGTCTTTGACGGGTCGAAGCCCTTTCCCTATGTCGAGGAAGATCAGACCGCGCCGCTCGGTGTTTACGGCGCATCGAAGGCGGAAGGCGAAGCGGCGGTACGCGCGAAGCTCGCCCAGCACGTCATTCTGCGGACGAGCTGGGTCTATGGCACGACCGGCTCCAACTTCGTCAAGACCATGCTGCGTCTCGGCGAACAGCGCGACGAGCTTGCGGTTGTCAACGACCAGATCGGCGCGCCGACTGCGGCCGACGATATAGCTGTCGCGATCGCGCAGATCGCACGACACCTGCTCGACGGCACGGGGGAGTTTGGAACATTTCATATGACGAGCGGGGGCGAAACGAGCTGGTACGGGTTCGCGAAAGAGATATTTGCGCAGGCTGCGGCGAGTGGACGAAAAGTCCCGATGCTGCGTTCGATCCCGACGGTGGACTACCCGACGCCCGCCAGGCGGCCCGCCAATTCGCGCCTCGACTGCACGAAGCTCGAGAAAGCATATGGCATAAGATTGCCGCATTGGCGGACGAGCCTTGAAAGCTGCCTTGCCGATCTGCTCCGTAACCCGACCCTGGCGCGCGTATCATGAAGGGTATCATTCTCGCGGGCGGCTCCGGCTCCCGCCTCTATCCGGCCACCATCGCGGTCAGCAAGCAGCTTTTGCCCGTCTACGACAAGCCGATGATCTATTACCCGCTCTGTACGCTGATGCTGGCGGGTATTCGCGACATACTGGTCATTTCGACACCCGTCGATCTGCCGCTCTTCCAGCGTCTTCTCGGCACCGGCGAACAATGGGGGCTGAATCTTTCTTATGCCGAACAGCCTCGGCCCGAAGGATTGGCACAAGCGCTCGTCATCGGTGAGCAATTCATCGGCGGCGAGTCCTGTGCCCTCATTCTCGGTGACAATCTTTTTTACGGCGATGCGCTGGCTGCGAAGCTTCGCCGTGCGGTCGCATCCGAGAACTGCGCCACGGTCTTCGCTTATCATGTGAGCAATCCCGAACGGTATGGCGTCGTCGAGTTTGACAAGACCTTGAGGGTTCTCTCGATCGAGGAAAAGCCGAAGGAGCCGAAATCGAATTGGGCCGTAACGGGGCTTTATTTCTACGACAAAGATGTGGTCGACATCGCCAGGCAGGTGAAGCCTTCCGCGCGCGGCGAGCTTGAGATTACGGACGTCAACAGTACGTACCTCGCACAGGGCCGCCTCAGGGTCGAGCAGCTCGGTCGGGGTTATGCCTGGCTCGATACGGGAACGCACGAGTCGTTGCTCGAAGCGAGCGAGTTCATCAAGACGATCGAGCATCGGCAGGGCGTGAAGGTCGCAAGTCCCGAGGAAATCGCCTTTCAACTCGGTTACATCACGGCGGATGATCTGCGCCGGCTCGGCGAGAAACTGGGGAAGTCCTCATACGGACAATATCTCTTCCGGTTACTGGACGAGGCCGAGACCCGTTGATCTCTCGCCGTACGGTATCGAAAAAGAGGTCGTCATTGCTGCCCGCGGCAGGCGAAGCTCAGGCGCCGATCTTGAAGGTGGCACTTGCACGGGCGACAATCTCGCCCTGCTCGTTTCGGAGCTCGCCTTCCGCGAAGGCGATCGACTTGCCGCGATGGCGAACCCAGCCTTCGCCGATCAGCGTGCCCTTGTCCGCCCGGCCGACGAAGCTCGTCTTCAGTTCGAGAGTAACCTGCGGAGTGCCGGGCACGCGATGCGTCAGACGCACCGCGTGCCCGCAGAGCCCGTCCAGCATGGCGGCGAGAAAGCCGCCGAAAATGCGCCCGCCGCGATTGACGAAGTTGTCGCCAGCGTAAAACGAAGCGCGGATATAGCCGCGCTCCGGGTCCGTCTCCAGGACCTTCTTGCCAAGCGAGACCGCAGCCGGGGACTCCCATTCGGGATCGAGAGCCCTTTCGGGATCGGGGGCATTGGCGGGATCGGTCGCGCTCACTCGGTCGTCCTCTTCTCCCCGTTCAGGGGAATGGCTCGGCGTTGGCCTTTTTATAGGTTTCCTTACAGGCTGCAAATTCCTCCGACATGATATCCATGCCCTTGCCTTCGCAGGATCGACTGGCGCGGAATTCGGTCACGCCCTTGTTTGTGCATTCCTTCAGATCTGGATCGAACAGGAAGATGCAGGTCATCGGAATATAGCGTTCGTCGCAGGGAAGTTCGCGGATGTATTTCTGCTGCTCCGGCGTACGCTTGTCCCACCATTCCTGCATCCGACCTTCAGGCAGATGCCTTGTGCTGCTTTCCATGCAATCCGGCGCCTTGTCGGCATGTGCCGCTTGCGGTACGGCCATCCATGTGATCAGGCCGAAGCCGAGCGCGAGCACGGCTTGCACGAAGAATTTCATATCCTTCCTCCCTTTTGTATCAGCGCCCGGCCATCGCCGGTTGTCGCCGCCGTCTCAGCTCGACGCGCCTGTTAGCGGCGCCTTGAACGTCTTCTTGAATTCCGTCTTGCAGTCGGCCAGTTCCTGCGACATCAGATCGTAGCCCTTCGCCTGACAAGCCGCCGTGGCCCGTTTCTCGGCCACCCCCCTGTTCGTGCAGCCGATGAAGTCCGGGTCGAAAAGAAAGACGCAGACCATCGGGATATAGCGTTCCTCGCAGGGCAGACTGAGAATGGTCTTCTGCTGTTCCGGCGTCCGCCGGTTCCACCAAGCCATCGTGCCCTCCTTGCTGGTCGTCCTTTCGGACTGAAGGCAGTTGGCGATAGCGTCGTCGGTCTCGGCGGCCTGCGCATGACCCCGTAAAAAGCCGGACGCGACAAGCAGCGTGAAGCCGATCAGGAAAACGACCCTCGTTGGAAATGTCACTTTCTATCCTCCCAAATAGTAACTGACGTTTACTACTCTAGCCGGTTCGCAGGCCGCGTGGAAGCGAATGCGACGCACTGGTGACCCGGTGGAAAGAAAAAACCGGCCCCTTGCGGAGCCGGTTCACCGGTTTCCCTGCGGAATGGGGGTCTGTCAGGCCGTCGCCGCCGCGCTCGGACGGGCTTTCATCCGCTCGTACCAGGCGAGCACGTTTTTGTTTTCAGTATTGAGGGGTTGGCCAACCGCCGTACCGAAATCGAGAAAACAGAACAGCAGAATATCGGCGAGCGTCATCCGCTTGCCGGCCAGGAACTCGCGGCCGGCGATCTGCTTGTCGAGCCAGGCGAGTTTGTCCTGGGCGATGGCTTTGAGGCCGTCCGCCGCTTCCGGCAGGCAGCGCATGCGGTCCTTGAAGAGGCCGAGGCCTTGCGAGTAGCGGAAGCCGGATGTCAGCGGCTCGCAAATATTGAGATCGACGCGTCGGGTCCACATACGTGTTTCGGCACGCTCTTCCGGCGTCGCGCCGACGAGCGGATTTGCCGGAAACTTCTCGTCGAGATATTCGCAGATTGCCGTGATTTCGGCGAGGACGTCGCCATTGTCGAGTTCCAGCGCCGGCATCTGGCCGGAGGGGTTCTTCGAGAGATAGGGCTCACGGCGATTGTCGCCCTTCAGCAGATCGATCTCCTCGACCGGAATCTCGATGCCCTTCTCCTTCATGAACATCTTCACGACGCGAGGATTGGGCCCGATGGAATTGTAGAATTTCATGATTTGGCTCCCTGTCTGGTTCGGTCTTGCGTGCCGATGGGGGAATCCTTAGCCGATCGAAGTCGCGCGCGCCAGCGCCACGGGATGTTCGGGATTGGCTCTTGCGTCCCGCCCTGCCCCGCCCGACACTCGCCCGCCCTCGAAGGCATTGGGGACCGCGAAGAGTCCCGCTGGGAGCGAAGCATGAAAGACCGGCGCGCAGCGTCCGCGATCCGTTGGCCGGACATTTTCTACGGCTGGTATATCGTCGCGGCGATCATGGTCGTGATGACGGTCGCATCCGGTCTCGGCTTCTATAATCTCTCCGTATACCTCAAGGCTTTCGTCACGCATGGCGGCTTTCCGGTTTCGGCCGCGTCGGCGGCGACGGCCTTCTTCTTTATCGCCTCCGGTGTCACGGGCCTCGGGGTCGGCGCACTGATCGAACGCTACGACGTGCGATGGATGATTACGGCCGGCGCGCTCATCTGCAGCGTTGCCATGTTCGGCGCTTCGCATGTGCATACGCTCTGGCAGCTCTACGGCTTCTATATTTTCTTCGGCGTCGGCTATTCCTGCTGCGCACTCATTCCCGGGACGACGCTGGTGGCGCGATGGTTCGCGAGGCGCCGGTCGCTGGCGCTTTCCATCGCCTCCACCGGTCTCTCGCTCGGCGGCATTCTGCTGACGCCGCTTTCGGCGCGGCTGATCGAGAGACTCGGCTTTGCCGGCGCGGCGCCCTGGCTCGCGCTGATCTTCATGCTCGGCATCGTCCCCATTGCCTGGCTCGCGATCCGGCCAAGCCCGCTTGCCTATGGCCACGGCCCGGACGGCGATCCGATCGCGCGGGACGAACGCGGGCAACCGCTCGCGGCCGATGGAGTCGCCTTTGCGCAGGCCATCCGCAGCCGCTTCTTCATCTTCATGACGCTCGCCTTCATCTTCGCGATGATGGCGCAGGTGGGTTCGATCGCGCATCAGTTCAGCCTGGTCGCAAGCCGAACGGCGAGCGACGACGTGGCGGCACTTGCGGTAGCCGTGATGGCGAGTGCGAGTATCGTCGGCCGGCTCGCCGGCGGATGGGCGCTAGCGCATATCTCGTCGCGCGGTTTCGTGCTGGCCCTTGCCTCGCTGCAGGGCCTCACGCTGGTTCTTTATGCGTATGGAGAGGGGGCGGCACTGCTCGGCGTCGCGGCGCTCTTCGGATGCACGGTCGGCAATCTGCTGATGATGCAGCCGCTGATGCTCGCCGAAGCCTTCGGCCTGCGCGCCTATGGCCGCATTTTTTCCTTCAACCAGCTCTTCCTGGTCGCCGGCGTCGCGAGCGGGCCCTATGTCATGGGTCTCCTTTATCAGTACGCGGGCAACTACGAAGCGGCCTATCTGACCATGGCTGTCGCGTCCGTCGTCTCCATCGCCTTGATGATCGCGGCCGGCCCCGTGCGTGCTCACATCGAGGGGGGACATGACTGATCTTCAGAAACGTTTCGGTCCGGGCGTAACGCTCGACCATCCGGCTTTCATCCACGAGACGGCCCTCGTGTACGGCCATGTCCATATCGGCGACGGCGCTTCGCTCTGGCCCTATGTCGTCATCCGCAGCGAGATGCACGAAGTCCGAATCGGCGCTCGGACCAACATCCAGGATTTCGTGATGATCCACGTCGGCAATACGACGTCGACGATCATCGGCGCGAATTGCTCGATCACCCATCACTGCACGATTCACGGCGCGGAGATCGGCGACAACTGCCTCATCGGCATCAATGCGACGCTGATGGACGGCGCGAAAATCGGCGCCAATTCGATCGTCGCCGGGCACTCGATCGTGACCGAGGGAACAGTGATCCCGGAAAACTCCATCGTCGCCGGCACGCCGGCCAAGGTCGTCAAAACGCGCGACAACCGGGTCGCCAATATCATGAACGCGGCATTCTACTTCGAAAACGCCAAAGCCTATGCGCGCGGCGATCACCGCGTTACGGACCGGGAGGAATTCCGGCAGGCCATGACCGCCGAACTCAAGGCTCTCACAAGCGGTTGAAACCGACGGAATTAGGGTACGCATCGATTTCGCTTGTCCGGCGGCGGCGAATGATTAATTAAGCCGCGTGAGCGGCCGTCTCGGGCGCTTGCGTTCGGCTGGAGTATCGAGGATGGATGCGGCGCCGGACCGCCCCAAGGGCGGTCTTTTCTATGGCTGGTATGTCGTTGCGACCGTCTTCTTCATCCAGACGGTGGCTTGCGGTCTCGGCTTCTACAATCTGTCGGTTTTTCTGAAGGCCTTCGTCAGCGACGGCGGCTTTTCGGTTTCGGCGGTTTCGTCGGCCAACGCGGCCTTCTTCCTGGCGAACGGCATTGCCGGTCTGGCCGTTGGTTGGGCGCTCGATCGCTATGACCCGCGCATTCTGATCACCATCGGCGCGATCGCCTCCGGAGTCGCGCTGGCCTGCGCGGGACACGTTCGGTCCCTTCCCGAACTCTACGCCTTCTACATCCTCTTCGGCGCCGGCTACGCGGCCACCGCCGTTATTCCTGGCACGACCATCGTCGCGCGCTGGTTCAACCGTGAACGCTCAAAGGCCATTGCCTATGCCTCGACGGGCCTGTCGCTCGGCGGCATCATCTTCACGCCGATATCGGTGACGTTGATCCAGACGCTTGGCCTTCAGCACGCGGCCTACTGGCTCGCCTTTATGTTTATCGTCGGATCGATCCCGGTTACGTGGTTTTTCCTGCGCGCGCGTCCGTCCGATATGGGCCTCGCGCCGGATGGCGATCCGGTCGTGGAGAAGCATGAACATGGCGGGCATCTGAGCGACGGCGTCGGCTTCGACGTCGCGATCCGCAGCCGCTTCTTCATCTTCTGCACGATTGCCTTCGTCTTCTCGATGATGGCGCAGGTCGGTGCGCTCGCGCATCAGTTCAGGCTCATCGCGGAGCGCACGGACAATGACCACATGGCGGCGCTCGCCGTGTCGCTCATGGCCGCAGGCAGCATCAGCGGCCGTCTGATCGGCGGATGGGCGCTCTCACGCATTCAATCGAAGAATTATCTCGTCGGTGTGATGGTTTTGCAGACGTTCTCCTACGCGCTCTTCGCCATTACCTATGGTTCGGTCCCGCTCGTCATCGTCTCGATCATGTTCGGCACGACGGTCGGCAACATACAGATGATGCTGCCGCTCATCATGGCGGAGGCTTTCGGCCTGAGGGCCTATGCGCGGATCCTCTCGCTCGCCCAGATGCTCATCACCTGCGCCAATGCCTTCGGGCCCATGGTTGTCGGCGTGCTCTATGAGCGCGGCAGCGGCTACGGTGTTCCCTTCGCGTTTCTTGTCTGTATGTCGGCGCTCGGCCTCGCGGCCATGATCGCGGCCGGTCCCGCGGGCGTACCGGCCCGAAGGCCGACCTAAATCCCGCATGGATTCGGGACATTGCGGCGGCTAGACTGGGTCCACATTCCTTCTTTCCCAGATGCGGAACCCCCATGAAGCTGCCTTCGAATTTCTACAAGCCTCTCGCCATCGGCGCGCCGGAGCCTTATCGCGAACTTCCCGTGGCGCTCGAACGGATGATCCATTTCTTTCCGGGCCACAACGAGAAGGTGCGCGCGCGTATCGGCGAGATGATCCCACAGGTCGACGTGCTGCTCGGCAATCTCGAGGATGCGATCCCTGCGGATGCGAAGGAAGCGGCGCGGCGCGGCTTTATCGAAACGGCGAAGGCGCATGATTTCGGCCAGACCGGCCTCTGGACGCGTATCAACCCGCTGAACAGCCCCTGGATGCTCGACGATGTCACGGAGATCGTCGCGGAGGTCGGCGACAAACTCGACGTCGTGATGCTGCCCAAGGTCGAAGGCCCGTGGGACATTCATTATCTCGACCAGCTTCTCGCCCAGCTCGAAGCGAAGAACGGCGTCAGGAAGCCGATCCTGATCCATGCCATTCTGGAGACCGCGCAGGGCGTCAAGAATGTCGAGGACATCGCCTCGGCGAGCCCCCGTATGCATGGCATGAGCCTCGGGCCCGCCGATCTCGCGGCCTCGCGCAAGATGAAGACCACGCGTGTCGGCGGCGGTCACCCCTTCTATCGGGTGCTCGAAGATCCGCATGCGGAAGGCGGCCCGCGCGCCTCTGCGCAGCAGGACCTATGGCACTACACCTTCGCCAAGATGGTAGATGCCTGCGTCGCCAACGACATCCGGCCCTTCTATGGTCCCTTCGGCGACATTCAGGATCTCGATGCCTGCGAGCAGCAGTTCCGCAATGCCTTCCTGATGGGCTGCGTCGGCGCCTGGTCGCTGCACCCCAATCAGGTTGCGATCGCCAAGCGCGTCTTCAGTCCGGAGCCGAGCGAGGTTCTGTTCGCCAAGAAAATTCTCGCCGCCATGCCGGACGGCACCGGTGTCGCGATGATCGACGGCAAGATGCAGGACGACGCGACCTGGAAGCAGGCAAAGGTGATCGTCGATCTGGCGAAGAAGGTCGCCGCGCGCGATCCCGATCTCGCGCAGGCTTATGGGTTCTGAGCGAAAGCGACCTGATCTCCTCGCCCTCCTGGTCACCTCGCTGGCTCAGGCCCACGACGAGCTTGTCAACCGGCAGCTCGGCCACAACACTGTCAGACCTCACGCGCGGCTCGGCGGACTGCCGCCCGCCAAGATCGCCGTAATCTGGAAACACACGGGACTCTACTTCTGAGCGGCAGCGATGAGAGGACCACGTCAATATGAATAATTCCAGATATAGCGGCTCTGTTGACGGGCTCAAAAATGGAGAGTTGGTCGGATGGGCAATAGACAATCAGAACAATGAATTATCTGTTTCTGTCGGTTTGTTTTCGAACGATACTCTGATCGCAACGGCTCAGGCGGGTGAGTTCCGTGAAGATCTGCTTCAGGCCGGCATCGGCAGTGGCAAAGGCGGTTTCCGCTTTCCAATCAGCAGAGACGTTGCCAAACGCATCGACGCACTCGGAGGGGACTGCCACGTGGCACTTCGGGATGATCGCAACGCGATAATCGGTCACTTCGCGTTTACGAGCGACCTCCTGGTGTCGGCTGTCCCTACTCGCGTGAAGTGCCACGTCGATCGCCATTCCAGGAAACGCATCGACGGGTGGTGCGTGGACTTGGACGCCCCGGATCGCCAAATCGTCGTCGGTCTCTACGTGGCTGGCGAACTGAGGGCAACCGCGCTAGCGGATGTGTTTAGAGAGGATCTTAAGTCGGCCGGTATCGGCACCGGCAAACATGGATTCCAATTGGAAATCGAATCCGCCATCGTTGAAAGCGCCCTAAAAACGGGAAACCTCGCCTTTCTCCGGGACATGGATACCTCCGAAATTGATCGCGCGGAGATTCGGTTTTCAGCGGAGCGGCATATCGAGAAGGACGACCCACGCGTGTCCGCCATTCGCCACCTTATCTTCAAGGACATCTCCACGTTCGATCGACTGCTCAGGGATATCCCGAAGAGTTCGGCGCAGCCATGGGTGCCGGCAGAGGCGGCATTCGATCGATTGTTGGACGACCTGAAGGTACCCGACGAGGAAGAACCCGCGCCGCCAACGGCTGGCGGACTGAGCGGACTGTCCGGCTTCCTGGACCATACACGCTTCCGGCTTGGGAGGGAGATGGAGTTTGACATTGTTGCGGCCGCGACAAATGCCGAGCATTTCCTGCATTGGTACATCAATGCTTACGGACGAATGAGAGGTTCTCTTCGTGCGCCTCTTTCAAAGAGGGAGATCGATTTTCTCAATCAACCCATTGTCATTCCGGGTCAGGAGTTCGCTCTGACGCGAGGGACCTGGGCGCATCTCTTCTCAAACCAGACACTGAAATCATCGATCGATCTTAACGACAAGGCTTGGTATAATAGTGCTGTATATTGGTGGTCTGTAAATGCGGCTCCCTCTTTATTCGTTGAAGACTGCTTGGTGCCGAGCAATTATGCAAATCTATTGAGATCTGTACCAATACATTGGCATTCCATCAAATTCCCGCTAAGCGTCTTCATGGAGGAGCTACATATACGTACCGCGGGGTTGCATGCCCTCGACCGCGCGTCTGAAGACGATAGATGCACATTTGCGCTTGTAGTAATGCTGCTCAGCATATCGAGACCGGATTATCTCCGATACATCCCGGCCGGAATAATACGCGACTTGTTTAGACCGGATGGCGAAGGCAAATCCGCATTCTCGTCATTTCTGCAGGTCATGATGCCGCGGGAGGAGCCGTGGAGCGTGAGCTGGTCCGACTATGTGGCGGTCCTTCGTCACATCGGCTTTGACCCGGTCAGCAGCACTTTCGGTACTATAACGGCTCGGGGCAATCGCGTCGGTGCCGCTGTACTCCCTCGCGTTGTGAACACGGACCCGGTGGATGTTCAGCTCATCGGCCCGCTTGCCAAAGCGTCCGGCTTGAGCCAAGCAGTGCGCCGTTCAGCCGCCGCTCTCGAACAAACCGCCTTGACGCGAAACTATGTGGATTTTGATCTCGACAATCCAGCGCCGGAGGGTTTCAGCAACGTTGGGCAACCGGGTAGCTACCGCAAGGCGCGGATCAACCTGATCCACATGAATGCGGAAGCAGTTCCGCAAGCTTTTGCCTACGGACCGGATGTGTATACCGACGCCTATAACATTGGTTACTTTTTCTGGGAGCTCAATTCACCCGCAGCTTGCCATTATCTAGCATTGGAGATGCTGGATGAGGTCTGGGTATCGACGGAATACGGCAGGCGTATCTACACCCGCGAGGGTGGAACTCCGGTGTTCAACGTCGGTATGAGTTTCGAGGACGTCCCGGCCATCGATCGTCCGCGCGCACGGGCGTTCGTGGAAAGCAGAATTCGCTGTCTTCCGAACGATTTCGTCTTCCTGGCTGTGTTTGACAGCTTCTCCTTCGTCCAAAGGAAGAACCCGATCGGTGTAATTCGTGCGTTTCAGAGGGCATTCAAGGATGAGGCCGGAGTGCGGCTGCTCCTCAAGACCCAGAATCGAGACAGCATCGCTGATGCCGCTCAAATCAAGATATGGAATCAAATCGACGCAATCGTATCCAGTGATCACCGCATTACGGTCATCAATGAAACTTTCACCTATGAGGAGCTTCTGGACCTTAAGAAAGGATGCGACTGTTATGTGTCCCTCCACAGATCGGAGGGCTTGGGCTTTGGTATGATCGAGGCAATGAATTTGCGTCTGCCTGTGGTGTGTACCGGCTACTCCGGCAATATGGAATTCTGCTCCGAAGAGACCGCGTGGATTGTCGATTACAAGGAGGTGGAATTACGCCGGGATGAATACATCTTCGTCAGACTCGGTCAGAAATGGGCTGAGCCGGATCTGGACGACGCGGCCCGACAGATGCGCGCGGTCTTTGTCGATGCCGGGGAACGCGAGAGGAGAGTAGATCGCGCGTGGAACAACGTGCAGAAGAACTTTTCCATCTCCGCGATCGGTGCGCGTTATAAGCAGCGCCTTGACGAGATACTGGTGCAGATCGGCCGGCAAGAACCAAGGGGACGAAAGTGACCATTTCGGAAGACGATGTAAGGCGGGTCTTCGAGGTTCTATTTTCGCGTTCTCCGGAGAATGACTCTGTACGCCAAAATAGTGCGCAAGCCCGGGACATCGATGACCTCGTCCACAAGGTCGTTTTCTCACCGGAGTTTCAAAAGCGGTTTCTTTCTCAGCTTTATACGGGAATGACGGACGAATTGGTGCCGCTGCTCACTGAGAGAGTTGTATTCCTGCATATACCGAAATCCGGCGGAACGACGCTGCATAGGATTTTGGGAGAATGGTTTGGAGTGGAAAACCTGCACCCCGAACGACATAACGGACTCTACTATTATTCAGCTGCCGATCTCGCGTCCAGATTGGTGTTTTCCGGACATTACGATTATTACTCAACCAATTTGATCCCGGGCCCAAGCAAGAAGATATCGTTTCTGCGTGATCCGATAGAGCGCCTCATTTCCCTGTACAATTTTCATCGGGCACATAAGCCTGAGTTCCTGAAGAGGAACAATCTGAAGCTCCCGAGTTTGGCAAATGAATATTTAATCGATGAATATTTTGCCAGGCCCGAGATCCGCTCTCACCCAGCAATTAACAATACCATGGCTCGCTACTTCTCCGATGAACCGCAGATTTTGTTCAGGTGGGAAGGTGGTCACGACGGGACACAGAGTGACATAGAGAAACTATTGGATCAGGCACTGCAAAATATAGAAAAATTCGACTTTATTGGCTTCATGGAAAACTATGAAGAATCGATTGTAAAACTATCGCGCGTCCTCGGCCGCCAGGCGCCCTCTCCAATAGCGAAAGAGCAAGTACTCGATGTGCTGATGGACAGCAACTCGGGCATGCGTCGTATTGAAATCCAGAGGCCGAATGACAGGACATTGGCTGGCCTGGAAGAGTTGGTTGCATATGATCGTTTGGTATATGCGAAGGCGGAAAAGCTATTCAGACATCAAGCGTAATGTCGAGTGTGGATGTACCCGCCCGAGGCCGCGACCTGATGGCCGGATCATTCGGGCGGGTCT
>NZ_DATKFR010000083.1:0-4208 GCF_035511255.1 Parvibaculum sp.
TGGTCGGGGCGGAGAGATTCGAACTCCCGACCCTCTGCTCCCAAAGCAGATGCGCTACCAGGCTGCGCTACGCCCCGACGGCTTCCCAATACACCGGGAAGGGCCTGAGCCGCAACCGCGGGGCTTACCTGGACCGGCAGCGCCCGCCGACCGGCTAAATGAAAATTAAGCCTGGGTCTTGTTGCACTGCGATTGACCGCTTCGGCGCACGGGCCTATACGGGCTCCGACGACGGGGCGTCCGCCCCGAAGCTCGATGAGGAAAAGATGGACGGCGACAGTAGTCGGTTGGGCCTGCGGGGCTGAACCTGATGCGGCCGGAGGCGGGTTCCGCCTCCCTCGCACGGGCAGTTCTCGCTGGCCCGTGCGAGGCGATCATGGATATCTCCTTTTTTGCGATTTCGCCGCCCGGGCGGGCGGTTTTCGACGGCCGGTTTGCGGCTGACGCGGTTGCGCCGGCGGTGCGGCCATGACCGAGATTTCAACCATCTCGGTGGCCCGACGCGAGCGCCTGACGCCGTCGCCCTGGGACGGCATCGCGCTCTGTCTCGTCGCTGGTACGCTTGCCCTCATCGTCTATGGCGCGCAGCAGATGGGGGCGCCGCTGGCGAGCGCCGCCAAGGCGCAGATTTCACTCTCGCCATGGGCCTTGCCCGAATATGCGCTCCGAACCACGCTGCGCATGTTCGCCGCGCTCGGCGCTTCGCTTCTCTTCACCTTCACCTATGCGACCGCCGCCGCGAAGAGCCGCCGCGCGGGCGCCGTGCTGATCCCGATCCTCGACGTGCTGCAGTCGGTGCCGGTGCTGGGCTTCCTGTCCTTCACGGTCGTCGGCTTCATGGCGCTCTTTCCAGGCAGCGTCGCGGGCGCCGAATGCGCGGCGATTTTCGCGATCTTCACCGCCCAGGCCTGGAACATGGCCTTCAGCTTCTATCAGTCGCTGCGCACGATCCCATCGGACCTCGACGAAGCGAGCAGGGCGTTCCGCCTGTCAGGCTGGCAGCGCTTCTGGCGGCTCGAAGTGCCCTTCGCCATGCCGGCCCTTGTCTGGAACATGATGATGTCGATGTCGGGGAGCTGGTTCTTCATCGTCGCGTCGGAAGCGATCTCGGTCGGCAACACGACGATCACCCTGCCGGGCATCGGCTCCTATGTGGCGCTGGCGATCGAGCGGCGCGACCTCGCCGCCGTCTTCTACGCGGTCGGCGCGATGCTCGTCGTCATTCTGGCTTACGACCAGCTCCTGTTCCGCCCCCTCGTCGCCTGGGCGCAGAAGTTCCGCTTCGAGCAGACCATGGGGCAGGACGTGCCCGGCGTCTGGCTGCTCCGCGTGTTGAACCGGGCGCGTCTGGTGCAGCTCGCATTGATCCCCGTGCAGGCCGGTTTCACGAGCGTCGCCCATGCGCCGCTCACCCTGGGTCGTTGGCGCTGGCGGCGCTCGGCGGCGCAGAAGCGCTGGGCGAGCCTTCTCTGGGGTGTGGTGTGGTGGAGCGTCTGGGGGCTGGTCGGCGCCTATGGCCTGTACGCCCTTTACGGTGAACTCGCCGGCCGCGTCGACCTCGTGGAAGTGCTGACCGCCTTCAACCTCGGCCTGATGACGATGATCCGGGTGATCGTTCTCGTCGCGCTTGCGAGCCTCGTCTGGGTTCCGATCGGCGTCTGGATCGGCCTGCGTCCACGGCTCGCCATGCGGCTGCAACTGATCGCTCAGATCCTTGCGGCCTTTCCAGCAAACCTTCTCTTTCCGGTCGCCGTCGTCGGCATCCTCCACTTCCAGCTCAACCCGAACATCTGGTTGAGCCCGCTGATGATCCTCGGCACGCAGTGGTACATCCTCTTCAACGTGATCGCCGGTGCGAGCGCCTTCCCGAACGATCTGCGCGACGCCGCCGCGAACTTCCGCGTCGGCGGGCGGCACTGGTGGTTCAAGGTGATGCTGCCCGGCATCTTCCCCTATTTCATCACCGGCGGTCTTACTGCGACGGGCGGCTCGTGGAACGCGAGCATCGTCGCCGAACTCGTCGTCTGGGGAAACACGCGGCTCGAGGCGAACGGCCTCGGCTCCTATATCGCCAAGGCGACGGTGGCGGGCGATTACCCGCGCATCATTCTCGGCGTGATGGTGATGGCTGTGTTCGTGACCGTGTTCAACCGGCTCGTCTGGCGTCCGCTGCATAATTTCGCGGAACGCCGTCTGCGCATGATCTGAAGGAGGTCCCCATGGCCATGGCGACGACACTGCAGACGAAAAACGTTCTCGAGGTAAAGGACGTCAGAAAGGCCTTCCCACGTCCCTCGGGCGGCGAGCTCACCGTTCTCGACGATGTCGATATGACGCTCAAGGAGGGCGAGATCGTCGGGTTGCTCGGACGTTCGGGCTCCGGCAAATCGACGCTGCTGCGCATCATGGCCGGGCTCATCGAGCCGACGGGCGGCGAGGCGCGCTTTCTCGGCGCGCCGATCGACGGGCCGGCCGAAGGCATCGCCATGGTCTTCCAGACCTTCGCGCTCTTTCCCTGGCTCACCGTTCTTCAGAACGTGCAGCTCGGCCTCGACGCCCTGCAGATTCCGAAGGAGGAGGCGCACAAGCGCGCGCTCGAGGCGATCGACCTCGTCGGCCTCGACGGCTTCGAAAGCGCCTATCCCAAGGAGCTTTCCGGCGGCATGCGCCAGCGCGTCGGCTTCGCGCGGGCATTGGTCGTCCACCCCGATCTGCTGCTGATGGACGAGCCTTTTTCGGCGCTCGACGTGTTGACGGCCGAAACGTTGCGCACCGATCTGCTCGATCTCTGGTCCGAAGGCCGGATGCCGATCAAGTCGATCCTGCTCGTGACCCACAACATCGAGGAGGCGGTGCTGATGTGCGACCGCATTCTCCTCTTCTCGTCCAATCCGGGTCGTGTCATCGCCGAAATTCCGGTCGACATCCAGCGGCCGCGTAACCGCCTCGATCCGAAATTCCGTTGGCTGGTGGACAGCATCTACGAGCGGATGACCATGCCGGCCAAGGCGCAGGCGACCGGCGCCATGCCGGCCTTTTCCGGCGGCGGCATCGACATGATCCTGCCGCGCGTCTCGACGAATTCGATCGCCGGTCTCATCGAAGCGGTCGCCGGCGCGCCCTATCACGGCAAGGCTGACCTGCCGCAGGTCGCCGAGCATATGCGCATGACGACCGACGCGCTTTTCAGCATCGGTGAGACGCTACAGCTTCTGCGCTTCGCCGAGATCGAAGGCGGCGATATCCGGTTGACCGAGGCGGGCACGCGTTTTGCCAATGAGGGCCCGAACGAACGCAAGCAGATGTTCGCCGAACGCCTGCTCACGCATGTGCCGCTGGCCGCCCATATCAAGCGGGTGCTGGACGAGCGCCCGGCGCATCGGGCGCCCTATGCGCGTTTCGCCGAGGAACTCGAGGATGCGATGTCGGAGGAATGGGCGGAGCAGACGCTCAGAAGCGTCATCAACTGGGGCCGCTTCGCGGAGGTATTCGCCTATGACGAGAACCAGGCCATGCTGAGCTTGGACAATCCGAGCTAATCCGGCCGGAAACCCTCCCCGCGGGGGAACGGGGAGGGTCCTATCGGCGGGTCAGGCGGCGGCGGGCATCGAGGCCGCGACTTCCTTGGGGCTCAGCCAGTAGGCCCGGCTGGCCAGTCGTTCGACCCGATCGGCACGCCAGAGGGGTACGCCGTTGCGCAGATGCGGGCCGGTGAGGTCGAGTACGCATTCGATATCGAGCGGATTGAAGCCTTTGGCCTTGAGAAGCCGTGTCGCAGAGGCAAGGTCGAGGTATTCGTTCATTGGGGGCCTCCTTACTCTGATACGAATGGGATTTTACGTCTCTGACGTGTCACTGCCGTGACCGCCGGGCAAATCCTCTATGAACTCGGGTAGATCGGGCAGGGTCTGGCTGGGGGTGGAGGGAGCGCGACCGTGGACCGGCCGCCGGGGTGTGTGGTTGTCGCTTGCAAGTCTGGCCGATTTGGGGCGATAAGAATGCGATTTCAAGACTTTGCCCCGATTATCGGGCAGATGAACGGAGTTTAAGGAATGGCGCGCGCGCGTATCTACAAGCCGTCGAGAAATGCCATGCAGTCGGGCAAGGCCAAGACGAAGAAGTGGATGCTTGAATTCGAAGCCTCCGCCGCGCGCAAGGTCGAGCCGCTGATGGGCTGGACGAGTTCGCCGGACACGAACACGCAGGTC
>NZ_DATKFR010000084.1:0-1759 GCF_035511255.1 Parvibaculum sp.
ACGCCATCCTGATTGATCCGCAGCCCCCGCCGCGCCAGCTCTGTGGGCGACAGGCGAAGCGTCCGGGCCAGCTCCCGCGCCGCTTCCAGCGCGGACAGCTTGGCCGCAAAGGCATCCGCTCGCGCCGTGCCCACCAGCCCTCGCCCGACCCCCTTCGTGGTCAACCGCTGATCGGCATTGTCCGCCCGCAATGTCAGCCGGTATTCGGCCCTCGAGGTGAACATCCGATAGGGCTCGCTGACGCCGCGCGTGATGAGGTCGTCGACCAGCACGCCAAGATAGGCCTCGGCGCGATCGAAAATCAGCGGCTCTTCGCCCCTGGCGGCCAGAGCGGCGTTCGCCCCGGCGATCAGCCCTTGCGCGGCCGCTTCCTCATAACCTGTTGTGCCATTGATCTGGCCCGCCAGGTAAAGCCCTGCGAGCTTCTTCGTTTCCAGCGTCGGGCGAAGTTCACGCGGATCGATGTAATCATATTCGATCGCATAGCCCGGCCGGACCATCCGCACCTCTTCGAGACCCGGAATGGTCTTCAGGAAGGCAAGCTGGATCTCCTCCGGCAGGCCGGTCGAAATGCCGTTCGGATAGATCGTGTCGTCGTCGAGACCTTCCGGTTCCAGAAAGATCTGATGGCTGTCGCGCTCCTTGAAGCGGACGACCTTGTCCTCGATCGAGGGACAATAGCGCGGCCCGACGCCTTCGATATGGCCGGCATAGACCGGTGAATATTTGAGATTGGCTTCGATGATCCGATGCCCGGCCTCGGTCGTCCGGGTGATGTGGCAATTAACCTGCGGCGTCGTGATCGCCCGGGTCAGGAAGGAGAAAGGCACGGGCGGCGTATCGCCCGGCTGGATCTCCAGCTGCCCCCAGGCGATGGTGCCACCGTCGAGCCGGGGCGGCGTTCCGGTCTTGAGGCGGCCAAGCTGGAAGCCGAGCGCGTAAAGCCGGTCCGAAAGACCCAAGGCGGGGGCTTCCCCGACGCGGCCCGCCGGAATGCGCTTTTCGCCGATATGGATCATGCCCCGCAGGAAAGTCCCGGTCGTCAGGACAACCCGGCGGGTCCGGAACTGCCGCCCGTCTTCCGTGACGACACCCGCAACGCCCTCGGCATCGACGATCAGATCATTGACGCCGCCCTCCTCCGTCTGGAGGTTCGGATGGCCGAGAATGGCGTCCTGCATCGCCTCGCGATAAAGCCTCCGGTCCGCCTGGGCCCGCGGCCCGCGCACGGCCGGCCCCTTGCGGCGGTTGAGGAGGCGGAACTGGATTCCGGCCGCATCGGCGACCCGTCCCATCAGCCCGTCCAGTGCATCGATCTCGCGAACCAGATGGCCCTTCCCGAGCCCGCCAATGGCCGGGTTGCACGACATTTCGCCGATCGTCGCGATCTTGTGGGTGAGCAGCAGCGTGCGCGCGCCGGCGCGGGCCGCCGCCGAGGCCGCCTCGCAGCCAGCATGGCCGCCACCAATCACGATCACATCGAATTCGCTCATTCTGCCTCGCAGCGTTCGGCGAAGCTTTATCCCCAGCTCGCCGCCCCGGTCAAAGGATTAGTCGGGCAGTTCCGCCGTTTCGCCGGGGCTTGGCGCCGTGTGAGTCAGACTCTGTTTCACGTGAAACATTATTTGCCGATGCAGAAGTCCCGGAACACAACATCTAGCAAATCCTCGACATCCACTCGTCCGGTGATCCGACCCAGTGACCGGGCCGCCAGACGCAGGTCTTCAGCTACCAGCTCGGTCTCGCGCTCCGCCGCCAA
>NZ_DATKFR010000085.1:0-10606 GCF_035511255.1 Parvibaculum sp.
AGCGGCGGGAGCTGGTAGTCGCTTTTCGGCTCGAGCGCCAGCGTCGGCTGCGCCTCGCGGACGGCGCGCTTGGAGGGCTTGGCCGCTTTCGGCGCGGTGCGGCTGATGGGTGGCACCGGCTTGCCGCCGAGCTTCGGCCCGAGGCGGCCGCGCGGCATCTCGCCTTCATCCTCGTCGAGATCGACGTCGATCTCGTCCTCATCCTCATCCTCATCGTCGAAATCGTCGACCGTGGATTTGCGCGTGGCGCCACGGGTGCCGAACCCGGTCATGCGCGCCTCGGCGATCTCGGCGGGCGAGAGCGGCGCGTAATCGCCCTGACGGAGCAGGCGGTCGCGCAGATCGGTGACGTGGTCGCCGATCGTCCAGGCGATGACGCGCAGCCGGCTTGGTTCGACATCGGGCCGATAGGGCCGGACTCCACGCTTGCCGCGTCGCTGCGGCCCGCGTTGGGCCACGGACGGAACCTCGATCTCGGCCTCGCCGCGGCGGCGGCGGCGCACCGGATAGGCGAGCTGATCTTCTTCCTCTTCTTCGTCTTCCTCCGCGCGGCGCCAGAAGGTGGCGCGGTTCGCCAGCGCGACGATCTCCATCCATTCGAGGTCGGCCGCATAAAGTGCGAGGAAGCCGGTAACAGGCGCGGTGACGAGCGCGGTCACGGCATAGGAAAGTCCGTTGCCGATGAAGGGCGCGAAGAGCTGCAGCCCGAGCGAGGAGAGCGCGTCGCCGAGGACGCCGCCGAAGCCGAGACCCGGCGCCAGCGCCCAGATCGCGAGCAGCGGCAGCGTGCCGAGAAAGGCGGCGGCGAAAAGCGTGGCGAGCAGCCAGGCCGCGACCCTGAGCACCAGGCGCGGCGGCATGTCATGGCGCGCGAGGCGCAGGCCCCAGGCGATGGGCGGGATCAGCAGCACCAGCGCGCCAAGGCCGAGCGTTTGCAGGAGGATGTCCGAGATGTAGGCGCCGGGCATCCCCATCCAGTTCTGCGGGGCAAGGCCGGTCGCATTGTTGAGGCTCGGATCGTGGCGCGACCAGCTCACCAGGGCGAGAAGGCCGAAAAGGCCGAGCGCCACCAATGCGGCGCCCGCCACTTCCTCGAAACGCCTGCCGAGGAACACGCGCACGCCCATCGGCAGAAAGGCGAACGGGTTCAGCCAGGTCCTCACACGCATCCTCCAGTTGCCGCGCACGGGCGTCTTCTTCGCCGTCTTGCGCGATCCCTTGGCTCCGGAACGCCCCCGCGACGCCGCGCCGATCACAGAATATCCGCGATGCGCGACAGCGCTTCCTCGGTGGCGGCCTGTTCGTTCACCAGCGCGACACGGATATAGGCCGCGCCTGGATTGCCGCCGCCGCCGTGAATCGCCGAGCCTGAATCTTCGCGCGAGAGATACTTGCCGGGCAAGACCTTGACGCCGCCTTTCGCCCAAAGGTCACGCGCGGCCGCCTCGCCGTCGCCGACATCGAGCCAGAGGAAGAAGCCGCCGGCCGGGCGGTAGAAGCCGAAGCGATTGCCGAGAATGCGCTCCGCCGCGTCGATCTTGGTGCGGTAGCGGGCGCGGTTCTCCTCGACATGGCTCTCGTCGCGCCATGCGGCCGCCGACGCCGCCATGATCGGCAGTGGCACCTGCGGCGCCGCGATGTTGCGGAAGTTGCGGAAGCGCATGAGAAAGTCGCGGTCGCCCGAGATGAAACCCGAACGCAAGCCCGGCAGGCTCGAGCGCTTGGAAAGCGAATGGAAGACGACGACGTTGTCCAGCGAACCCGACAGCTCGATCGCGGCCTGCAGCGCGCCTGCCGGCGGTTCGCGGTCATAGATCTCGGCATAGCATTCGTCGATGGCGAGCAGGATGCCGTGCCGGCGCGCGAGACCGATCAGGTCCTTTAGATAGTCGAGGCTCGCGACCGCGCCTTGCGGATTGGCCGGCGAACAGAAATAGATCATCGCGGTCCGCGCCAGCAGCTCTTCGGGCAGCGCGCCGAAATCGGGAATGAAGTCGTTTTCGCGCGTCGCCGCCACATAGACGGGCTCGGCGCCGGCCGCGAGCGCGGCCGCCGCATAACATTGATAAAAGGGGTTCGGCATCAGGATCGCCGGCTTTTGTCCCGCCTTCGACAAGGGCGTGGCGACGAAGGCGATATTGAAGAGCGCCTCGCGCGTGCCGTTGACGGGCAGGATCTGAAGCTCGGGATCGAGCGGCTTTCTCGGGCCGATCACGTCCGGCCCCAGCCCGTAGCGGCGGCCGAGCCAGGCGGCGACGGCGGCGCGGAAATCGGGCGTGCCCGAGATCGGCGGATATTTGCCGAATTCCTTTGCGTGAGCGGCAATGGTCTCCGAGACGAAGGCCGGAAAGGGGTGTTGCGGCTCGCCCAGCGACATGATGATGGGCGCCTTGCCGGGCTGGATCCCCTCGATCAGCGCATTGAGGCGCGGAAAGGGGCCATCGGGCAGGGATTCAAAGCGGTTATGGGTCAGGTCCGGCGCAGACATTACGGGCGCAGTATCTCCTGGGCGCGCCCGGATCCCGGACACGGCGTGGCCATGCCCCGAAGCGTTCCGGCTTCGGGGCGCGCCGCGATCTTACCGGGCTCCCCGGAGCCGGTCTAGCTGCTTGGACAGGCGCGATCCGTGGAAAAACCTGTGGAGTCTTCGGCCCTTATCCACACAAGTGGAAGTAATTCCTCAGTCCCTCGCTAACTTTTGCCGTCCACTCACTCACCGCTGCATCATCTCGGCCTCGGGATTGGCGCCGATCTTGTGGATTGCGAGGTCGGCGCCCTGCGCCTCCTCCTCCGCCGAGAGGCGGATGCCGACGGTGCGGGCCAGCGCGCCATAGACCAGGAAGCCGCCCGCCAGCGCATAGGCCGCCCCGCCGATCGAGCCGACGAGCTGGCTCCAGAAGGAGACGCCGCCCATGCCGCCCAGCGCGGCGAGGCCGAAGATGCCGCAGGCGACGCCGCCCCAGAGCCCGCAAAGCCCATGCAGTGCCCAGACGCCCAGCACGTCGTCGAGCTTCAGCCGCCGCTGGCTCCAGTCGAACATGACGACGAAGAGGACACCGGCGCCGGCGCCGGTGAGAAGCGCGCCGATCGGGTGCATCAGGTCGGAGCCGGCGCAGACCGCGACGAGGCCCGCCAGCGCGCCGTTATGGACGAAACCCGGGTCGTTGCGCCCGGCAATCAGCGCCGCGAGGATGCCGCCGACCATCGCCATCAGCGAATTCATCGCGACGAGGCCCGAGACGGCGGCGAGCGATCCGGCCGACATCACGTTGAAGCCGAACCAGCCGATGCAGAGCAGCCAGGAGCCGAGCGACAGCCAGGGGATCGAGGAGGGCGGAAAGCCGATCAGGCGGCCGTCCTTCGTATAGCGCCCGACGCGGCGGCCGAGCATCGTGACGGCGCCGAAGGCGAGCCAGCCGCCGACCGCATGGACGACGACCGAGCCGGCGAAATCGTGGAACTTCGCGCCGAAGCTCGCCTCGAGCCAGGCCTGCACCCCGAGATTGTCATGCCAGACGAGGCCCTCGAAGAAGGGATAGACGAGGGCGACGATGATCGCGGTGGCGGCGGCCTGCGGCCAGAAGCGCGCGCGTTCGGCGATGCCGCCCGAAATGATCGCCGGAATGGCGGCGGCGAAAGTCAGCAGGAAGAAGAATTTCACGAGGTCGCGGCCCTGAGGTGCGTAAAGGTGGGGCGCATAAAGCCCGCCTTCATTGCCGTTGAGCGTCGCGGCCGGCGCGAAAAAGTGCATCCCGTAGGCGACGCCATAGCCGATCAGGAAATAGGCGAGCGTCGAGACCGCGAAATCGACCAGGATCTTCACCAGCGCATTGACCTGGTTCTTGTGCCTGACCGTGCCGACTTCGAGAAAGGCAAAGCCCGAATGCATCGCGAAGACCAGGATCGCGCCCATCAGAATGAAAAAAACATCGGCGCCGTTGGCGGCGCCGGCTTCGACCGGTGTCATCGGAAATCCTTCCTGCTCGCGTCCCTCGTTCCGGCGCCGGGTCGGTTGCGCCCCGGGCCGGAAAGCCCTCTTTTTGCCCGACTGCCTCGAAAGGCGATGCGGTGCCGTCCTTTTCGACGGCACCATGCTCAATCAAGGGGCATGCCATGCGACTGACGAATTTTTCATCAGGCAAAATCAAAGGCTTGGCGAAACGGACCGGCGACTGCCGCTGAAATAGCAGGCATATCGCCTACCGAATGGACACTCACTGAAGGCAGTCGGCGTAAAATTTAGGCAAAACAGAAGAGCCCGGAAGGGAGGCTTCCGGGCTCTCGGGATACTGACGTAGTTCTCAAAGCGGTCCGTCACGCCCCATTCCGACAGGCGGGGCGCCGGGGAAGGGTCAGATCGCGTCCGCGTCGGTCTCGCCGGTGCGGATGCGCAGCGCCGATTCCACCGGCACGACGAAGATCTTGCCGTCGCCGATCTGGCCGGTCTTGGCCGCGCCGCTGATCGCCGAGACCGTCTTGGCGACGAGCTCCGACGGGACCACGACTTCGATCTTGATCTTGGGCAGGAAGTTCACGGCGTATTCGGCACCGCGATAGATTTCCGTCTGGCCCTTCTGGCGTCCATAGCCTTTGACCTCGGAAATGGTCAGGCCTTCGATGCCGAGCGAGGTCAGGGCCTCGCGGACTTCGTCGAGTTTGAAGGGCTTCACAATCGCCACAACGAGCTTCATTTTGCTTTCCTCTTTTGTTTGCCGCCGGCCGGCCTCGTGGCCTCCCGGGATTCCTCATACTCGGCGCGGCGGATGCTTGCGGACCGGCCGAGACTGCTTACCAATAATCAAGAACCGTGCCGAACGAGGAAAAGTGTCGTAAGTCGCTGTTTTTGCGAACTCTTCCGGCCGGTTACGCGAAGAACTCGAAATTCTGTACACGGTCGATGCGGGGCCGATCGCGCATAAAGAGGCAGATGCCTTTATCTTATGCAGGTTGCGCCGCAACATTTTCACTCCCGGATGATGCACCGGAAGATCCGGTGCCGCCGAGACACAAAGGGCGCCCGACCATGAAATGGAGGGGCGCCCCTGTCCGCAACAGGCCCAGAAGGGCAGTGCTTACTGAACCACCTCACCATGCAGGTTGATGTCGAGGCCTTCGACTTCTTCCTGCGGCGAGACGCGGAGACCGAAGAAGATCTTCACGATCATCAGAAGGACGAACGTGCCGACGCCCGACCAGACCAGGGTGTAGAGGATGCCCTTGATCTGGGTGACGACCTGACCCCAGTTGCCGTCGATGCCGCCGACAGGCGCTTCCGCACCGGTGATCGCCATCGTCGCGAAGACGCCCGTCAGCACGGCGCCGACGATGCCGCCGATGCAGTGCACGCCGAAGACGTCGAGCGCGTCGTCATAGCCGATGGCCCGCTTCACGCTGGTCGAGGCGATGAAGCAGATCACGCCCGCGGCGAGACCGATCCAGAGCGCGCCGACCGGATCGACGAAGCCCGCCGCCGGAGTGATGGCGACGAGGCCGGCAACGGCGCCCGAGCACATGCCGAGCAGCGTCGGCTTCTTGTGAACGACCCATTCGGCGAACATCCAGGCGAGAGCGGCCATGCCGGTCGCGATCTGGGTGACGACGAAGGCCATGCCCGCACGGCCGTCGGCGGCGAGTTCCGAACCCGCATTGAAGCCGAACCAGCCGACCCACAGGAGGGAGGCGCCGATCATCGTCAGGACGACGTTGTGCGGAGCCATGTTCTCGCTGCCATAGCCCTTGCGGGGCCCGAGCACGAGGCAGGTCACCAGACCGGCGATGCCGGCATTGATGTGGACGACCGTGCCGCCGGCGAAGTCGAGCACGCCGGCGCCGCCGAGGAAGCCGCCGCCCCAGACCCAATGGCAGATCGGTGCATAGATGAAGATCGACCAGAGCGTCATGAAGACGAGCATGGAGGAGAACTTCATGCGATCGGCGAAGGCGCCCGTGATGAGCGCCGGCGTGATGATCGCGAAGGTCATCTGGAAGACCATGAAGACGCTTTCGGGAATGACGCCCGAAATGTTCCCCACGCTCAGACCGCTGAGGAAGATGCGATCGAAGCCGCCGATATAGGCGTTCATCGTTTCGCTCGGATTCGTGCGGAAGGCGAGCGAATAGGTGAGGACCGTCCAGACCACCGTCATCAGCCCCGTGATGGCGAAGTTCTGCGCGACGATCGCGACGACGTTCTTCTTACGGACCATGCCGCCATAGAAGAGCGCAAGGCCCGGGATCGTCATCAACAGGACGAGGGCGGAGGATGTCATCATCCATGCCGTCGACCCGCTGTCGAGCGTGGGGGTTGCCTCCTCGGCAAATGCACTCCCTACCGAGGCGAGGAGCGCCAGCGTCGCCGCCGCGGCCCCCAGGGGAAGCTTTCGAAAGACCCCCGTTTCGTTTCCTTTCTCAGTCATCCGTCTCTCCATTGACTGCCGGGTCACTGCCCCCCGGCTTTGATGCGCGGGCGCCCTTTTCGTGATGTGCCCGAGGGCACGCACCGGCGCTTGACGACAAGCTTTCTCAAGAACCGTGCCGAACTGACTGCAACTGCATAGCGCCTTGATTCGACCCATACTTTTGTCACGGAACGCCAAAACAACCGGACTTTGAACGTCATAACTGCACAATAATAGTGCAATTTGAAGTCGGCGCATAATATTTGTGCATAGACTCACGCCATAACCGGCGAAAAGAGCCGGCAAGCCTCGCTTTCCCCGATTCCGCTCCTCCGATAGAGTTCCGCTGGCAAAGGAGCCCCGCGAGAGGGCTCCGGCAGCGGAGGCGCTTCTTTGGCGACCTCCGGGGGAAGCAAACAGGATGGGGAGGTCATGGCTCAATCATCGGTCAGGACATGGCCCGCGGCGCTGAGCGTCGCGGCCTGCGTGGTGCTCGGCGTTACGGTCGGCTGGCAATTCGTCCACCGCGGCGATGAGGGCGGAGGCGGAACGCAGATCGCGGTCGGCGAGCCGGCGCCCGGCGGCAAGGCTCCGTCCACGGAGCAACGTGGGCTCGCCGACATCGACGGCGCGCGCATCGTCGACGCGGACAAGGAGCCCGGCAACTGGCTCGCCCATGGCCGCACCTATGACGAGCAGCGCTTCTCGCCGCTCGATCAGATCAACGACAAGACCATCGGCCAGCTCGGCCTCGCCTGGTCCTATGAGACCGGCACCGTGCGCGGTCTCGAAGCCTCGCCCATCGTCGTCGACGGCACGATGTTCACGACGCTTTCCTGGGGCATCACCGCCGCCCTCGACGCGAAGACCGGCAAGGAACTCTGGCGCTTCGATCCGGAAGTGCCCGGCGAATGGGGCCGCTACGGCTGCTGTGACGTCGTCAATCGCGGCGCGGCCGTCTGGAAGGGCCGCGTCTATGTCTCGAGCTTCGACGGACGCCTCTTTGCCCTCGACGCCAAGGACGGCCATGTCGTCTGGAAGGTCGACACCGTCCCCGGAGCGCCCTACACCTCGACCGGCGCGCCGCGCATCGTCAACGGCAAGGTGCTGATCGGCAATGGCGGCGGCGAATACGGGGTACGCGGATATATCACCGCCTATGACGCCGAAACCGGCAAGCAGGTCTGGCGCTTCTACACGGTGCCCGGCGACCCCTCGAAGCCGCTGGAAAATCCCGAACTCGAAAAAGCCGTTCCCACCTGGAAGGGCGGCGAGTGGTGGAAGGTCGGCGGCGGCGGCACGGCCTGGGATTCGATGGTCTTCGATCCGAAGCTCAACACCGTCTATATCGGCACCGGCAACGGCTCGCCCTGGACGCGCTACATCCGCTCTCCGGGCGGCGGCGACAATCTCTATCTGTCCTCGATCGTCGCGCTCGATCCCGAGACCGGCCGCATGAAGTGGTATTACCAGGAGACGCCCGGCGACAACTGGGACTACACCTCGACGCAGCCGCTGATGCTCGTCGATCTTCCCTGGGAGGGAAAAACCCGCAAGCTTCTCCTCCATGCGCCGAAGAACGGCTTCTTCTATGTGCTCGACCGCGAGACGGGCGAGCTTCTCTCGGCCAAGCCCTTCGTCTCGGTCACCTGGGCAAGCCATGTCGACATGAAGACGGGACGTCCCGTCGAATTGCCGGCGAGCGACTACGAAAAACAGACACAGTTCGTCCTGCCGTCGGCCAATGGCGGCCATAACTGGCATCCGATGGCCTATAATCCGAAAACGGGCCTCGTCTATCTGCCGACGCAGGACATCGCCGGCATCTATTCGCTGTCGTCGGAGTGGAAGAAGGACCACAAGTTCACGGTCCGGAAGAACTGGTGGAACCCCGGCCTCGACTGGGCGGCCTATATCGACGCGATCAACGCCTTGCCCGAAATTCCGGTCAGTCACGGCTTCCTCAAGGCCTGGGACCCGATCAAGGGCGAGGTCAAATGGCAGGTCGAATATCCCGCGCCTCTCAATGGCGGCGTGCTGACGACGGCGGGCAATCTCGTCTTCCAGGGCACGGCGCTCGGCCACCTCGTCGCCTACAAGGCCGACACGGGCGAGAAGGTCTGGGACCAGGACGTGCAGACCGGCATCGTCGCGCCGCCCATCTCCTATGAGGTCGACGGCGAACAATATGTCGCCGTGCTCGCAGGCTGGGGCGGCGTCAACATCACGTCGGGCGACGCGCGGGCCTCGGCGGCGGCGAAATACGGCAATGACGGCAAGCTCCTCGTCTACAAGATCGGCGGTACGAAGGAATTGCCGAAACTCGCCGAGCGCGACCAGTCGATCCCGGAATGGCCGCCGCTCACCGCCTCGAAGGAAGAGGTCCGCCGGGGCGAGGTCGCCTTCGCGGGCACCTGCATGCTTTGCCACGGCGCGCTTGCGGTTTCCCCCGGCGTCACCCCCGATCTCCGGCGCATGAACGAGAACACGCGCGCGCATTTCCAGGACATCGTGCGCGGCGGCATGCTCAAGGACAACGGCATGGCGAGCTTCGGCGACCTTCTGTCCAAGGACGATGTCGACGCGATCCTCTCCTATATCCAGAAACGCGCCCTCGAAGACCGCGCCAGGGAAGCCCCGGTGCGATAGGCGGCGGCGTTGCCACCAAAGACAAAGCCCCGGAAGAAGTTCCGGGGCTTTTTGTTTCCTTACCTCCCCCCTTTGAGGGGGAGGTCGATCGGCGAAGCTGATCGGGTGGGGGGGACTTCTTCGAAAGACTCTTTTTGCCGCCCCCCTCCCAACCCTCCCCCTCAAGGGGGGAGGGCTTTACCGCAACACCGTCTCCACAGCCTTTGCGATCCTGAGCAACCGCTCTTCCGAGTTCGGCGCCGCCTGCAGCATCAGTCCCACGGGGATGCCGCCCGCGTCGTAACCCGCCGGCAGCGTGACCGCGCAGAGGCCGAGCTGATTGCCGATGGTGGTGTTCCTGAGCGCCATGCGGTTCGCCTTGAAATAGTCGGGGCCGCCTCCCTCGAGCGCCGCGATGGGCGGCGGCGTGATCGCAACGGTTGGCAGCAGCACTGCATCGACGCCCGCCGTCGCGGCGAGATAGCGCACGACGATCGCCGCCCTTGCCGCATCGGTCTTCATCAGCTCGGCCGAGGTGATCGAGGCGCCCGCCATCATGCGTTCGAAGACGGGCCGGTAGACGACAGCCTCGTTCGCCGCCAGCGTCTCGTGCCAATAGGCATAGGCCTCGGCGACAAGGCGGCTCGCGCCGCCGCTCCAGGCGAGCCGGTCGATCTCGTCGAGTTCGGGCAGTTTATGTTCGACGATGCGCGCGCCGGCATGAACGAGGCGGCGGATCGCGAGGTCGAGCGCGGCGGCGACGCCGTCGTCGAGCTCGCTCCAGGCGACGCCGCCCGGCAGCCAGAAGACCGCATCCCTCAGATCGGCGCCGTCGAGGTCGAAGGGCTTCGATGCATCGAGCAGCGAGAAGAGCGCGGCCGCGTCGGCGACGTCGTGAGCGAGCGGTCCCACCGTGTCGAAACTCGGCGAGAGCGGCACGGTGCCGGCAAGCGGCAGGCGTCCCGCCGTCGTCTTCAATCCGACGAGACCGTTCCAGGCAGCGGGGATGCGCACCGAGCCGCCCGTGTCGGTGCCGATGGCCGCCGCCGCGAGCCCCCGCGCGACCGAAACGCCGGCGCCCGCCGACGATCCGCCGGGCACGCGTTCGACCGTTTCGTCGAAGGCATTGGCGGGCGTCCCCATCTTCGGGTTGATGCCGAGACCCGAGAAGGCGATCTCCGTCATGTTGGTCTTGCCGAAGCAGACGGCGCCCGCCCGCGTCGCCCGCGCCAGCACTTCGGCGTCATGCGCGGGAATGCGGTTCTTCAGCGCCAGCGAACCGGCCGGCGTCACATCGCCCGCGCTGTCGAACAGGTCTTTCCAGGAGAGCGGCACGCCGTCGAGCGGATGGCGGCGCAGCCCCCGCTTCGCGCGGTCGGCCGCCGCATCGGCCTCGACGCGGGCCCGCGTCCCGGTCAGCAGGTGATAGACGCGACGGCCCGGGTCTTCCTTTTCGGCGCGGTCGAGAAAGAAATCCGTCACCTCGCGCGGGTCGGCCTTGCCCTCCTCGAAGAGGCGGCCGAACTGAAGCGCCGTCGTCGTTTCGTTCCAGCCTTGCGTCACAGCGTCACGACCATGCG
>NZ_DATKFR010000086.1:0-2941 GCF_035511255.1 Parvibaculum sp.
GCTGGAGGATGGCGGTGAGTTGTCGGTTGAAGCCGATCTCGCCCACGTCGAGCTTGATCGTGACGATATAGATCATGGCGGCGACGCCGCTTTGCCCGAGGAGCCGCTGGGCGAGCATGAGCCGCGGCATCACTATCTGCCAGTGACCGCGAAGACGGTTCATTGGGGCTATTTCAGCCGTTTCCTGCCGCCCGTGCTCGAAGTGCAGTCGGGCGATTTCGTCACCGTCGAGACGCTGACGCAGCATGCCTATGACGATTACGAGCGCATGATAAAAGACGATCCCGGTGCGGAGAGCGTCTTTCACTGGACCAAGGATCACAAGAATGTAGACCGGCGCGGCGCCGGCCCGCTTGACGCGTCGACCTATGGGCGCGGCGCGGGCGAGGGCTTCGGCGTGCATATCTGTACAGGCCCCATCGGCATCGAAGGTGCGAAGCCGGGCGACGTCGTCGAGCTGCGCATCCTCGACATATATCCGCGGCCGAGTGCAAGCCCGGAATATATGGGCCGCAGTTTCGGCAGCAATGCTGCGACGTGGTGGGGCTTTCATTACAATGAGCTCATCACGCCGCCGGCGCCGCGCGAGGTCGTGACGATCTACGAGATCGAGGAGAAGCGCCATTCGCATCATCAATGCGCGAAGGCGGTCTACAACTTCCGCTGGACGCCGCAGGTCGATCCTTTCGGCGTCGTCCATCCGCGCATCGACTATCCCGGCGTGCCGGTCGATCATTCGACGATCGAGAAGAATTACGATGTTCTGAAAAACGTCGAGATTCCGCTGCGGCCGCATTTCGGCGTCATCGGGCTCGCGCCGGATCATTGGGGCATCGTCGATTCCGTGCCACCGGCCTATTTCGGCGGCAACCTCGATAACTGGCGGCTGGGCAAGGGCTCACGCATCTACCTGCCGGTGGCCGTTGCCGGAGGGTTGCTTTCGATTGGCGATCCGCATGCCTCGCAGGGCGATTCCGAGCTCTGTGGCACGGCGATCGAGTGTTCATTGACGGGCATCTTCCAGATCGTTCTGCACAAGAAGCGCGATCTCGAAGGGCAGATTTTCGATCTCGATTATCCGCTGATCGAGACGGCGGACGAGTGGGTGATCCTCGGCTTCAGCCACCCGAATTATCTGAAGGAGCTCGGGCGCAACGCCCAGACGGATGTCTACAAGCAGTCATCGGTCGACATGGCGATGCGCGATGCATTCCGGAAGACGCGGCGCTTCCTGATGGCGGCGAAGGGGCTCACCGAGGATGAGGCGATCTCGCTGATTTCGGTGGCGGTCGATTTCGGTGTCACCCAGGTCGTGGATGGGAACTGGGGCGTCCATGCCACGATCCGCAAGGAGATGTTCAAATCGTGAGCGAAGCGGGGGGCACCGAATCCGCCCAGCCCAAGTTTTCGTTCCGGCACGGCCAATCGCAATCCGGGGGGAGGTTCTAGACTATCTGCGTCGGCTGGTCGGGCCGGCGTATTGAAGCCCGTAGAGGAACCTGGCACATGGCCTATAGCGCGTTGACAGTAAAGCCGGTGACGGTGCGGATCGGAGCGGAAATTTCCGGGATCGATCTTTCCCAGCCCCTTTCCAATCTTCAGCGTCAGGAGTTGAACGATGCCCTGATGGAACATCAGGTCATCTTCTTTCGCGACCAGCAACTCGACCATGACGCGCACAAGGCCCTGGGCCGCGCTTTCGGCGATCTCGTCATCCATACCGGCGTCAAGGGGCTCGACGACCATCCCGAAATCGTCGCCATTCATGCCGACGGCGCATCGAAATATGTCGCGGGCGAGAACTGGCATTCGGATCTCACTTGCAACGAAATCCCGCCGATGGGCAGCATTCTGTATCTGCCGGTCGTGCCGGAAGTCGGCGGCGACACCATGTTCGCGAGCATGTATGCGGCCTATGACGCATTGTCGCCGCGCATGAAGCTGTATCTCGAAGGGCTGATGGCGGTTCACGATGGCGAGCATGTCTATCGGCCGATCGTCAACGATCCGACGAAGCGGTTTCCCTGTTCGGAGCATCCGGTGATCCGTACTCATCCAGTGACGAAGAAGAAGGCGATCTTCGTCAACTCGTCCTATACGACGCAGATCGTCGGCGTTTCGAAGGACGAGAGCGACGGGATTTTAAACTTCCTCTACAAGCACTGCGCCAATCCGAATTTCCATGTTCGGTTTCGGTGGCAGCCGAATTCCGTGGCCTTCTGGGACAATCGCTGCACGCAGCATCTCGCCGTGTGGGACTATTTCCCGCAAGTGCGCTCCGGTTTCCGGGTGACGGTCGCCGGCGAAAAGCCGATGTGAGGAGCGGGTCGATCGCGTTGCCGCAAACGCGATCGCCCGATGGCGTCATGCCTGGTCTTTGTCGAAGACGATCCCGACCGTGGTCGGCGCCCATTTGGCCAGCTCCAGTTGCAGCGCTCCGAGCTTGCGTCCCAGATAGAACATCGCGTCGGTACCCAGCAGAAGATGCATCGGCGCTTCGTGGGAGCCGGCGACGTCGACGATGGCGCGGGCGGCCTTTGCCGGATCGCCCGGCTCGTGGCCCGCATGTTCCGCCATGATCTGACGGGAGAGATGCGCGGTCGGGGCATAGTCGGCTATCTGACGTTCGGCGACGGCGAGCGAACGACCGGCGAAGTCGGTCCGCAATCCGCCGGGCTCCACATTCGTTACCTTGATGCCGATGGGAGCGAGCTCGTCGGCCAGCGTCTGACCGATCGCTTCGAGCGCATGCTTGCTCGCGCAATAGGGCCCCGTTCCCGCCCAGATGGCGAGGCCGCTTACCGAGGTCACGTTGATGATGTGACCGGCGCGCCGCGCGCGCATGAAGGGAATGGCGGCCTGGAGCACCGCGATGGCGCCGAAGACGTTGACGTCGAAGAGCGCGCGGATTTCGGCGAGGCTCGTTTCCTCGACCGCGCCG
>NZ_DATKFR010000087.1:0-1954 GCF_035511255.1 Parvibaculum sp.
ATTGCCCTGTCCGCCGCCGAAGCCGATGACCACCGCCTCGCCGAAATTCCGCTTCAACGCGAAACGCGCGATCAGCGAGCCGATCGCCCAGACGGCGAGCATCGCGCCGTAATAGGAAAGCCAGAGCCCCCAGGGCAGCATATCGGGCATCTCCGTCCGCGCGATGTTGCGGAAGAGCAGGAACGGGATGCCGAAGGTGAAGACATAGGTGTCGAGCCCGTCGATCGCCGCGTCGCTCATCAACTTCGAGCGCACGGCGAGATAGCCGAGGCCGATCACACCGAAGATCGGCAGCACGAGGCTCAGCGCATATCCCATGAAATATCCGAGGCAGGAAGAACGACAGGCCGAACCTAGGGTGCACGGGGTATGACGTCAATTCGCGGACGGATGCGCTCTTCGGGGCCTCGCCTGCCGTCCTGCTCCCCCTTCCCCCACCCGGCTTCGGCTAAGGCTTGGGACAAGCCCAAGCCGAGCCTTCGCATCCCTCCCCCTTCCCGCCCGACCGCTTCAAGGATACGGAGGGATATCGACGGGAAGGGGGAGGGAGGAGCGAGCGCAAGCGAGCGGAGGGTGGGGGATGGGAAAACACAGCCGCTACCGCAACCTCACCAATCGTAAAGCCCCGTGAACCGCCGGAAACCCGCCCGCTCCGCATAGGCCTGCCATTCCTTGCGCAGATGGGTCGTCGCGCTCGGGCTGCCGCTTCCCTGGCCCAATCCCAAAATCGTCAGCGCCTCGCAACCGTCGAACAAGGCGGAAGACGGCGGCGGCAGATGGCCGCCCTTCCGCGTCAGATGCGCATATTCGGAATCCTCGAAGCCGTCGGTCAGGAGGACGACATGAACCTCGTTCGTCCGGCAATCGACGATCTCGGCTTCGGTCTCAAGAAAGGGGACGATGTTGGTGAAGCCCTGCGCCTTGAGCTTCCCCTCCGCGACGAGCTTCGGAACGTTGGCGATCAGCGTCGAGATACCTTGCGCGACGACGTCGGGCCTCGCATGGGCGGAAATCACCTGATCGATCTTGAGGCCGTTGGCGCTGCCGTCGTAGCTGCCGAAGGTGCGGACCATCACCCTCGATTTGAGAGGGAGCGTCTTCAACTCCTCGGCAACCCGCGCGCCGGCGCGCGCCGCATAGGCGCTGTCCTTGATCAGCGGATTGCTCTGCGAGAGATCGAGACCGATGACGACGGTGTGCGGCCGGGGCACGGCATCCGCAAAGGCGGGAGACGCAAAACCGGCCATGACGCAGAAGACGAGAATCGCGCGGCGCATCTCTACTCGGCCGCCGTTTCGATCGCGATGCGGCGCGAGGCCCTGGCCGGCGGCAGCAACTCGCCGGCAGGCTCGCGCGCGATTTCAATCCGTGTCGTCGGCCCGGCCTTCATCGCATTGCGCGAGCGGCGCTCCCACCATTCGTCGAAGAGGCGCTCGTAACGCGCCACGTCGCGCGAGGCGTCGCAGCCCTTGAGCTTGTCGCTCATGCTGCCGAAGACAGATGCCTCGTCGCGCCGTCCGCCAAGGAGCTTGCGCGCGGGCGCGGCTTGCGCGGCCATCCCACGCCGCGCCTCGTCGAGCCCCTGCTCGTAATCGCGGGCCTCGCGCATCAGGCCCGTCCAGAGAAGATGGCGGCGGTTCTCCGCGCCTTCCATTTCCGAAAGCTTGTGCCGGAGTTCGTCATGCTCGGCCTCGAGCGCCGCGAGACGAGCCATGTCGCGGCGACGCTGGCCGAAATCGCGGGCCTGGAAGATGCGGCGAAGGGCCTCTGCCGCGAAATGAATGCAGAGCGCGGCGACGCCGGTGACGACGAGAAAAACGATGCCGAGAGACCCGAGCCAGAGGAGCGGTTGCCAGACCCGCACCTCGTCGAGCGCGCCCTCGGCCCGCGCGGCGTCGGGCGCGGCCTGCGTCGCGATGCCGAGCCCGTTCAATGTCTGGTCGAGCGAGGAGGC
>NZ_DATKFR010000088.1:0-8339 GCF_035511255.1 Parvibaculum sp.
GCCGAGACATGGAGCTTTCTCGACCGGCGTATCGACGACGTGATGCGCATCGAGAAGGTGAAGGCGAGCGTGAAAAAAGCGACGAACTGGTTGCCGGATCCCGTCGGGCTTCTGGGCAGGCTGCGTTACGGGCGCGGCTGATCAACCGGACGCAGGCGTCGTCGGCCGGCCGAAGCCGATATCGATCCATTCAAGATCGAGAATGCGCGCCGCCGTCAGCGTTTGCGGATATTCGTCCAGCCAGTCCGAAAACCTCACGACCCGGTTGAGGTTGACGAACCATCGCGCGGTACGGGAGTGCAGCGGAAGATAAAGCCCCTCGGCGACGGATTCGCGGCCTGAACTATAAAGATTGGTGAAGCGGGCGAATGCCGCACAAGGACGATTGACGACTTCTCCGTAATAGCGGCCGATTTGCGGACGCATGTTGTCGCTCTGGTTCAGCAGGCTGTTCTTTCCCGTCGGATCGTAGCCGAATCTTTCGACGACTGCCGGCCCGACGAAGCGATGCCGTATGTCCAACTCGGAATGGAACTCGGAAACGACGATATCCGGAAGCAGGCTTGTGAGGTGGAGGAGATCGAAATCGCGTGTGCCGGGAACGGAGACACCGCCACGCAGGCTGTTCCAGTAATCGAACAGCGCGTTGAAGCCTTCATATTCGAACTCGGGCCGTCTCTGCGGCGTCGTGCCTTTCGCCGGGGCGAGGTCCATGGCGTCGTTCCTTCTGCCCGCATCGGGGCCACGGACGACGAAGTTTGACCCAAGCTCCTTAACGAGACGTGTCCGGCCGGAGCGTTCCCAGGGGATAAAGGCGGGTCGCATGTCCCATCTTGCGGCCGGGGCGCGCCTCGGCCTTCCCATACAGGTGGAGTGCGGTATCTCCTTCGGCCGCGATCTGCAGCCAGCGATCGGCGTCACCGCCGATCAGATTGGTCATCACGGCGTCGGAGTGGCGCTTTGGGTCGCCGAGCGGCCAGCCGCAAATGGCGCGGATATGCTGCTCGAACTGGCTGACGAGGCAGGCGTCCTGCGTCCAGTGCCCGGAATTGTGGACACGCGGTGCGACTTCGTTGACGAGAAGGCGGGGGGCGGTGCCCTCCGGCAACACGAACATTTCGACGCCCATCACGCCGACATAGTCGAGTTCGTCGACGATCTTCGCGGCGATGGCCCGGGCGTCGTCGGCAAGCGTCGGCGCGAGCATGGCCGGCGCGAAGGTACGGTCGAGGATGTGATGCTTGTGGACGTTTTCGACCGGATCGTAGGCCGCTGTCTTGCCGTCGAGCCCGCGCGCGACGACGACCGAAATCTCGCGCTCGAAAGGCACGAAACCTTCGAGGATCGCCGGCGCTCGACCGATAGCATCGAAAGCCGCCCGCGCTTCCGAAGGCGTTGCGATTTTCGCCTGACCCTTGCCGTCATAGCCGAACCGCCGCGTCTTCAGAATTGCGGGCGTGCCGATCGCCTCGATCGCCGCCGCGAGAGAACGCTCGTCGTCGACATCGGCGAAGGGCGCCGTCGCAATGCCGTGCGAAGCGAGGAAATTCTTCTCGACCGAACGGTCCTGCGCCGTCGCCAGCGCGGCGACGCCCGGCCGTACCGGCGCATGTTCGGCCAGAATGCGCGCCGTTTCCGCAGGCACGTTCTCGAACTCGTAGGTCACCACATCGACACTGTCGGCAAAGCGCGCCAGCGCCTCCGCGTCTTCATAAGCGGCGCGCGTTCCGGCGGCGGCGACGTCCATCGCCGGCGCGTCCGCATCGGGACAATAGATGTGGCAGGTGAAGCCGAGTTCGGCGGCGGCGGCCGCGAGCATCCGCCCGAGCTGCCCGCCGCCCAGAATGCCGATACGCCCGCCGGGTGCGATGATCGTCAACGGATTACTCGTCCACCGGTGTCTCGCCGATCGCGTCCGTCTGCGCGGCGCGATAGGCGTCGAGGCGCTTGGCAAGGGCGGGATCGGTAAGCGCCAGAACGGCGGCGGCGAGCAGGCCCGCGTTCTTGGCGCCCGCCTCGCCGATGGCGAGCGTGCCGACCGGAATGCCGCCCGGCATCTGCACGATGGACAAAAGGCTATCCTGACCGTTGAGCGTCTTGGTCTGGACGGGAACGCCGAAGACCGGCAGCGGCGTCATGGAAGCCGTCATGCCCGGCAGATGGGCCGCACCGCCGGCGCCCGCGATGATGATCTTGAGACCCCGGCCCCGGGCCGTGGTCGCATATTCGACGAGCCGTTGGGGCGTGCGGTGGGCGGAGACGATCCGCACCTCGTGCGGGACGTCCAGGGCCTCGAGCGCCTCGGCGGCGTGCTTCATGGTCCGCCAGTCGGACTGGCTCCCCATGATGATGCCGACCAGAGCCTGTGCTGCCATTTTTCGCCGTCCAAGAGCTCCGCCGAAGGGAGCCCCCGGCGCGGAAAGCGAGGGAGTATAGGCAAGCGCCCTCGCTTGGCAAGGCGGCCTGCGTCACTATGGGACAGCCGGGTGGCATTTTTGGGCGAACGGTGGCATCTTCGATTCGTTTGGGGGGCCCGATGCATCGATCCGGCGGAAGCACCGGGACCGGTAGGAAGCGCGCCGGTGGGGTCTGGTATGAAGATCGGCGACAGCAGGCCGCTCGGAGGCGCATCGTCTTCGCCGGCCCGCGGTGAACGCGGGGATGCGGCGGGCAAGCCGGCTGGGGCCGGCGGCAGGACCGTGACGGATGCCGTGAGCTTCATGGGCATCCCGGAAGCCGAACTGACGCCCAAGGTCCGCGATGCCCTCATGTCGATCATGGCCGAGGTGGAACGTCTGCGCCGCGAGATGGACCAGGTCCGCCGCCGGCTGAAGGATGCCGAGGAACTTGCCGATCGCGATCCATTGATCCCGGTGCTCAACCGCCGTGCCTTCGTCCGCGAACTGTCCCGCGTCATCGCCTATGGGCGGCGCTACAAGGAACCGTCGGGCCTCGCCTATTTCGACATCGACAATTTCAAGCAGGTCAACGACACGCACGGCCATGCTGCCGGCGATGCGGCGCTGACGCATCTGGCGCAGCTTCTGAGCGAGCATGTGCGCGAATCCGATGTCATCGGCCGCCTCGGCGGCGATGAGTTCGGCGTCATTCTGGCGCGTGCGGACGAAAAGACGGCCGAGAACAAGGCGCGTTCGCTGGCGCAATTGATCGCCGATAATCCGCTCGTCGTGAACGGCACGGCGATACCCCTGTCGATCTCAGTGGGGGCTATCGCCTTCACGGGCGACGATGAGCCTCAGGACGCGTTGAATCGCGCCGACAGGGCGATGTATCAGGCCAAGAACAAATCGGAATAAAGTCTGGGCGCCCAACGCGATCCGGGACGTCCTACGCGATGATGTCCGGAAAAAGCTGGTCGTCGATTTCTCGAATCCGGTCGCGCAGGTAGAGCTTGCGCTTCTTCAGGCGCTTGATCTGGAGATGGTCGGGGCTCGGCGTCGACTCGATGGCGAGGATCGCGGTGTCGAGATCGCGGTGCTCTTCCTTGAGCTGCGCGAGAACAAACCGCAGTTCCTGTTCTTCCTGTTCGGTCATCGACGCCCAATGTGAAGGGGCCGTCCGGCAGGATGGGGCGCCCGGTGCCCCGATCCAGGAGGGACGCGGCCCCGCATCCCTGATCTTTTATGGCCGCATTGGCGGACAAGGGCAAGCCGATGATATGACGCGGGGAAAGGACGGGCGCAAAGGAGGGATCATGGTCGAGGACAGGCTTGAGCGGTTCTGGGGTTTTTCGGCGGACCTTTATGCCCGGCCGGGTGTCGAGACGGCTCTGCTTGCCCTGCAGGACGAGGATGGCCTCGATGTCTCGCTTCTGCTCTTTTGCTTTTATGTGGCCTCCCGGGACAGGGCGGTGGATGAGGAACTCGCGGCCGCGATGATCGCCGTCGGCGAGAACTGGGGCATGCGGGTCGTTGCGCCGCTGCGGGCCGTCCGGCGGGAACTCAAGCATCTGGCGCCTGACGGTACCTTGCGGGCGGAGGTGAAGCGGCTGGAACTCGCTGCCGAACGGGTGATGCACGCGGAACTGGAAGCCTTGTTGCCAGCCGAGGCCGACACGGACGCCGGCGATCGCCGGGCGCTCGCGGAACGCAACCTGTCGACCTGGCTCGGGGCGCGTAATCTTGCCCTCACCGCGCCGGCGCGGCGGGCGCGTCTGGCCGTGGTCCTCGACAGGGCTTTTCCCTGACTATTTCTTTTTCGGGCGGACGGGGCTGCGGCGGCCGCCCTTAACGTCCTCGCCCCAGCGGCGCGTCTCTTCGGCCTCGAGGCCGAAGAGATCGAGAACGCGGGCAACCGTCTGGGTCACGATGTCGTCGACGGTCTCGGGCTTCGTATAGAAGGCCGGTACCGGCGGCGCGATGACGGCGCCGATTTCCGACAGATGCGTCATGGTCCTCAGATGGCCGGTATGGAGCGGCGTCTCGCGCACCATCAGCACGAGGCGGCGGCGTTCCTTCAGCACCACGTCGGCGGCGCGCGTAAGGAGGTTCGACGTCACGCCGGTCGCGATCTCCGACATGCTGCGGATCGAACAGGGCGCGACGATCATGCCGAGCGTCCTGAACGAACCGCTCGAAATCGCGGCGCCGACATCCATAAGCTGGTAACGCGTGTGCGCCAGCGCCTCTATTTTCGAGACGCTCAGATCCATCTCGTAACCGAGCGTCATTTCCGCCGCCTTGGTCATGACGAGATGTGTCTCGATATCGAGCGAATTCAGCATTTCAAGCAGGCGGACGCCATAGGCGACGCCGGACGCGCCCGAGATCCCGACGATAATGCGTTTCGTTTCGCTCATGGGATCGAGATTTACATTCTCTTTGCTCTCTTTGCGAGAGGGGTTCGACAAGCCGTCAAAAAAGAGTCATGCTTCTTCTGCATTACCCACCCCAACGAAAGGTAGGTATACATATGGCTCTGGACTCGCATATCGCCGAACTCCGTGATCGGCACCAAGCCCTGCAAAGGGAAATCGAGACCGAAATCCATCACCCCTCAAGCGACGATCTCCGCATAGTAGCGCTGAAGAAGCACAAGCTTCGACTGAAGGAAGAAATCGAACGCCTGTCAGGCAAACGATCAGCCGCCTGACGGCCTCTCCCTTGCAAGTCTGAAATGCGACAGCGCCGGGCGGTGAAGCCCGGCGCTTTGTTGTTTTCGGATCGCTTGTTGACAGGGAATACCTACCCGAACGCGACCGGCAGATGCTTGATTCCGCCGACGAAATTCGAGCGCAGGCGCGAGACGGGGCCGGCGAGGCGGATGTCCGGAAAGCGGTGGATGACCTCGCTCATGATCGAGCGAAGTTCGATCCGCGCGAGATCGTTACCGAGACAGCGATGCCGCCCGAAACCGAAGGTCAGATGTTCGTTCGGCGTCCGCGTAATGTCGAAGCGGAAGGGATCGTTGAAGACGCTCTCGTCGCGATTGGCCGAGGGATAAAAGAGCACCAGCTTGTCGCCTTTTGCGACCCTGCGACCGGCGAGCTCCGTATCGTCCGACGCCGTACGCGCCATGTAGACGATCGGCGCGACCCAGCGCAGCATCTCCTCGACGGCGGTCGGCATCAGCTCCGGTTGCCGGCGAAGCATGACCGCTGCTTCGGGATATTCGATCAACGCCATCAGCGCGCCGCTGGTCGCATTGCGCGTCGTCTCGTTGCCCGCGAGCGCGAGCAAAAAGCAGAAGCCGAGAATGTCCATGTCGGCGAGCGGTTCGCCGTCGACGCGGCCGGCGATCAGCGTGCTCACGAGATCGTCCTTCGGCGCCGCGCGTTTTGCTGCGACATGCCGCGAGAAATACTCGAAAAAGGCCATGGCGGATTTCAGGATCACGTCGCGCGGTGCGGCCTCGCTGCCGAATTCCGGGTCCTCGCTGCCGATGACCGCATTGCTCCAGGCGAACACATCGTCGCGATCCTCGACCGGCACGCCGAGGAGTTCGAGAATGACGTCGAGCGGGAGGCGCGCCGCCACCGACGTCACGAAGTCGATCTCGCCGCCATCCGCCGCCGCCTCAAGTCGCCGCCGCGCGACATCATCGACGATCTCGCGGGTCTTGGCGACGATGTGTTCCTCGAGCCCCTTCATCGCCGGCGGCGTGAAGCGGTCGCGCACCACGCCGCGATACTTGCCGTGCTTCGGCGGGTCCATCATCAGCATCATCGGGATCGAGAAGGACGACATTTCGGAACTGTCATTGAGCTTGTTGAGCGCGACGCCCGGGCTGCTGATGAAGCGCCGCGCGTCGCGGCCCACCGTCACGATGTCTTCGTAGCGCGTCACCGCCCAGAAGGGGCCACGCTCCGGATCGTCCATGAAATGCACCGGATCCTCGCGCCGAAGTCGCGTCCAGGCTTCATGCGGATAGCCATGCGTTGCATAGAAACCGGGATCGAAAATGACTCCGGGATCGTCGCTGCGTTCGGTTGCGACCACGTTCATGGCGCTCTCCCTTGGAGGCAGATGAAAATCCTGATGCCGGCAGAGTGCTGCGCAACGAACAAAGGCGGACCGTCCATTTGGACGGGCTCACACCAGCGGCGGTGTCATCCCGGGCTTGTCCCGGGATCCAGGGGCAACAAACTCCGTGCAAGCAGCCACTGGGCCCCGGCACGAAGGCCGGGGTGACAGAATGGGGGGCGAAGGGAAAGGGGCGGAAAGAATATCTCGCCCTAAAGCTTTCCGGCCATGTCCCTGAGCTTGAACTTCTGCACCTTGCCGGTCGATGTCTTCGGCAGCTCCGTGAAGACGACCGTCTTTGGGCATTTGAAATGCGCGAGATTGGCGCGGCAATAGGCGATGATCTCGTCCGCCGTCACCGTCGCCCCTGTCCGGAGCGTGATGAAGGCGCAAGGCGTCTCGCCCCATTTATCGTCGGGCCGCGCGACGACGGCCGCCTCGATGATGTCGGCATGCTTGTAGAGGATGTCCTCGACCTCGAGCGACGAGATGTTTTCGCCGCCGGAGATGATGATGTCCTTCGAGCGGTCCTTGAGCTGGATGTAATTGTCCTTGTGCCAGACGCCAAGATCGCCGGAGTGGAACCAGCCGCCTTCGAAGGCTTCCGCGCTCGCCTTCGGGTTCTTGAGATAGCCCTTCATCACGACATTGCCGCGGAACATGACTTCGCCCATGGTCTCGCCGTCGCGCGGGACCTCCTCCATCGTCTCGGGATCGCGCACCGAAAGCCCCTCGAGGACCGGATAGTTGACGCCCTGCCGCGCCTTTACCTGCGCGCGGGCATTGACCTCGAGTTCGTCCCATTCGTCGTGCCAGGCATTGACCACGGCGGGCCCATAGGTCTCGGTAAGGCCATAGACATGGATCACGTTGAAGCCCTGATCCTCGAGCTTCTTGATGGTGGCGGCCGGCGGCGGCGCGGCGGCGGCGAAGAAATGCACCGTGTTCGGCAGGGGCTTCTTCTCGTCTTCGGTCGCGTTGATGAGAAAGCCCATCACCGTCGGCGCACCGCCCATATGCGTGATGCCATGGGTCGCGATCGCGTCGAAGATGTTCTTCGCCGTCACGCGGCGCAGGCAGACATGCGTGCCGGCGACCACGCTCATTGACCACGTAAAGATCCAGCCGTTGCAATGGAACATCGGCACCGTCCAGAGATAGACGGAATGATGCGTCATGCCGGCGGTGACGATGTTGCCCATCGCGAGGAGATAGGCGCCGCGATGATGGAAGACGACGCCCTTGGGGTTGCCCGTTGTGCCCGACGTGTAGTTGAGGCTGATCGCCTGCCATTCGTCGGCGGGGAGTTGCCAGTTGAAGCCGGGGTCGCCCTGGCCAAGGAAGGCTTCGTATTCCATCTCGCCGATGGCGGTTCCCGCCCCGTCATATTCCGGATCGTCGATGTCGATGACGAAGGGCTTCGCCTTGGCGTGGGCGAGCGCCTCCTTGCCGAGCCCCGCGAATTCGCGGTCGACGAAGAGCGCCTTCGCCTCGCCGTGATCGAGCATGAAGCCGATGATCGGTCCGTCGAGGCGGATGTTCATCGTGTTGAGCACGGCGCCGATCATCGGCACGGCATAATGCAGTTCCAGCATCGCCGGGATATTCGGCGCGATCACGGCCACCGTGTCGCCGAGCCCGATGCCGCGTTCCGAGAGCGCCGAGGCGAGCCGCCGGCAACGCGCATAGAACTCCGCATAGTTGCGGCGCAGCGGCCCGTGGATGATGGCGAGCTTGTCTGGATAGACCTCCGCCGCGCGCTTCAGGAAGGACAATGGCGTCAGCGGCTGAAAGTTGGCCGGGTTCTTGTCGAGATCGATCTCATACGGATTGGTGGTCATTGCTCCCCTTGGACGG
>NZ_DATKFR010000089.1:0-10664 GCF_035511255.1 Parvibaculum sp.
CGCCCCAGCGCCTCGCGCCGTTGCTTCGCCTCTTCTTTATTTACTACCATACGAGAAGCCGATTCCGAGGGGGTTCCCCGTTTCCCATTACCTGACGTCATATCAAGAACTCAGCCGCCGTTGCGGCACTGGAGTGAAGCCACAAAAGTTGCGGCGAGATTGAAACTCTTTCCTCGTTCATTGGTTCCCTATTTTGGACTTATTATGTCCGCAAAATGGGGCATCATCTTCCTCCGTCGGAGGAACCGTACAGGGAGTTTAGAAGAATATGTCGCTCGCCCACGAGCTTGGTCCTCACTTGCCTTATCTTCGGCGCTACGCCCGTGCCTTGACGGGGAGCCAGGAACGCGGGGACGCGTTTGTTCGTGCTACTCTTCTGGCCATCGTGGACAATCCGGCCTGCTTTCCCGCCAAGATCGAAGCCAGAACCGGCCTTTATAAGTTGTTCCACACCATCTGGTCGACGGTCAATATAGAGGTCGACAGCGATGGTGTCGCAGGCGACCCTGCCCGGGCGGCGGAAGACCGGCTGAGGCAACTGACGCCTCAGAACAGGCAGGCACTACTTCTGACGGCTATGGAAGGCTTCGCCAATGCGGAGACGGCGCAGATCATCGGCGTGGATGAAAACGCCGTCGACGAGCTTCTCGTGGCGGCGCTGGCGGAGATCGACAGCCAGATCGCGACGAATGTGCTGATCATCGAGGATGAGCCGATCATCTCGATGGATCTCGAGGAAATCGTCAGGGAACTGGGCCACGGCGTCAGCGGCACGGCCGTAACGCACAAGGAGGCGGTTTCAGCGGCGAAACAGCACAAGCCGGGTCTGGTGCTCGCCGATATCCAGCTGGCGGACGGAAGCTCGGGCATTGAGGCGGTGAAGGATATATTGAACGCCGTTTCCGTACCGGTAATCTTCATCACCGCATTCCCGGAGCGCCTCCTGACGGGCGACAGACCGGAACCGACCTTCCTTATCACCAAACCTTTTCAGCGGACGGCCGTCAAGGCGGCGATCAGTCAGGCGTTGTTTCTCAACAGCTCCGTGGCCTTGGCAAGCTGAGTTGCGCGCGGCGCGACGTCGGGGCCGTTCGCCCGGGCCGGTTGAAGACCGGCCCGGCCCGCTACGTGTGGCTGAATGGAACCAGAAGGGAACTCACGCGTTTCTATTCGAGTTCGGTTTGCCGGGCCGATCTATGTCGGCCGGCACGGTCTCCGGATTTCCACATGCGAGAGCCGGTTATCCGCCGCAGGCTAGTCTCCGGTATGGAGTGCGTCGTTGGGAGGGTCATGTTCAGTCGAGATTGGTCACGGAGGCTTCCGGCATTCGGCAGGCAAAGCCGGTTGGCCGGGTCCGGGATGCAGCCCGCTTTCGTCCGGCAGAGCGTCACCGTCGGCGGGAGAGGTCGATGATGCCTTTGTACAGGCGGCTTTCTCATTATTCCGAAATCGGCGAGCAGGATTTCGCTCCGTTGCGGGCTGTGAGAATGCAGCGTCAGTCCGCCCATCGCGGGGAAGACATTGTCGTCGTCGGCGAATTTCCCAAGAATGCCTTCGTCGTCGAGGAGGGGTGGGCCATCCGCTACCAGATGCTCGACGACGGACGCCGGCAGATTCTCAACGTATTGATGCCGGGAGACATGTTCGATCTCCAGGTGTTCGTCGCTGCCGAGCTGGATCATTCGGTAATGGCGGTGACCGATATGGAATTGTCGGTGGCTTCGCCCGCCGAAATTCTTTCCGCCTTGCGCGCCTCGCGTTCGCTCGGCCTCGCACTGTGGTGGGCTGCCGTGCAGGAAGAGGCGATATTGCGCCAGCAGATCGTGCGTAATGGCCGGCAATCCGCGAAGGAGCGCGTAATCCATTTTCTTCTGGAGCTGCATCGCCGCGCCCGCATCGTGGCGGAAGGCGACATGACGGGATTTCATCTGCCGCTCACGCAGACGATCATCGGCGACGCCCTCGGCCTCAGCCATATTCACGTCAATCGCGTGCTCCGGCGCCTGATCGCGGAAGGATACATTAAGAAGGACAAATCGTGGGTCGAACTGGTGGAGCGTGAAAAGCTCGTCGCCCTCTGCGATTTCGATCCGTCCTATCTGCATTTAGAGGCTGTCACGAAGCGCATGCGCTTTGCGGCAAGCATACAGGAAGGCGCCTGATGCGAATTCTGGGCATGATCGACAGGTTGCGGGTATCGTTGTCGCCCGGCATCCGTGTTTTCGTATTGACGATCAAATGGGGAACGAATGGATAGAGACGCGCCGCCCCATCCCGTGAACCATCTTCCAGACGGGGAATTCAAGACGGAGCTCGCCTCGGTTATTCCGCAGTTGCGCGCTTTTGCACGCAGCCTGTGTGGCAACCGGGACATGGCGGACGATCTCGTTCAGGAAACGATGCTGAAGGCTTGGGCGGCGCGCAAGCGCTTCGAGGCCGGCACAAGCATGCAGGCGTGGACGCACACCATTCTCCGAAATCTTTTCCGTTCGCAGATGCGCCGCTCGCGTTTCGTGGGCGAATGGGACGATGCCAAGGCCGAGGAACTGCTGTCCGCCCCGGGAGATCAGGAGCAGCACATGAATCTCTCCGATCTCCAGCGCGCGCTTCTCGAATTGCCTCCGGCGCAGCGTGAGGCGCTGATCCTCGTCGGCGCCGGAGGCTTTGCCTATGAGGAGGCCGCCGAAATCTGTGGCTGCGCGATCGGCACGGTGAAGAGCCGTGTGGCGCGCGCCCGGGCCGCCGTTGAAAAGATGCTGACGGACGGCATGATGCCGTCGCGCACCGATGAGCCGCTTGCGCAAAAAAGCGCGCTCGACACGATCCTACAGGAAGTCGACGACCTTTCCGGCAATTGAGAGTGTCCGCGGATGGACCGTAAAAAAGGGCCCATTTTGTGGGCCCTTTTTCGTTTGAGGTTCCCACGGGGATGTCACACCGGCGGTCGCCGACCGCGCACCACGCCGAAAAGCAGGCTGGCCAGGAAGAGCACCAGGAAGATCACGAAGAGAACCTGAGCGATGCCTGCAGATGTACTTGCGATGCCGCCAAAGCCGAGGACGCCGGCAATGATGGCGATGATGAGAAATGTGACGGCCCACGAAAGCATGAGCACCTCCTTTGAAATTCGCGTTTACGGATGAAAGGCTGTGACGGGACGAGCTAGTTCTTCGCTCTCGCCGCCGAATCCTCGATGCTGGAGCCGGTGGCCTTTACGTCTCTTCCGGCGCCTTCGACGGTGTTGCAGGCAGAAAGACCCGCCGCCGCATAGCTTCCCAACAGGATCAGCAGGGACGCTTTCAGAAAATTTCGTTTCATCATGCTCCTCCGTCTGGCCGACATATCGGCCGGTACGACACATGCCCTGAAGAGATAACGGTCACCCTTCCATTTGTTTCCCACCGAAGCGCTGCAGTCATGCGTGGCGCGCGCCGGAACGATGCCGGCGGGACGACGTTTTCGCAAAACGGGCACTCAAAACGGGCGACCAATGCGAGGTTCTCCAGATGACAACGCACACAGACGGGAAGGAAGCGCAGCGCAATTCGAGCGGCGCGCAGAAAGATGAGCAATACAGCCGCAGCGTCGACGGCGGGACCCAGGAGCCGGTCGCCGGGCATGAACGCGAAGCGATCGACTACGAGCGGGAGGAGCATCAGCCCCAGAAGCGGCGCGATGAAGCGAAGGCGCGGCGAAGCGGCGATCGCTTTGAAACGGAGAAAAAGCCCTGCTGATTCAATGAGCAGATGGAACTTCTGCTGGCAGCGAGGCGTTAACATATCGAAAGCTATTCTCCCGCGGTAATCTCCGGGCCCTCACACATCCGACGAAAACCTCTTGTGCTGGCCGAAGGGGCGCTGCCGCGCAATCCCAAGGGGATAATTGTGCTGCTCCCGTCGCTGCAGAATATAGGCGTCTTCCTCGACGTCGATGGAACCTTGCTTGATCTCGCCCCGCGGCCCGAAGACGTGGTGGTGCCTCAGGGACTGATTGACGATCTCGCGGCCGTTTCCGAAAAGGTCGGCGGCGCGCTGGCCCTTATCAGCGGGCGCAGCATCGCGAGCATCGATCGCCTTTTTCAACCGCTTCGCTTGCGCGCGGCGGGCGTCCATGGCGCCGAATTGCGCAGGGCGGTGGACGGACCGGTCGAGATGGCCGAGGTCGTTTCTCTCCCCGCCGAATTCCGGGCGCGGCTCGCGCAACTGGCCGAGATCTTTCCGGGTGTGCTCGCCGAAGACAAAAAGGCGAGCGTCGCGCTTCACTATCGCGCGTGCCCAGAACGTCGCGATGAGCTCGCCGCCGCGATCGTGTCCGAGCTTGAGCGCACCGGCGATGCGACCCTGGTGGTGCTGCCGGGGCATTTCGTCTTCGACGTGAAACGCAAGGGCTACAACAAGGGCACGGCGCTCGCCGCCTTCATGCGTACACCCGTCTTCAAGGAGAGAAAGCCACTCGTCATAGGCGACGATGTGACGGACGAATATGCCTTTCGCGCCGCCCAGCGGCTCGGCGGCTATGCCTTCTCGGTGTCGCATCCCATGCCGGGTCTTACCGGCATTTTCGACGAACCGGCGCAGGTTCGTGCCTGGCTGCGGCGCGAACGTCTGGAGGCTGCGGAAAGACGGGAGGAGGCGGACCGACCGAACTTTCTGTCGGCCGCACTAGGCGAGCTGCCCGGTCGACGGCGCGCAGGCGCATGACAAAAAGGAAGATGACGATGGAGGGCTCGTGTCGAGATTGATCGTTGTCTCAAACCGGGTGGCGGTGCCCGAACCGGGCCGAACGAACGCGGCGGGCGGCCTTGCGGTCGCCGTGAAGGCCGCGTTGCGCGAGCGTAGCGGCTTGTGGTTCGGATGGAGCGGCAAGCTGTCCGACACGCCCGCGAGCGACCCGCAGATTACCCGCCAGGGCAATATCACCTATGCCGTCACCGATCTGACGCCTGCGGATCTGCAGGAGTATTATAACGGTTTCGCCAATCGCGTGCTCTGGCCGCTGATGCACTACCGCGTCGATCTTGCCGAGTTCTCGCGGTCCGATCTGTCGGGCTATATGCGCGTCAACCGCGACTTTGCCGAGCACATATCCCATTTCCTGAAGCCTGACGACGTCGTCTGGATTCACGATTACCACCTGATGCCGCTGGCGAAATTCCTGCGCGAAAAAGGCCATCGCAACCGGATCGGCTTTTTCCTGCACATCCCTTTCCCGTCGCTGGAAATCATCCAGGCCCTACCGCACCACCGGGAGATTTCGGGAGCGCTGATGTATTACGACATGGTCGGACTGCAGACGGAAAACGACCAGCACAATTTCGGCCGCTACCTGCGTTTCCTCGGTGGCCGCAACCTGCACGATCCGAACCTCTTCGAGATCGGCGGGCGCCGTGTACGCATCGACGCCTTTCCGGTCGGCATCGAGACAGATGCCTTCACGCGGGTTGCGCGCCGCGTCGGACGGCTCGATTTCGTGCGGGATTTCAGGAAGAGCCTTGCCGACCGCCGCCTCATCATCGGCGTCGATCGCCTCGATTATTCCAAGGGCATCAAGGAGCGCATGGATGCCTTCGAGCATTTTCTCGCCGCCAACGAGGACTGGTGCGGCCGGGTGACCTATTTGCAGATCACGCCGAAGAGCCGTTCCGAGGTACGCGAATATGCCGAGATGGAGCGGGCGACGAGCGAGAAGGCGGGCAGCGTCAACGGCGAATATGGCGATGCGATCTGGACGCCGATCCGCTATGTCAACCGCAGCTACGCGCGTCCGGCGTTGGCCGGCCTTTATCGGGTCGCCTGTGTGGGTCTGGTCACGCCGCTTCGGGACGGCATGAATCTCGTCGCCAAGGAATATGTGGCGGCGCAGGACCCCGCCAATCCAGGCGTTCTCGTCCTGTCGCAATTTGCCGGCGCTGCCTTCGAACTTGCGGACGGCGCCCTGCTCGTCAATCCGCACGAAGCCGAAGGCGTCGCGGCGGCGTTGAAGCGCGCTCTCGAAATGCCGCTCTCGGAGCGTCGGGACCGCTATCAGCGCATGATCGGCGTCATCAAGGCGAACGACATCGACCATTGGGCCAATGCGTTTCTCACGCGGTTGTCGAATTGCGACGAATTTGTTCCGTCCGGCGACATGGCGCGCACCTCCCCGAACGTCGTCGCACGGCGGCATTTGCGCCTGACGACGACGAATTCCCCCAGGATTTGAGGCGCCGGCCCTCGCTGGATATCTTCATCCACCGGCCGCGACCTGCTATAGGCTTGGCTGCGCGCATGGTCGCGCACTGAAAAAGCCTCTTGGAAGGTCAGATGGACGTTCGAACGATTTCCGCCGAAGCGCCGGCATGGCCGCGCGCCCGTGTCATGTCGTGGATTTATGGAGGTCTCGGCGCTCTCGCGGTCGCCATGGTGCTCCGATATGCGGTGATCGAGCCGCATGCCATCGGCATCGCCTGCGCCGAGGACCAGGTGCCATGGTGGTGCGTCGCGCGGCAGGGCGTGGTCTGGTTTCATCTCGGCTGGATTTGGGGGGCGCTTGCCCTCGTCGGCGGTCTTTCCGTGACGACGCTGGAATGGCGTCCTCCCGTGCGCCTCGGCATTCTGGTTCTCGTTCTGGCCTTCGCGCTGTCCTACGCCGCCTATCAGAATGTCGGCTTGAACGTGGTGTGGATCTGGGCAGCGCTCTGCATCGTCGCCGCGCTTTTCGTCTATGTCGCGAACACACTCTGGACGTTCCGCCTCGCGCTGGCGATGAGCCTCATGGCGCTCGTCCTCTACAATTCGGACTACGGTGCGGTCGCTCTCGCGCTTACGCTTCTGCGGTTGCCGCGCGCTTGAAGAAAGTGTTGCGGACCGCACCGACGAGAATGCCGAGCCAGGGCAGGGCAAAGAGGAAGTTGAGCAGCACCCAGACCATGGCGTTGACGTTCTGCGGGCCTTCGTTGAAGGCGATGGTGCAGCCCGTCGCGATGAAGAGTGCGGCGAGCACGGCTTCTTCGGGCCTGTCTTCGGGCCGGCGCTTGTGGTCTCCGCGGTTCAGCGCGAGCAGCCCGAGGCTGATCGAGGCAAGGCCGAAAGCGGCAAGCGGGAAGTCGCGATAACGCGCGTCGAAGCTGAGGCCCAGCGATACGACCAGCGCCGAGAAGACGGCAAGCAGATGAACGAGGCCGAGATAGAGCGGCATGCCGAGCGTCGCGCGGTTAGGCGACCGCAGCCATGCGAGCGTCTGCCCGACGGGCAGGGGCGCGAGGCAGCGCCGGCCCCGCACCAGTTCCGGAAGCACGAAGATCACGATACCGAGCGACTGCGCGAAGACGACGAGTTCGGCGATGGCCTCGAGCCCGCTGCGCCAGACGATCCATGAATGTTCCGCTTGCAGGAGAAGCGCGGACCCGGCCACCCCCGCGCCGATGCCGGCGGCAAGCCCGCCGAGGGAATCGGGCTGCCCTCCCGCGCGCGCCACGACGAAGAGAATGAGAAAGGCGAGCACGAAACTCGCATAGCCCTCGAGCTGCCACCGGGGATGGTTCGAAACGGGACCGGTCCACGGGAATTTCGCTTGCCGGTCCGTGGTGAAGACGCCCCAGTGCCCGCCGGCCGTGCCCTCCAGCGCGCGCTTCCACGGCTGGTCGAACGCCTCGATGAGGTTGTAGTCGAGCCCGGTCGCCTGCGCATAGGCCGCGAGGTCGCGCAGATAGCGCGCCTGCGAGATGACTGAGGGAACGGCCTCCGCACGCTCGCGGCCGGCGCTCGGAAACCCCGTCTCGCCGATGAAGATGTCCTTGCCGGGGAACATCGGACCGACTTCCTCGAGCACACGCCGGAGATAGTTGACGCCTTCTTGCGCCGACGTCGGATCGTTTTCCCAATAGGGAAGAATGTGGATGGTGACGAAGTCGACCGCCTGTGCGAGTTCCGGCGGCGCCTTCACCCAGAAGTCGGTGACGTCGGCATAGGTGACGGGCAGGCCGGTCGCCGCCTTCACTTCCTTCAGATAGCCGACGAGATCGTCGGGAAGCTGTTCGCCGCGCAGCAGGACCTCGTTGCCGACGATGATGGCCTTGATGGTCTTCTTATGCGCATTCGCGAGTTTGACGGCCTGTGCGATCTGCATCCGGTTCGTCGCGTCGTTGCGCCCGATCCAGATGCCGAGGAGCACCTGAAGGCCATGCTTTTCGGCGATCGGCACCACCTGGTCGAGACGCTGATCCACGCTGTAGGTGCGCACGCAGTCGGTGACGTTGGAGAGCAGCGCCAGATCTTCGTCGATCCGTGCGGGATCGGCCTTGTAATCCGGGTTGAACGGCGTCTCGCTGCCGCGATAGGGCGTGTAGCTGACGCAATGCACCTTGCCGGCCGGGGCGTCGACGATGACGGCCGGCGCTCCCAGATATTTCCAGATGAGAAGAACCGTCAGCGCCGCCGCGGCGAGCCCCAGAAGGAAAGGGGCGGAGACAAGTTTCATAGCAGGAACTCTTGGTGCCGATGGGGCGGCGCCGATAGGGCGCCGTCTGGGGGCCGGTCGCGAGTCCAATAGCACCGATCCTCGGACGGGATCAATGGTCCCTTCGCACTTGCCACAAATCGAAGCAAAACGGCGCGGAAATCCTCCGCGCCGTTGCGTCGTGTGTGAATTCGGGAAGGTCGTTCAGCTTTCGCGAACCTCAAGGCCGAGGTCGCGAACCTTGCGATAGAGCGTCGAGCGGCCGATACCGAGGCGCCGCGCGACTTCCGTCATGTGACCTTTGTATTTTTCAATGGCGAGACGGATCATTTCGGCCTCTATGTCCTCGAGCTTGCGCACATTGCCGGCCGCATCCGTGATGGCGATGCCGCCGTCGGAAAAGTTGGAGCGGGCAAAGTCGGCAAGCGTATGCCGATCGCCGGTATTCGCGCGAACGGGCTGGGCATAGGGTTCGTAGCGCTCTGCGGGACGCTCGGCGACAAAGGCCGGCTGCGCTGCGGGCGCGCGCGCGGCGACCTGGGCGTAACCTTCGACCATGCTTGCGATCTGCGGAAAATCCGAAACCTGCAACATCTCGCCGTCGCAGAGCACGATGGCGCGGAAGACCGCGTTTTCGACCTGGCGTACATTGCCTGGCCATTCGAACGCGCAGAGCATCGCCAGCGCCTCGCGCGAAATGCCGACGACAGGCTTTCCTTCTTCCGCCGCGAGGCGGCGGATGAAATGCGCGACGAGATCGGGGATGTCGTCCTTGCGCTCGCGCAGGGGCGGAACATGGATCGGGAAAACGTTGAGGCGGTAATAGAGATCTTCGCGGAAGCGGCCTTCCTTCACCATCTGAAGGAGATCTCGGTTGGTCGCGGAGATCAGGCGGATGTCGACCTTGACCGGCTTCTTCGATCCGACCGGATCGACTTCGCCCTGCTGCAGCGCCCTGAGCAGTTTCACCTGCATGTCGAGCGGAAGTTCGCCGATTTCATCCAGAAAGAGCGTGCCGCCGGAGGCTTCCTGAAACTTGCCGGCATGCTTGTCGGTGGCGCCCGTGAAGGCGCCCTTTTCATGGCCGAACAGGATGCTTTCGACGAGCGTCTCGGGGATCGCGCCGCAGTTGACGGTCACGAAGGGTTTGCCCGCGCGTTCGCTCTCGCCCTGGATGGCGCTGGCGATGACTTCCTTGCCGACGCCGGATTCGCCTTCGATGAGGATCGGGATGTTCGACTGCGCGGCGCGTTTGCCAAAGCGCGTGACCTGCTCCATCGAGGTGCTGCGCCCGACCAGATCGGCAAAGGTGAGATGGCCGCTCTGCTTCTTCGTGAGGCGCGAGATTTCGCCGGTCAACGCGTTGACCTTGAGCGCGTTGCGCATCGAGACGTGCAGACGCTCCGGGCTCACCGGCTTGATGACGAAGTCGGTGGCGCCCTCGCGCATGACGTTCACCACCGTCTCGATGCCGCCATGGGCGGTCAGGACGATGACGGGGAGGTTGGGCTTCTGGGGATGAACGCGCTTCAGCACGTCCATGCCGTCGACGCCGGGCATCACGAGATCGAGAATGACCAGCGAGATTTCGGCGCCCGACGGGCCTTCGAGATAGGCGAGCGCGGCTTCGCCCCCATCGACGGGAACGGCCCGATAACCGTCTCTGTTGACGACTTCCTCCAGGATACGGCGCTGCGCCGGATCGTCGTCCACAATCAGGATGGCCTGGGTCATCTTGGGTCGCCTCGAGTTCAAGGGCGCCGCACGCGGCAGCTTGGCGGCCCATAATGGGGCGGATTGGTAAAGACGATCTTAATCCTTCGGTCGGGATCGGTAGTCCTTAATCTCTTTCACACAAGGTCATTTTTATCGAGGCCCAAGCCGGCTGGAAATTGTAACGATCCCGGAATGGTGTTGCCATCGTGTAACTTTTCGGCTGGAACTTAAGCAAATCTGGCAATTCGTATTGATGGTCCCTCGGGTTCCATGCGATGAAAATAGCTGATGGATTACCGGTGGGGTCCGGGCCGCCCGTCGCTATTGTCGGGGGGTAGAGCAAAATAACGACGGAGATTGGGATGAAAATCATATCCCGGCTTATAGCGTTGGGGACCTTCCTGGTGCTGGCTGGCTGCGGCACTTGGACTGCTGAATCGTATCTGCATGAGACGATCAGCGGCGATACCTTCAACGCCTGCCTGGCACGCGAATATCAGGAAAGAGCGACG
>NZ_DATKFR010000090.1:0-2051 GCF_035511255.1 Parvibaculum sp.
GCCGGGCGGCGCATATTGCGAGAGCGCGCCCGTCTGGATCGTCTTGATGGTGCGGTAGCCGGGCGCATCGGCAAAGCCGCCATAGACATGGAGGCAGCGGTTGTAGAAGTAGCTCACATGTTCGGAATAGAGCCGCTCGGCTTCCTCGTCCGTCTCGGCGACGCAGATCGTCTGGGCAAAGCCCGCGCGATAAGGCGATGCGTCGGGCGCGTTGCGCGCGGCGACGCGATCCCAGTAGCCCTGCATCAGCGCCTTGGCGCGGATGTAGCCGGAGAAGGAGAGGTAGGAGTAGGAATAGGTGTTGTCGATGCAGAAGTCGTAGGTCTCGACCGAGCCGCCGCCGGGAATGTGGATCGGCATCGGGTTCTGGATCGGACGCGGCCAGATGTTGACGTGGCGCAGCTTGTTGTAGCGGCCATTGAAGGCGAAGGGATCGGGCTCGTTCCAGGCGCGCTTGATGAGGTCATGCGCTTCGGCATATTTCTCGCGCGTCAGCGCCGGAATCTGGCCGTAGCAATAATTGGTGTCCATCGACGTGCCGACCGGGAAGCCCGCGACGAGGCGGCCGCCCGAAATGCAGTCGAGCATCGCGAATTCCTCGGCGACACGGACCGGCGGGTTATAAAGCGCGATCGAATTGCCGAGCACGACGAGACCGACATCCTTGGTGCGCCGCGCGAGGCCGGCCGCGATGATGTTCGGAGACGGCATGATGCCGTAGCCGTTCTGATGGTGCTCGTTGACGCCGATGCCGTCGAAGCCGAGCGTCGAGGCATATTCCAGCAGGTCCATATGCGAGTTGTAGACCTCGTGGCTCTTCGCCGGATCGAAGAGCCGCGAGTCGATGTCGACCCAGACCGAACGATGCTTCTCGCGGAAGTCGTCCGGGAGATACGGCCATGGCATCAGATTGAACCAGGTGAATTTCATGCGTCTCCTCCTCCTGAGACAGGCGGTCTCGCCGGCCCTTTCCGGGCTCTCTCGCGGCCGCCTTTTGTTTTAGGGTAATTGCCCTATTTTCGGAGTCTAAAGAATTTGCTTTAGGGGTGCAATCGCGACGCGGATGCAATTGCTGACAGAGATGTCATCTGCGCTGCGGTGCAAACGCGCTAAGCTCACACACCTGCCATTCACATCGTTCCATCAGATAACGGGAGACGCAGATGCGCATGAAGACGCTCGGCAAGTCCGGCCTCAAGGTTTCGGTCGTCGGCCTCGGCTGCAACAATTTCGGCATGAAGTGCGACCAGACGGAAACCGACGCCGTCGTCGGCAAGGCGCTTGATCTCGGCATCACGCTCTTCGATACGGCGGACATGTATGGCGGGCAGGGCGGCTCGGAAACGATGCTCGGCAAGGCGCTGGGGGCTCGGCGTAAGGACATCGTGCTGGCGACCAAGTTCGGCCTGCCGATGGGCCCCGGCGGCTACATGCAGGGCGCTTCGCGCCGCTACATCATGAATGCGGTGGAGGCAAGCCTGAAGCGTCTTGGTACGGATTATATCGACCTCTACCAGATCCATTTCCCCGATGCGGAAACGCCGATCGAGGAAACGCTGTCCGCGCTCGACGATCTCATCCGGGCCGGCAAGGTGCGTTATGTCGGTTCGTCGAACTTCACCGGCTGGCAGCTCGTCGAGGCCTGGTACATCGCCGAGAAGAGGGGCTATGCGAAGTTCATCTCGGCGCAGAACCATTACAATCTGCTCGACCGCAAGATCGAGACCGATCTCGTGCAGGCGGCGAATGCCTATGGCGCCAGCGTGCTGCCCTATTTCCCGCTGGCGAGCGGCATGCTGACGGGCAAATACAAGCGCAACGCAGCGGGGCCGAACGACTCGCGCCTTGTCATGTGGGGCGAGCGGGCGAAGTCGATCCTCACCGATGCCAATTTCGACATCGTCGAGAAGCTCGAGGCCTTCGCGGCGGCGCGCGGGCGCACGATCCTCGACGTCGCTTTCGGCTGGCTTGCCTCGCAGCCCCATGTCGGCAGCGTCATCGCCGGCGCGACGAAGCCCGAACAGGTCGAACTCAACGTGAAAGCCGGCGAA
>NZ_DATKFR010000091.1:0-6092 GCF_035511255.1 Parvibaculum sp.
TTTCGCGGCGGCGACCGCCTGGTCGAGTTGCGCCTTCGAGGCGCGGGGGCATTTCGCCAGCACCTCTTCCGTCGCCGGATTGACGACGTCCATCGTCTGGTCGCCCGCGACGAGTTTGCCGCCGATCAGCAGCTTGAAATCGCTCATGTCGTTCTCCCTGTATCTTCGCGGACCTTTGCGGCCCGTCAAATTGTGAGAACGGTATTATTGCAGATCGGGCGGCCCTCGTCGCCGCGCAATGACGGGACGAGATCGTAAGGCGGATTAACTTTTATCGCGCGGAAGCCATGCCACCAAGACTCTTCGGCTTATTCCTCGACGCGCCATAGAGAGTGCCGCAGTCCCCACAGCTATGTTCGACCAGCGGTTCGCGACAGGAGGGGCAGACAGGCCGTCGACGCATACGCGCCACATAGGTCGCGGCAAGCCCCGCGATCGACGTTCCTATCCCGAAGGCAAGCAAGGACGAACTCATGGTCATTCCTTCTTCGCACAGGCCGCCTGAAAACTGGCACCAGGGCCTCGGCCGATCAACGTACAACTCAGCCACAATGAAGACATTGGATGTCCATCCATGCGCAGATGATCCAACGTTTCGTCGTCTATTTTCCGTCGGAAGAAATTTCCGCGCGAGATGTCGGCCGGTGGCCGGAAACAAAGCCGCTCGGCGGCGTTTATCCCCGTGAAGCCGTTCATTGGAACGGACGTTTTACAAGACGGAGGACCGATCCCATGAAATCTGCGATTTCAGGTGCGCTGCTTGCTGTCCTGATGGGCACCACCGCCATCGCCGCCGACCTTACGCCGCAACCCGTGGCGCCGCTGACAGTCGACGTCGCCAGCCTGCAGACCGCCTATCGCGCATCGAAAATCATCGGTGCCAATGTGACCAACGACAAGAATGAGAAGATCGGCACGATCAACGACCTCTTGATCAACCGCAGCGACAATGTTCCTTATGCGGTTCTTTCCGTTGGCGGCTTCCTCGGCGTCGGCGCGAAATACGTCGCGGTGCCCTACAAGTCTCTGAAGATCGGAGACGACAAGCTCGTGCTGTCCGGCGGTTCCAAGGAGGCGCTTCAGAACATGCCGGAATTCAAATACCAGACCGATTGAGGTCGATCCCCAGAACGAAGGCGCCGCGGGCATCCCGCGGCGCCTTTCTTTCGTGTTCGCATCCCGGCTCCTTATCAGCGGATCGGGATCACCACGTTGAGCGACGGCCCGCCATAGTAGACCGGTGGCGGAGGCGGTGGAGGTGCGTAATAGACCGGCGGCGGCGGGGGCGGGTAATAAGCGGGAGGCGGGGCATAATAGACATAGGGCCCGTCGTAATAGCGCACCCAGCCCGGATGGTAGTGCCGATCCCAACGGCCGTGATGGTGATGCGGATCGGCCATTGCCGGCGTCGCCGCGATAGCCCCGACGAAAGCTGCCGTCGCGAGCGCGGCGAGGAGAAGCTTTCCAGCGTGCGACGACCCGTTCGCGGATTTGCGAAGAAGCGTGTTCATGTTCCCACCTCCTTGCCCGCCTTTGCGAGCGGCTGCGGCGTTATGGCCCCGCAGCGACGAAACGTACCCAACCATGAAGCTAGGTAGGCATCGCGTCGAAAAAGCGGCATAAGTTGGGGACTTTCCGGCAAAATTCGGCGAAATTGGCGCCCGTATGAACGGGATTGAATGAATATGAGCGGCAGCTACTGGCGTGTGATCGAGAGTCTGCAGAACGGCCAGGCGAAAATCTGGGAGCAGCTCACCGAAAGTCGCGGCATCAGGAAGCATGGCGAGTTCCTGCTCGCCGGACGCAAATCCGCGCCCGAGGCGCTGGCCGCGCATCCCGATCGCTTTCATGCGCTGCTCGCGCTCGATCCCGCGCAGATCGAGGGGTGGACCATTCCCGCCCATGTCGAGAAATACCGCTTGTCGCGCGCGCTCTTCGACGCGCTCGACGTGTCGGGCACCGGAGCGCCGCTTCTCGTCGGCAAGGTGCCGGCGATGTCGCTAGCCGATCTCTCGGCGGTGCCGAAAGGGCTCGAGCTCGTCTGCGCGCTCGGCGATCCGAACAATCTCGGCGCGGCGCTCAGGAGCGCGGCGGCTTTCGGCGCGACGCGCATCATCCTGATGAGCGAGGCCGCGCATCCCTTTCATCCCAAGGCCCTGCGGGCCGCCGCCAATGCGCAGTTCGAATTGACGCTGCTGCGCGGACCGTCATGGGAAACGCTGGACGAGGCGACCGGTCCGATCTTCGCGCTCGACGCGGGCGGCGAGGACATGGCGGCACTCGACTGGCCGCGCGACCTCCGGCTCGTGCTCGGCGAGGAAGGCCGCGGCATCCCCTCGACGTTGAAGCTCAGGCGGCTTTCCATTCCGACGACGGGCGCGGTCGAGTCGCTCAACGCGACGGTTGCGGCGAGCCTCGCGCTCTATGCGCATTACATAGCCGGGCGACGCGCTAGCTCTTCCTGATGTCCGCAAAAGCGGCAAGGGCCCGTTCGCGGGCGCGGGCGTGATCGACGATGGGTTTGGGATAGGTTTGTCCGAGCACGATGCCTGCCTCAGAGAGCATCGCCGGCGGTGCCTCCCAGGGCCGATGGATGAAGCGATTGTCGAGACGGGCAAGTTCGGGCACATGGCGGCGGACGTAATCGCCGGCCGGATCGAACTTCTGCCCCTGCGTCACCGGATTGAAGACGCGGAAATAGGGCGCCGCGTCGGCGCCCGAGCCCGCGACCCATTGCCAGCCCGCGCGATTGTTCGCGAGATCGGCGTCGACCAGCGTGTCCTCGAACCATTCGGCGCCGCGCCGCCAGTCGATCAGCAGATCCTTGACCAGAAACGACGCAGCGATCATGCGCACGCGATTGTGCATGTAGCCGGTCGCCCATAATTCGCGCATGCCGGCATCGACGATCGGATAACCGGTGCACCCCTTCTGCCAGGCGGCAAGCGAGGCTGGATCGTCTGTCCACGGGAAGTCGTCGAATTCGGGCTTCCAGGCGCGCTCGACCATGCCGGGCCAGTGATAGATCAGATGGTGGCTGAACTCGCGCCAGGCGACCTCACGCAGAAAGGATGCGATGCCCGAGGCCGCCCGTGGCACGGCATGAGCGCGGGCATCCGCCGCCGCCCATATCTGGCGCGGCGAGATTTCGCCGAAATGGAGGTGCGGCGAGAGACGCGAGGTCGCTTCGAGGCCCGGAAGATCGCGAGCTTGCGCGTAGCGCGCCGCGCACGTGTCGAGAAAGTGCGACAGACGCCGCGCGGCTTCCGTCTCGCCCGGCTTCCATGCCGCACGCAGACCGCCGGCCCAGTCGGGCTTCGTCGGCAGAAGGCTCCAGGCCGCGAGATCGTCCGACCCGATGCGCGCCGCGCCGCGCAGCTTCTTCGGCGCCGGAAGCGGAGACGGAAAGGGCGCCCGCGCCGACAGGCTGCGCCAGAAGGGCGTGAAGACCTTGTAGGGACCGCCGCTTCCCGTCCGCACGTCCCAGGGTTCGGCGAGAAGGCTCGCGTTGAAGCTCTTCGCCTCGACGCCTTGCGCGACGAGCGCCGTCTTCAGCGCCTTGTCGCGGGCAATGGCCGCGGGTTCGTAGCAGCGGTTCCAGAAGACGCTGCGCGCCTTGGTCTCGCCGATCAGCCCCGGCAACAGATCGGCGGCCTGCCCGCGCCGCAGGACGAGCGGCGCACCGCATCGCTCTAGCCCGGATGCAAGAGCCGCGAGGCTCCCATGCAGCCACCACCGCGAAGCGCCGCCGAGCGGCGTGCCCGGATCGAGAATGTAAAGCGGCACGATCTCCTCGCCCGTCGCCACGGCGGCGGCGAGCGCCGGATTGTCGGCGAGGCGGAGATCCTGCCTGAACCAGACTATGACCGGCATGATGTGCGCATTCCGATCAGAGCGGATCGTTCCTTTGCATCGGCGGCTCCTTCGGGCCGGGCTCGTTGAAGGCGGCGATGTAGTTCCAGGCGTCCTCGGCGCTTTCGACGAAGTGGAAGATGTCGAGATCTTCCGGCGCGACGACGCCCTCCTCCACCATCGCGTCGAAATTGACGACGCGGCGCCAGTAGTCCTCGCCAAAAAGGAGGACCGGCATCGGATCGATCTTGCGGGTCTGGATCAGCGTCAGCGTCTCAAAGAGTTCATCGAACGTGCCGAAGCCGCCGGGAAAGACGACCAGCGCCTTCGCGCGCATCAGGAAATGCATCTTGCGCAGCGCGAAATAGTGAAACTGGAAGGCGAGATCCGGCGTGATATAGGGATTCGGCACCTGCTCATGCGGCAGGGAGATGTTGAGTCCGACCGATACGCGCTTTGCATCCGACGCGCCGCGGTTCGCCGCTTCCATGATGCCGGGACCGCCGCCCGTCATGATGACGTAGTCGCGGCCCTGCGATGTCTGCGCGGCCTCCGACACGAGGCGGCCGAAGCGCCGCGCCTCTTCATAGTAATGGCAACGCTTGCGCTGGTTCTCGCGGGCGCGGGCGGCGCGCTGCAATTCGGGATTGCCGGGATCGGCGGCGAGCGCGGCATTCGCCTCGTCGCAGTGGCAGGCCGCGTCCTCGGGCGAGGGAACCCGCGCGCTGCCGAAGACGACGATGGTCGAGCGGATGTTCTGATCCTGAAGCATCAGCTCGGGCTTCAGCAATTCGAGCTGCAGGCGCACGGCGCGCAACTCGTCGCGCAGCAGGAAATCCGCGTCCTCGAAGCTCAGCTTGAAGGAGGGAGAGCGGGTCTGGGGCGTGTCCGCCATTTCGCGAGGCAGCTTGTTCATGGTCTGCGTTCTTCATCTGAAGCGCGGCGGAAAAGCCATTTCGTACCGCCGGCGATTTTCGCCGCGAGCCAGCGCGCCCGCGCGAAGGCCGAAGGATAGAGAGTTTCGAAGGTCGAGACGAGGCCCGTGAACTGCTGCTGTCCGACGGCGTGAAAGCGCCGCGCGGTGACGAGCCAGAAGGGGCTGAGGATCAAGCTCAAGGCGATCACCGACAGCGCGAGCTGGTAGGCGTCGCGGTCGAGCGCGCCGGAACCGAGACCGGCCTTTGCCAGGGCGAAGGAGAACTCGCCGATCTGCGCCATGACCAGGCCCGAGATGAAGGCCTGTTCCCAGGGTTCGCCGAGGAGGTTCAGGATCGTGATGTTCGACGCGGTCTTTGCGACCAGCACGACGAAGACGAGGATCAGCACCGTCATGAGATGCGTCGCGACGAACTGGAGGTCGATGAGGAGACCGATCGACAGGAAGAAGACCATCAGCAACACGCTCTGCACCGGCGCGGTGAGAAAGATCGCGGCGCGGCGATCGGTCGAGGCGCCGAGGATGAGGCCGGCGAGAAAGGCGCCATAGGACGGCGAGAGGCCCACATAGCCGGAGACGGCGGCGAAGACGAAGCAGAAGCCGATATTGGCGAGCGGCGCGAGCTCGCTCTGCCCGCGCAGCATGCGGCTCCAGGGAAGCTCGACGCGGCCCCTGCGCGTCAGGACGACGGCCGTGCCCGCGAGCACCGCGACGGCGCCGGCGAGTTTCGCCACGAGCAGCAGATCGACGCCGTCGCCCCGGCCATGGCCGAGCGAACTCGCAATCACCAGCATCGGGATCATCAGCAGATCCTGCGCGACCAGCACGCCCATGGTGATACGGCCGGCATGGGTGTGAAACTCGCCGATCTCCTGCAGCATCTTGATGCCGACGGCGGTCGAGGACAGCGAGAGCACGAAGCCGAGGATGAGCGAGCTTTGAAGTCCCCAACCCAGCAACGCGCCGGTCGCCCAGGTGAGGCCGAGGGAAACGACGGTCTGCAGGGCGACGCAGAACAGCGCGACGCGATAGACGGCGCGGAAAGTCTTGAGGTTCAGCTCGAGGCCGACGAGGAAGAGAAGCAGCAGCACGCCGAGTTCGGCAAAGAAGTCGATGCCCTCCGCGCTCTTCACCAGGCCGAGACCATGGGGGCCGAGCACCACGCCGGCGAGGATGTAGCCGACGATGGCGGGCTGGCGCAGGCGGATCAGCACGAAACCGCAGCCGAGCGCGATGACGATCAGCAGGGTGACGGAATTGAGGTTGAGGGCGTCTTCCATAATCTCCGGGCATCCGAATCGGC
>NZ_DATKFR010000092.1:0-3921 GCF_035511255.1 Parvibaculum sp.
TCGGCGATGAGGGACGTTGCCACGGCTCTCACTCCATCGGGCGGCGGGAATCGCCGCTAACGGAACCGAGACTAGGGCCCGAATCTTAAACCAATGGTTAACCACGAAGGTCTTTTCTTAAGCTTTCGATAAGCTCTCCGGCCCGGGCGGGCTCATAAGGCACCGTCTCTCCCTGCCCCCAGACAGGTTTGGGCCAGGCGGCGTCGCCCTCGAAGCGGGCGATCACGTGGACATGGAGCTGCGGCACCATGTTGCCCAGCGCCGCCACATTCATTTTGTGGGCGCCCGAGAGGCGCTTCAGGACATCGGAAACCAGATCGAGTTCCGCATGGAACGTCGGCTTGTCGGCGCGGGCAACCTCATGAAAATCCCTCAGGCCCGTGCGCCGGGGCACGAGGATCGTCCAGGGGAAGCGGCTGTCGTTCATCAACAGCACGCGGCAGAGGGCGAGGTCCTGGACCGTGTAGGTGTCCGCGGCGAGGCGTTCGTGAAGATGGAAGGCCATTTGGGGAGAGCCTCGATGCTTTTCTCTTTCGGACGGACGGGGCTATAAGCTAGCCGACAGGCGGGCGGCGAGACAGCCCTTCGGATCGAGGCGAGGACGAGAATGCCGGGACTTTATTTCGAGGATTTCCATGACGAGCAGCTCTTCAGGCATTCGATTACCCGCACGGTGACCGAGACCGACAATGTTCTCTTCTCGACCATGACCATGAATCCGGCCGCGTTGCACCTCGACCACCACTACGCCGCGACCGAAACCGAATTCGGCAAGCCGCTGGTCAACAGCCTCTTCACGCTCGGACTGATGATCGGCATTTCCGTTCACGACACGACGCATGGAACGACGATCGCCAATCTCGGCATGACCGACGTCGTTTTCCCCAAGCCGGTCTTCCAGGGCGACACGATCCGGGTCGAGACGAGGGTTCTCGGCAAGCGCCGTTCGAAGTCGCGGCCTGCCGCCGGCATCGTCACCTTCGAGCACAAGGCCTACAACCAGCGTGGCGAGGAGGTCGCCTCCTGTACGCGGCAGGCCTTCATGCATGCCCGCGGGGCCGAGACGGTTGAGGTCTGAGCCATGCGGTCCTTCCTCTTCATTCCGGCCGACAGTGAGAAGAAGCTTGCCAAGGCGGCGGCGACGGGCGCCGACGCGATCATTCTCGATCTCGAGGATTCGGTCGCGCTCCCTAACAAGCAGGCCGCGCGCGCCAATGCGCGAGATTATCTGAAGAGCGCAAGTGCCAGCGGTCCGCGCGTCTGCGTCCGCATGAATGCGCTCGACACGCCGCTCTGGAAGGACGACCTCGCCGCCGTCGTACCGCACCGGCCCCACGCGATCCTCATCCCGAAGACCATTTCCGGCGATTGCGTGAAGAAGGTCGCGGATGCACTGACCGACCTCGAAGCCGAAGCGGGCCTGCGTACCGACACGATCAAACTCTTTTGCGTCGCCACCGAGACGGCCGCGTCGCTCTTCAACCTCGGCACCTATGCCGGCGCGAGCCCCCGCCTCTTCGCCCTGACCTGGGGCGCGGAAGACCTCGCGACCGCACTCGGTGCGCGCAGCAACAAGGACGAGACGGGCGCCTATACCGAGCCTTATCGCCTCGCCCGCACATTGACGCTGGCGGGCGCGGTCGCCGCCGGCGTCATTCCGCTCGACGGCGTCTACAAGGATTTCCGCGACGAGGCCGGCTTCGAAGTTGAGGCACGGGCCGCGATGCGAGACGGCTTCACGGCCAAGATGGCGATCCATCCGGCGCAGGTACCGATCATTAACCGCATCTTCACGCCGTCGGAGGAAGACATCGCCCATGCACGCGCCGTCGTCGAGGCTTTTGCCAGGGCCGGTGAGGATGTCGGCGTCGTTGCGCTCGACGGCGTCATGCTGGACATTCCGCATCTGAAGCAGGCACAGGCGCTGATCGCCCGTGCGGAAACCTCCCGTTCCGTCTGATTTGTCAGGAGTACCGATGAAGCCGTCCGTCTTTCTGGCCATTCCGCTCGGCAAAGCCTTCGAACAACTCTTGTCCGCGAATTACACGCTGATTACCGATCCCGCCCGGAGCGGCGAGGCGACGGCCCTGGTCACGGCCGGAGCGACGGTGACGGGAGCCGCGGAAATGGACCGGATGCCCGGACTTCGGCTCATCTGCTGCATCGGCTCCGGTTATGAAGGGATCGACGTGGTCGAAGCGACGCGGCGCGGCATCAAGGTCGCGAACACCGTCGGCGCCAATGCCGCCGCCGTCGCCGATCTCGCCGTCGCGCTGCTTCTCGCTTCGATCCGCCATGTGGCGGCGGGCGATCGGTCGATGCGGACAGGCAAGTGGCGCGGCGACGACAGCGCCCGGATGCTTTTCTCGCCGGGCGTGACCGGACGCAAGATCGGCATCGTCGGTCTGGGCGCGATCGGCGCCAAAACCGCCCAGCGCCTCGCCGCCTTCGAAACCGAAATCGGCTACTACAGCCGGCGCGAGCGCGACGGCGTGCCTTATCGTTACTTCGAAACGCCGCTGGCGCTCGCGGCCTGGGCTGACGTACTGGTGCTCGCGCATCGCGCCGACGACGGTAACCGGCATCTCGTCAATGCCGAACTCATTGAAGCGCTCGGGCCGAAGGGACATATCGTCAACATCACGCGTGGCTCGGCCATCGACGAGGATGCACTCGTCGACGCCCTCAAGACAGGCAAGCTCGCTGGCGCAGGGCTCGACGTTTTCGAGGGGGAGCCGGACAATATCCGGTCCGACCTCCTCGCCCTTCCCAATGTCGTGCTGACGCCGCATATCGGCGGCGGGAGCGTCGAAGCCTTGCAGGCGATGCTCGCCACGGTGATCGCCAATCTCGACGCCTTCTTCGCGGGTGCTCCCCTGCCCAACCCCGTCACGGCCTGACGTTCCAAGCTTTCCGTAGCGTCCCTCCCCCGATTTGTGGAAGACTGTCCACGGGAGAACGCGCGGGGAGGCGCGGGGGAAATGACGAGACTGAATCTGCAGGATGCGGCCTTTTTGCAGGTCGAGACGGAAGAATGCCCGGCGCATGTCGCGGGGCTTCAGATCTTCAAGCTGCCGAAGAACTACAAGGGCAATTTCTTTCGTGAGCTGATGATGCGGATCGACCACTCGATCCCGCCCGCTCCGCCTTTCAACCTCAAGCTCCGCGCCGACTATCTGAAACTCGACGTCTGGCCGAGCTGGACCGAGGACACGAATTTCGATCTCGATTATCACGTCCGCTACTCGGCGCTGCCCGCGCCCGGCTCGATGGACCAGTTGATGAAACTCGTCGAGCGGCTGCATTCGCGCCTGCTCGACCGCACGCGCCCGCTCTGGGAGTGCTATTTCATCGAGGGGCTCGAGGACAATCAGGTCGCGCTCTATTTCAAGATCCACCACTCCTGCGTCGACGGAGTCGCGGCCATGTCGGTCCTCGACCGCGTGATGTCGAAGACGCGCGCGACAAAGAAAGTGATGGGCTTCTGGCAAGCGCCGCCGACGCACAAGGAACCGTCCACGCCGCCGAAACTGATGGACCGGCTGACGCGCACCTATTCCGGCCTTCTCGGCCAGGTACAGTCGGTCCGGCAACTTTCGTCGGCCGCGATCAAGTCGAGCCTCGAGGCGATCGCCGGCGCCTCACGCAAATCGCCGATGCCCTTCACCGCGCCGTCGACGCCTTTCAACAATTCGATCACGCGGCATCGCCGCTTCGCGACGCATACGATCCCTTTGACCCGGATCAAGGGCGTCGCCAAGGATCTGAACCTGACGGTCAACGACGTCGTGCTCGGCATCTGCGCCGGTGCGCTCCGTCGCTATCTCAAGGATCACAAAAAACTGCCCGACAAGCCGGTGCTCGCCATGTGCCCTGTCTCGGTCAGGCCGAAAGGTGCCGAGCAGCGCGGCAACCAGATCC